>NZ_CP036501.1:2421651-2724358 GCF_026230195.1 Candidatus Paraluminiphilus aquimaris | reverse complement strand
AGCCGGAACCTGAACCCGAACCCGAACCCGAGCCGGAACCCGAGCCCGAGCCAGAGCCGGAACCCGAGCCCGAACCCGAGCCTGAACCGGAGCCAGAACCAGAGCCAGAACCAGAGCCTGAGCCTGAGCCTGAACCGGAGCCCGAGCCCGAGCCCGAGCCCGAGCCTGAACCGGAACCCGAACCTGAGCCAGAGCCAGAGCCCGAGCCGGAACCAGAACCTGAACCGGAGCCCGAGCCAGAACCTGAGCCGGAGCCTGAACCTGAGCCGGAACCTGAGCCTGAGCCTGAACCGGAGCCCGAGCCCGAGCCCGAGCCAGAACCGGAGCCTGAGCCTGAACCTGAGCCTGAACCTGAACCGGAGCCGGAACCTGAGCCTGAGCCTGAGCCTGAGCCGGAGCCTGAACCGGAACCCGAGCCAGAGCCAGAGCCTGAACCGGAGCCCGAACCTGAGCCCGAGCCCGAGCCCGAGCCCGAGCCCGAACCTGAGCCTGAACCGGAGCCCGAACCGGAGCCGGAGCCGGAGCCGGAGCCGGAGCCGGAGCCGGAGCCCGAGCCAGAGCCCGAGCCGGAACCTGAGCCGGAGCCCGAGCCCGAGCCAGAGCCCGAGCCGGAGCCTGAACCTGAACCTGAACCGGAGCCTGAGCCTGAGCCAGAGCCCGAGCCGGAACCAGAACCTGAACCGGAGCCCGAGCCGGAGCCCGAGCCAGAGCCCGAGCCCGAGCCGGAGCCTGAACCTGAACCTGAACCTGAACCTGAACCTGAACCGGAGCCTGAGCCTGAGCCTGAGCCGGAACCGGAGCCTGAACCTGAACCTGAGCCCGAGCCTGATTCAGATGATGACGATGATGATCAGCCCGATTCGGATGATGACGATGATGATCAGCCCGATTCGGATGATGACGATGATGATCAGCCCGATTCGGATGATGACGAGGATGATCAGCCCGATTCGGATGATGACGACGATGACCAGCCGGATTCGGATGATGACGATGATGATCAGCCCGATTCGGATGATGACGACGATGACCAGCCGGATTCAGATGATGACGACGATGATCAGCCCGATTCAGATGATGACGACGACGATCAGCCCGATTCAGATGATGACGATGATGATCAGCCCGATTCGGATGACGACGACGACGATCAGCCCGATTCAGATGATGATTCTGAGGATTCTAACGGCAGCTTGTTAACCGAGAAGATCGATCATGTTGTATTCCTGGCGACTGATGGAGACGGTAATGAGTTAATCATCAAGGTCGATAAATGGGAGGGAAGCGAGTTAGATCCATCGGTACCAGAAGCACTGTACGCAACGCTGGAGGCGTACCTGTTGGAGGAGTACGGTACTGACGTCACAATCACTGAGTACGCGATTGCCTCTGGTTCATATAAAGATGGTTCTGGCGGAATTTTCTTAAGTGATGGCTCGCTCGTGGATCAAGGGCAAATTGACGAGTTCTGGTTTGGAGACGCGTGGACTGACAAGAAGGGTGGCGAGTTCGATAAAAAGGAAGTCGACTTTGATCTCGATTTTGATGATTTACCCGAAGTTGATTCTTTGCAGGGGAAAAATGAACTCCCAATTGACGGCGAAGAGGGCTACGAGCAAACGGATGAAAGTGTCGAAGGGGAACGCGTTGATGATGAAGGTCACAATGATGATGTAGCGCCTCTCGAGCGAGAGTTGGAATCTAATCATTTTGTAGATGAGCAGGACCGATCAGATTCGATGGCTGACATCGTTGTCGATAATATAAGTCTTAATTACGCCGATACAGATGATGCTAATTATGAAATGTTCGGTGACGCTCCCCTGCTCCTACTGAATCCAGGCGATGAAGAGTTAGAAACCGTAAATGCACCCGATGAAGCAGGTTCGGTTGAGATTGGAGACCTGATATCAGACGAGGATGATTTACAAGGATTGCTCAGTGATGGGGAGGGTGACCCATCCAGTTTCGAGGTCCGGAATTCAGATTTAGATTCCATCACCTTGGACGAGGGTCTGAAGCTTGAGCTCGATGATGGTGATAGCAGTGATTCCCTGGATTAAGGCTCAAGACTGCGTTTTTTGGAGATGAAGGAATGATCTACGTTAAGCGAGGTGCAACAGGACGTGTAATAGCGGTCAGTCAAGAGCCTATGGATGGCTATGAAAAGGCAGATGAGGGTGCCGCAAGTGAAATTAACGAGGTTTTAGCTTCCGCCACCGATAATTTATTTCAGAACTCGGACCTCGAATTTATCCGTGTCTTAGATGACGTGATTGATTTGTTAATCTCTAAGAACCTCATAATGTTTACCGAGCTCCCCGAGGTGGTGCAGGAAAAGTACACGCAACGTACCCAGATGCGAGAGCGACGTCGGGAATCGTTAAACCTATTAGAGGATGAAGAAATTCTCTGAAGGCGTTCAGTGGATAGCTGTTCCCGAGGCGCCTCTGACACCCATGTCATATGCGGCGTCACGGTCCTCTAGCTTGCTGACGCCCTCGACAATACAGTCGATTCCTAAGGATTTAGCGACACCACTGAGGCTAGTCACGACCGCCTTATTTCCCTCGTTTGACCTTAAGTCTTGGGTATAAAGCGAATCTATTTTTAAATATGAGGGACCCAACTCGCCGAGCGAGGCAATGATTTCAGGTCTGTATCCCATATGTTCGATACCGAGCTCGCAACCATAAGGTTTCAATACAGTCATTAACCGCTCAAATGAGGGTTGTGCACTGACAATAGCGGTCTCCGAGATTTCAATACCAAACCGAGCCACTTCCTCCGACATAGTTTCTAACTTTTCGGCAAGCCACAACGAAAACTCAGCCCCTTTTAGGCTATCTGCCGAGAGATTTACATGCAGTCGCTGTTTGTGTGATGGCAAGGTCTTCAACGCCTCGGAGACAACGGCGCGGTCAAAGATTTGACCTAATCCCAGTCGGAACACCCAAGGCATAAAATCACCCGCATTAAATTCTTTTTTGTCTACGCTTAGACGAGCCATACCCTCAAGATGGAGTATGGACTCGTCTTTCCTGAGCACTGGGAACCACGCCAAACTTAACCCGCCGTCCTGCAATGCGTTAGCTAGGTTGTCCTGCCAAAATTTCTGATTCGCTCGGGTAGGATCGACTTGCGCGAAGCGCTGAGCTGGAACAATTGGCACTCCTGCCTGTAGCTCCGATTGTGCAAGCGCTCTATCCATTGACGACAGTAATTCACCGGTGTTGTCGCCTAATTCGTAGTCAATACACGTGGCCGCAACGGTATACCGGCTGTCGATATTGTGCGTCACTAAGACTCCCTTGACCCTGCGTTGCATCGCATCCGCTAGGTTTTTGGCATTTCTTTCATTCGTCGCTACGGCACAGATATCGGCTCCATTGAGCCTACCTACTGAGCAATAGCTGCCATAGCATTGATCTTCAGAAAGTTGATTAAGCGCATCCCCCACGTCTCGGAGCAGGTTGTCAATTAGGTCACGACCGTAATCTCGATTCATTTCGGAGAGGTTTAATAGACGTATCAGCGCAACAGAACCAATAGATTGCTCATTTTCACGACTCAGGAGCGTACTAAAGTGATCGATAAACGTTTCGCGATTGAGTAAACCAGTGACCTCATCAACGTCATGCGATGCTTTTTTCTCGCTCAGCAGCGCTGCCTCATTCGACAGCATGGTCTGAATGCGTTCTGACAGCTCGTTCATAGATCGCGCGACATCCGCAAACTCAGTGGTCTGTGGAATCGCAATTTTGGTGAAGCGCCGCTCACCAATGCCCTTTGCTTGAACTACAACTTCGCGTAGCGGGTCGAGTAATCTTTGCAGTGCCCAAAATCCAGTGATGCTTGCAGCCGCGAAAAGAGCGAGAACTCCCCAGAAGGTTTTAATCGCCAGAGTCCAAAGCTCATCATAGGCATTTGCTTCGTAGGGAATCCCAGTTAACTCCCAGGTAACCCAGTCCTGTTGAACCGGTTGTGTCACCGATTTCCCAGCGGAGGCGATATCAATCTCGATAGCATTTATGAACCAGCTTGGCGCTGTTGGGGGGGTGGGCGTATTGACTTGAATGCAGCGTTGAGCGCCGTTCTCATCAAGCAGCTCTATAGACCGAAACTCGAGCGTGTCGGGAATGCTGGCTAAGAGCGTGCATGATTGATCGAGGTCTGCGCCGCCACTCAGATCTAGCAGTGATAATGCTCTAGCGAGTGATCCCACTGAATTTTCAGCCTGTACGATAAGCCTGTCTTCAAAGCTCGATACGGTCCACTGACTGACAATGACGGTGGTGAACCCGAGTACCGCCACTAACAAAAGCAGCGTGTACCGCATTAGTCGACTAAACAATGACATTGTGTTCTCCTTCATTACAGCACTATCCCTTCTGTTTCTGACCGTGCAATCATTTGTCGCCATTGCGAGATCCTAGACGAGGGTGTTGCACTCGTTGAGGTCCTCGAACTGCCCAGCCACAGCTCTTCACTATTAAAACTAAATATGGGCTGTAGGTCCCTTCGTTGCGATGCGGGCAAAATTCTTGGATTCGCGTTGTCAAGAATTAGAGGGGTCGTATTTGGCCTCGGGTACCAAGCTAGAACCATGTGCGCTTGCGAGCGAGTATTTGTGACTTTGAGTTGCACGTACGTGAGTCTGAGTTGTTCAGCGGGAACGCCCAAGTGCCGTAGTGTTGCGTATTTGGCAATGGTAAAGTCCTCGCAATCGCCCGTCCCACGCCCAAGCGTTTCAGCTGGGGTCGCCCAGAAGTCTTCCGTGCCATAAATTTCAAGATCAGTCTTCCAGCGAACCCGCTGATTAAAAAATTGATTTACCGCCGCCAGTTGTTCTTGAACTGTGAGGCCGCCAAGCGCTGTTACATTCTCTTGCCACGCAACGCCCCGAGCCTGTGCTTGAGGGCCATATTGCGTTGAAAGAGTGGCCAAAATCGTTGCAAAGTCGAGTCTGCTTTCGTCGCTCAAAAGCGCGTTAGCGGCAATTGTGACAAGGACTAGGACCCCCCCACGACTAAACCTCACGGTGGTTTTAACCCATTTTGGGACGCGAGTCTCAGTTTGACCCATATGTGCCTCTAGCCTTACCTAGTAGTGCGCAATTTAGCCACGGTAACCATAGCGTCAGAGTAGGGCTCGGGCTACTATTTTATTCTCGTTTTCCAGCCTACTAAGGGTCTTTGTGCAAAACAAAAAACTCATCATCTCGCTTATGTTTTTTACTTTTTCGAGTGGAGCTTTTTCGGCCATTCAGACTTACGGGCAGGCTCTTGAACTTGCACTTGAAAACAATCCGGCGTTGGCGAGAACCTACTTCGACTTTGCGGCATCTCGTGAGCGAGTGGCGGTTGTTGAGGGGGAGCTAAAGCCATCGCTCGATGTTCAAGCCGTCAGGGGGCGGGAGGATCGCAGAACGCCCACTAGTGATTTTGGCATGTACAACAAGAGCGATGTGCGCTTTACGGCAACTCAACTGCTATTCGATGGATTCCAAACGTTAGATCGCGTGAAGGCCGCAGATTTTGAGGCCCGCCGTGATCTCCAAGGTCATATTCGTGCGTCAGAAAGCGCGGCGCTTGAGGTGACCAAAGCATATTTGTCGGTTGCGCTCTTTCAGCGGTTGAAGGACTTTGCGGACCAAAATTATTACGTGCATCGGCAGGTGGAGAGTCGCGTTTCTGATCGTGTAAGTGGGGGTGTGAGTGCTGGAGTTGACCTCGAACAGGTAACGGCGCGATTGGCCTTGGCGGAGTCTAACGTGTTGACTGAGGCCGCCAATCTACACGATACGAAAGCCGAGCTTCAGCGGTTGACGGGAGAGCGCGTTGCTAGCGACAGACTCCCGTTTCCGGTTCTCCCCCCTGAAATGATAGGTGGATCGAGGACTGAAGTGTTGCGCCGGGCGTTGGACAACAGCCCTCGCGTTCGGCAGTCGACTGAAGAGATGTTGGCAGTCAGTGCTGAGCGGGACGCGGCGAAAGGTCCCTTTTTCCCCCGTATAGATTTACGGTATCGCAATGAGCAGTCCACAAACCTGCAGGATGTGCGCGGCGACTTTGATACTGAAGCGATCGAGCTGGTTTTTAATTTCAATTTTTATCGGGGTGGGGCTGACGAAGCGCAACGCCGCGAGCGCAATCAACGTTACTACGCGGCGATGGAAGCGAGAAAGCAAGCCTGCTGGGATACGCGCCGAGAGGTATTGGTAGCTTACAATGACGCGCAGGTATTAGAGCGACAAATTGAGTTTCTCAGTGCTCAGTTAGCCTCACAGCGTCTCGCCCGTATTGCTTATGAAGACGAGTTTGATTTGGGAAGTCGAAGCCTGCTTGATTTGCTGGATAGCCAGAACGAGTTATTCGACACTCAGCGTGCCCTGATTCGTGCCGAAATAGGCCTTATTAGTGCCCGTGCCACAGCACTGGCAGAGGCGGGCTCGCTTCTCTCCGCGTTCGGCGTTTCTATGACACGTCCGGATGCTGCGGATTGGCAATGGGATCCCTCGTTGAGCGCTCCTTACGCGGAGTGCCCTAATGTCCCCACGGAGGGGGTAGATGTCGACTTTGAGGGAATCTATGACCGGTTGCACAATTCCTTGGGATCATAAATACACCTCGTTACTCAGGCATGTCTCCCATCAAGCGGGGAGACGTAAAGGGGTTTATGTTGGTCAGCGTCTGAGGAATCACTCATGAACTTGAAGTCTTTGTTTCTTAGAATTCTTTTGATCATGGGCGGCTTGTATTTGATAGCGACACTCGTCGTGATGTCCATCAATCTCAATTATTTTCAGGCGCAACAGAGGCTTGTTGAGGCGAGCGAGAAATTTATTCTCCTGTCACGCGACAAAGAAGAGCTTTCACAGATCCTCGCTCTTAATGAGCAGCTCCCTGATAGTCACCTCGATATCTTGTTAAAGCGTTCCTTGCCTCTAGATTGCTGCCAGTCCGAGTACGCCTTTTATCTTTCGGCTGTTTCTGCCGCCACAGAAATCGATCGCTCCGACCTGGTTGCTTTTCGGATATCAGAGTCGTGGGAGCAATTCTTGCGGGCGGCTGATCAGGCATTAGCGAATGCTTCCAACGAGGTGGATCAGCTTCGTGGTTTTCGTGACAGCGTCGTTCCAACCTCTGCCATTTCGCTCCTTATTCTTAGCCTGTTTTTGGCGTTTACTCTCATCAGTCGCCACTTGATATCGCCCCTAGAGTCCTTAACCGGCAACATAAGGCATTTGGTGAGGGGCGGTGAGCAAAAGCCTACGGAGTTTTCCGCAGCTGTTTCTGAGCTGAGATTTTTACAGGAAGCTTTTGAGTCAGTTGTTAACGAATATCGGGGAAGCTTGAGGAGTCGAGGGCAAAATGCGTCCGAGATGTCGAAGACCTCCGATGCTTTGGAAGCGCAATTTCAAAAGTTGGTCGAACTAGCGGAACGGCCAGCTTTTATTTTGGACGCGAGTGGCGCGATTCGGACGTGGAACAAGCGGATGGTAACGCTGACCGGTGTAGCAAGATCCCAGTCTAGTCGAACGATTTTTAGCGAAGTATATTTGGACGGCCGGTCTAAGATTAGTTTTGATGATGCGTTTCAAACAGCAAGGCGCGGCGGTAGGCCCGATGAGCTTCACTGTGAGCTTAGGTTAAAAGGGGGTCGGATAATCTCCTCGCAATTACAGTTAAGCCCTCAGATAGAGTCCATGCTGGGTGTTAACCGCGTATTGGTCATGGTTACGTCGGACACGTATGCCAGGTCCGTACCGAAGGGGAGCTTATCCGAGGGGCAGCTAACTGAAGACGGTGGCAATACGCCGTCCGGTACTGAATTACGCTTACTGACCGAGCTCTCCTCATCGCTTCATTGGCTCACTGCGTCGGCGGCTAAACCGGTTGAAACGGAGATTGCGCGTCAGCATGCGGCCCTGATGGCGAGCATCAAGTGGGTTGGATCTCGGGCCTACGAATCGGAAAACTCGGAGATTAATCTAACGGAATTAGTGTCGCACTTTGCCAGTGTTTTCGAGCCCAAATTGTTGGATTTAGACCTGAAGGTGGCGATAGAGGTGAGGCTTGCACAAGAGCCTGTGCTGACGACGGGTAACGCTGGCGGTTTACTGGTGGTGCTTGAGAAGCTTAGTGATAATGCATTGGAGGCAATACGGGAGAGTACACCCGCGTCAGCGCGTATCGCTATTAGTGCATCGTCAGATGAAGACGGTATTGCACGGATCAGTATCAAAGACAATGGTGGCGGTGCCCCTCGCGGGGACGACCGCTACCTTCTAGATCCGTTTTACACGACAAGGGCGGCGCAAGGTCACCATGGGCTGGGGTTAACCCATAGCAGAGACCTCATTAAACAAATGTCTGGCGACCTGACCGTGATTAACGACATTGAGAGGGGAGAGCTCGAAATAGTTATCGAGCTTCCTTTGTCCGGGGCATGAATATGAGCACGGCGAGAACAAGTGTCGTCGCAGTGCTATGCGTATTGACTGGCGCGGCAATTTTCCTAGCACTACCCCTGAAGTTGGGCTTTCTAGACTTGGGGATCTATCAATTACCTGCATTTTTATTGATCCGGTATGTCAGTGGGGTCCGACTCAGTCTCGTCGCTTCTCTGGGGCTTGTCTTAGTCTTCCTTGTGGGCGATTTGCCGATCGGAGTTTACGTGGAAGCGGCCAGCTTCATCGTTCTGGTTTTAGCGCTCGATAGCTTTGCGAATACGGGTAGAGCAGAGCATCGGTTAGTACTGGGGTTCTCCACTATTTTGCTCGCCTGCTTTCCGTTTTATACGTCAATGCTGGCATTTTTAAGGGAAGAGACTACGTTGCTCGCGGCCGCGCACGCAGCGACGTTTGTCTTTTCTACTGTTTTCTCCCTTGTCATTGCTGAGCTCATTTGGGCGTTATCTACCATCATATTTTCGGGTTATTTTCAGCGTATGGCGCGTCATGAAGTGGCTGATCGCGCCTCCATACGCTCATTAGGAACGGTGTTTATATCGGTCTTAGTTACCGTGATATTTTTTGTTTTTCTTCAAATCTGGTCAGGGCGTTGGGAGGCCGTGTTGACGACCACCACGCGAGATTTAGTAGACCAAACAGCTCAACGCCAGCTTAGTAATGAACTTCATCGGTCGGAGCTGGAAGTGCGCTCAGCGGGGAGTCGTTTCGGCGACCAGCCCGCTCCCTGGATGTATTTGGGTGAGCGATATATATTCCTCGGGATAGATGTGAAGGCTGAATCTAGTGCTATGGCGTCGCCTCGAGTCATAGGGAATGTAAGAGGCGCGGCCGCTGAACCCTTGATATCTCTGGTCGATAAGCACCTGGCAAAATTTGTTTATCGAGCGAGTATGGGTGCCGGTTTTGCTCGCCTGAAATCCCCTCTTTTTCTCGACTTTGGTGGTGAAAGTCTGCCGGTGTACTCGGACGTTTTAGGTGATCAAATACTCTTCGTTGTCGATACCGCAGCCCTGAGTGGCAACAGTTTTATTGAGACTCAGGTAGCGGATATTGGCATTAGAAAAGTCAGCGCGTCAGATTTGATGGAGGGTAATCTTGGTGTTGCGGCTACGCAAATTATTGATCCAAGCTGGATGGGCGGCATATTGTGGAATAGCGTGTCCACTAACGATGGCGCCCTATCGCGATTAGGCGCGCTCAACCGCGAAACCATGTTATCTGTGCCCCTATCACCGCAATTAGCCGCGCAGTTCGCGCAGCAATTACCAAGCAGCGAAGTGCTGGTCCTGGATCTCAAGGTTTGGCCTCGGCTACAGGTCTTCTTTAGAGCTACCATGACCATGGCGCTCTTTTTTACGCTGAGCCTCCTATTTACCTCAGTCCTGACTATGCGCTTGGTAGGTCGCCTGATAAAGCCAGTCAACCGTCTGCTTGAGGGTTTGGAGGAGCTCAAGATCATGCATGAGCGACTAGCAGAATCTCAAAGCCCCATCGAACCAATAGAGATTGAGTCAAAAGCGATCTCGTCCGAGCTCAATAGGCTTCAGGAGACGATTGTTTGGTTCTCTAAAGAGGTCGCGACGGCGGATCATCAGTTGCGATCAGCGGTCGTTGGTTACGAGGCGCTGTTGAGTTCACTGCCTCTTGGCGTGATGGAAATTGATGCGGATTACGGGCTACGTTTTCGAAATGAGGCGATGTCCTTAATAACGGGGGATAGCGCCGAGGCCTCCTTCAGACTTCGACAGCGTGCGGAATATTTATTCGAGCGAGGGGAAGTTATCGATGAGTATGCATTGGCGTTGGAGGGCCAGCCGCAGAAAAATCTCCTGCTCGCCATAACAAGCCGAAAAGACAACCAGGGTAGCGACTCAGGTTTCTGGTTGTTGGTTAACGACCTTACTAAACAAAAGGCGATGGACTCGCAGCTGCTCCAAACGGCCAAACTGGCAACACTTGGTGAAATGTCCACGGGTATGGCACACGAGTTAAATCAACCGCTCAATATTATAAAGCTTGCTGCAAATAACATGAGTAATAGCTTGGCAAAGGGCCGAGCGAGTAGCGAATCGATGATGAGTAGAATTCAACGAATCGACGCTGCTGTCGATCGAGCGGCCACCATTATTGATCACATGCGCGCTTTTGGTCGGGTGGCAGGTGAGGACTTCGCTCCTTTTGATGTGTCATCCTCCATCGCTGCTGCGTCAGACTTAGTCCGTGAGCCCATGGCGGCTAAGGGGATATTACTGTCCGCGGATATTGAGACCACGGCACGGGTTTTGGGGAATACGATTCAATTTGAGCAAGTATTAATCAACATGATTAACAATGCCCGAGACGCCATTCTCGCCAACGGGACGAGTGGCACCATAGTGATCGACCAGACGCTGGACGAAGGGCATGTGATCGTGGCAATTCAGGACAGTGGTGGTGGTATTCCTGCAGATGCGCTCCCGCATATATTTGAGCCTTTTTACACAACTAAGCCAGTCGGCAAAGGCACAGGCCTGGGGGGGTCGATCAGCTACGGGATTGTTCAGGATATGCAGGGTAATATCTGGGCTGAAAACGTCGGTGGTGGTGCTAAGATTTCCATTCGACTGCCGCTCGTTATGGGTGATGAAGAGCATGAGGTCGGGTCAAAAATATGAGCGCATTAAAGTTACTTGTTGTGGACGATGAGCCTGATATCCGGTGCGAGTTGCAGGATTTTGCTCAAGAGCTGGGATTTGAGTGCCTTTTGGCCGCTAACGGACAGGAAGCCCTCTCGGTGTTTAAGGAAGACCCCGACGTCCACATCATCTTGTCCGACTTGACGATGCCGGGAATGACTGGGCTTGAGTTGTTGGAGCGCATCGCCCGGGATAGTGATACTAAAAATCGTATCCGGCGATTCGTCTTTATGACAGGTAATGGCGACACACGAGCAGTTATTGAAGCGATGCGATTGGGCGCCTCTGAATTCATGCTCAAGCCCATGGATCTCGATCTTTTAGAGGATATTCTTATTGATTCTCGGGAGTACGTGGTTTCAGAGCGCTTTAAACTGCTCAACGAGCAAGCGCGAGAAGCGGAGCTGGCGGCTAACGCAGTTGAAATAAGCTCACTAAATCGCGATATAAAAAAGGCCTACTCTGAGTCCCTGGCCTGTCTCGCTAGAGCGGCCGAATACAAAGATCCTGAAACGGGCGCTCACATTCTGCGCATAGGTGCTTATGCAGCAAGTTTGGCCGCTGAGCTCGGTTGGAATAAGGAACAGTGCGATATGCTGAGGATGGCTGCGCCACTCCATGATGTGGGTAAAGTGGCAACGCCCGATGCCATTTTGCTGAAGAACGGACCTTTGACTGACGAGGAGTTTACGGTGATGCGGCAGCATCCCATATACGGGCATGAGGTTCTTTCAATGTCAGATTATCCTGTGATGGCGATGGCCGCACGCATCGCTCTGAATCACCACGAGCGTTGGAATGGAGGTGGATACCCCCGAGGTTTAACCGGTAATGAAATTCCGATTGAAGCCTCGATAACGTCGCTTGTCGATGTTTATGATGCGTTAAGATCAGAGCGGCCTTACAAAGCAGCTATGACCCATGAGCAAGCAATGCAGGTTATCCTAGAAGGGGATGGTCGAACGGCGCCAGAACATTTCAGGCCTGATGTCTTGAGAGCGTTTGAGCGCGCGGATAAAGCCATGGATCATATTTTCGAGACGATGAAAGATTGATGGGCGTTGATGGCAGAGGGGGCAAATGAAAGCACTAATTGTTGAGGATAGCGCAACCCTCTGTGCTATTTATGAGGCCTATTTAGGTGGGCTTGGCTTGGATATTCATATAGCCACAACGCTCGATGACGCCGTATCAAGCTTAGAAGGTTTGACGCCAGACTTTATCTTACTTGACATCGAATTGCCCGACGGTAATGGGCTCGATTTGCTCGCACCCGCGGCGGCGCTTAAACCGATGCCTGTTACGGTTGTTATGACCGGACACGGTACCGAATGGGCCCAGCGCGCGCTCGATAGTGGCGCAACTGACTTTCTGGCAAAGCCTTTTGACTCGATTCGCTTACGGGTAACCGTTCAAAACGCTATGCGGCGCAAAGAGCTCAATGATCAAATCGACGTTTTGTCCCAAGTTCGCGATCAGCTGGGCGGTCTTATAGGGTCGTCGCCGCCAATGCGGGCAGTTTATGATGCAGTTGAACGGATTGCAGCGGCTGACGGGACGGTACTTATTCTGGGCGAGAGTGGCACAGGAAAGGAGCTTACCGCGCGTGCAGTTCATGATCTATCAGCTCGGGCTCCAGATCCCTTTATCGTCGTCGATTGTGCTGCAATTTCGGTCGCAAACTTTGAGCGAGAATTTTTTGGTGAAGACGCGCGTGAGGGTGGTACGGGTTGGGTTCATCGGGGGCTGGTGTCGCGTGCAGAAGGTGGCAGTTTATTTTTAGATGAGGTCGCTGAGCTCGATTACGCGGCTCAGTCCTTGCTATTGAGATTTATCGAGAGTGGTGTTTTCCGGTCGCTAGGCGCGGGCGCGGAGGCGTCCGCCGATGTGCGGATCATCGCATCGTCGAATAGGGATTTATTAGAGGAAGTGAGAGCAGGGCGGTTACGAGAGGATTTATATTACCGCCTGCAAGTGTTGCCCATTCGATTGCCACCTTTACGGGAGCGCTTGAGCGATGTGCCTGAGCTCGCCTCAATCATGTTGGATCGACTTGCAGTCGAGACGGGAAGGTCACTTGAGCCTTTGTCGGGTGATGCTAAGGCACGCCTTTTAAGCTACGCGTGGCCTGGCAATGTTCGGCAGTTGGAAAATATGTTGCGATGGATTGCCACGATGATGATTGGGTCGGAGATAGGAACCCATATTATTGATGAGGCGATCGCACAATTTGATAGTCAGTCAGAGGTCATAAGTGCCGAAGTCATTGCCCCTGAGTCGTTGGACACCCCCGCCGGTGAAATTAGGCCACTTTGGCTGGTCGAAAAAGAGGCGATTCAGAATGCGATCGAGGTCAGCGATGGAAATATCAATCGAGCCGCTATTTTATTGGAGGTCGCACCTTCCACAATCTACAGAAAAGTCCAAGCGTGGAAGGATGGTTAGTAAAGACACGTCTTCTGCTAATTCAACCTAAGGAGGGTTACTCATGTATGGCGTTATCAACAAATCGTTACGTGACATGGTGACAGAGGGCCACGGTGAGGCTATTTGGGCGCAGGTTCTTGCGAAGGCGGGTGTTCCCAGTGACAGCTTTCTCGCTATGCGCAGTTACGACGATGAAATTACGTTCCGGTTGGCCGTTGCGTCCTCCGACGCGCTCGGGGTCGATGTGGATACCGCGCTTCATGCTTTTGGCAAGCATTGGGTAAATCATACCTTGGCGCGTGATTACGATGCCTTGGTGCGCTCTACCGGTAGCACCATGCTCGAGTTTCTCGAGAACCTAAATGAATTACACGACCGCATCAGCACAACCTTTCTCGAGTACCAGCCCCCAGAGTTTCGCGTGAGCGAGCTCGAGAAAAACAGAATGGAAGTCGAGTACATAAGCCACAGAGAGGGGCTGAATAGCTTTGTTTCAGGTTTATTAGTTGCTCTGAGTGAGCGCTTCAATGAGCCCATGTCAATCGAGGCAATTGAGGACCTGTCGGTCGATGCAGGCACCCATACAAAGTTCAGTTTACTGATGGAACGTTAAGCCGCTTCATGCGTCAGTGGGATTTGCTTTCGGATTTATTTACCGTCCTGATCGAGATCGATGAGGGGGGTGCTACGCGGCGCGTTTCCGCTTTGGTGCAAGAGCGTGTCGAGAGACTTGAGCAGCACAACTTTCGATTCTTTGATGATTTCGAGTTCAAGCGACCAGCGCGATTTCAAGGAGGCCCCAAAGACACCCTGGCCACTGAGGGCCGGTTATTCCTCGCCCATAATGATCAGATGGAGCTCGCAGTTCGAGGTCAGATAATCCGGTCTGACCGAGACGATGGGAGCATATGCTTCGTCGGCATACCTTGGTTGGCTTGGATGAGGGAGCGATACCCCAATTCAGAGCCTCGATTTGATGAGTTTCCGGTCCATGACTCTCAAATGGATCAGTTGCTGCTGCTCTCCTCGCAACAGAAGATGCTCGAAGATCTGCAGATGCTCAACGATAACCTAGAGCAAGCAAAGACTGAGGTTGAGGGACAAGGTGAAGTTCGCCAGCAGTTTTTCAATCGTGTCAGTCACGAGGTGCGAACACCGCTAATGGGCGTCAGCAGTGCACTCACTTTGCTGGCTGACAAAATACGTGACCCGGGAACTCTCGATCTTTTATCGATGGCCGAGGCCAGCATGGATCGAGCTACTGAGGTGATTAACTTTGCGCTAGGAGATGCCGCTACCCAAGATAGTCGCCCTGAACAATTCACTGTCGCAACCGATTTACGGCACCTAGGTAAGTCCCTGCGCAAACTATTTTTGGCAAGTGCCACTGAGAAGGGACTCACACTTGAGGTTTCTATCAGCGATGATGTGCAAGCTCAATACTGGTGCTCCGACTTATTGTTGAAAGAAGTTCTTATCAATCTCCTGAGTAATGCTGTGAAGTTCACTCACCAGGGCTCGATTGAGTTAGACGTGGGACTTACGCCAAGCTCTAAGGAGGCGCTGCATCAGGTCATCTTTCAAGTATCTGACTCAGGCCCTGGCGTTCCTGAAAGCTTACGCCGACAGGTCTTCTCACCCTTTGAAACCGGGGTGAGTATTGCAACCAAAGGTCAGGTTGGGACAGGCTTGGGGCTGAGCATGAGTGAGTCGCATGTCAAGACGATGGGCGGTACGATCTCCGTTGGTGAGTCTCGATGGGGCGGTGCACTCTTTACCGTCGTTTTACCTCTCACACCTTGCGCGGGCGTTGATAAGCTCAGTCAGTCTGCGCAGGTCGCGACAAACTTGTCCTTCGACAAGCGATTGTTGCTGTTGGATGACTCTGTGACAAACTTGAGTCTCAACGCGCAATTACTTCGAAGCTTAGGCTTCAAAGTGGCAACTGCCATGTCCGGGGGCGAGGCTATTGAGGTGGTAAAGCAAGCCCCTGAACCGTTTGATGTGGCGCTACTGGATATTAATCTCCCCGATATGACGGGATACGAAGTGGCTGAGCGCTTGAGCAAACTGCCACAGTGCGCTGATACAAAGCTCTTGGCACTCAGTGCGTATTCTCAAGAAGAGGAAAAGCAAAAAGCGTTTGCAAGCGGCATGGTGGACTTCATCACGAAACCTTTTAAGCGCGATGCAATTGCCGATGAGTTCGCTCGTTTATTTGACAGTGAAATGGTTACGGTTGAGGTTGGCAGTCCGATAATAGAGGCGCCATTCCCACTGTTTGAGCCGAGTTACAGCAATGAAATGCTGGACCTTCTCGGTGAAGAGGTCGTTCAAAGCCTTTTCACTAGTTTGAGTAACGAGGGACGAGCGAATATGGCGACATTACAACAGACGTTGGTTGATAACGGCTTGGAGGATGGAGCACGTGCAGCACATACGTTAAAAAGTAGCAGCAAAGCGCTAGGCTTATTAGCGTTAAGTGATCAGATGAGTGAGATCGAGAAGCAACTGGCTAATGGGCTATCCCTAAACCCAGATACACTTGATGAGGCAGCCCATTCGTTGGGCGAGGGCCTCCGGTTATTGGAAGCGCATTTGGCCCGAGCATGATATTAACGTCTGTTCAGGGGCTGTCGAGCCTCGCCAAAGCATTGTAAGGAGGTCCTATGCGCGCGCTAGTCTGTCGTGAACTCTCCGAAGATTTTTCAGGTGTCGCAGTCATTGATTTACCTGTCCCTGAACCGGCGCCGGGTGAGGTCAGGATCCGAATCAGAGCTGCGAGTCTTAATTTCCCAGATCTCTTGCTGTGTCAGGGAAAATACCAGCTAAAGCTCGACCCGCCGTTCACGCCAGGAATGGATACCGCAGGTGAGATCGATGCGATCGGAGAGGGCGTAAAAGGCTTTGCCGTCGGTGAGGCTGTGGTTGCAGGAATGCGCCACGGGGGCTTATCGCAATATGTTTGTGTCTGTGCAAAGGAGCTTCGGAAAAAGCCGGAAAACATGAGTTTTTCTGAGGCGGCGTCTTATCAGGTGGCTTATTTGACCGCCTATGTCGCATTGGTTCGACGCGGTAATTTACAGGCTGGAGAGACGCTGCTGGTGCACGGTGCAAGTGGTGGTGTGGGCATGGCAGCGGTTGATATTGGCAAGCGCTTGGGTGCGCGTGTCATTGCGACAAGTGGCAGTGATGAAAAGCTTGCTCGGATAGAGGCCCAGGGTGCCGACTATGTGATGAGTACCGAAGGTGGGTTTCGAGAGGAGGTCAAAGCCCTCACTGATGGACGAGGGGCGGATGTGATCTATGACCCCGTAGGAGGCGATGTTTTTGATGAAAGTATCCGTTGCATTAACTTTGATGGCCGCCTTCTTGTCATAGGCTTTACCAGTGGTCGCATTGCGTCGGTTCCTTCAAACATGCCGCTGATAAAGGGCTTCTCCGTGGTGGGGGTGAGGGCTGGGGAGTACGGGCGTCGATTCCCTGAGAAAGGTGAGGAAAATCTTAATGTGATTTGGCAATGGGCGGAGGAAGCCAATACGCGTCCCTACGTGCACGGCGAATTGGCCTTAGCCGATGCACTCGTCGGGTTTCGCATGCTTGAGAATCGAGAAGTCGTGGGGAAGTTGGTTATTCGCCCTGATTTGTAAAGGGTGGTGAGGGTGTTGGCTGCGCGGCAGAGCCAGAGATCCTGCAGTTTCGCAACCACTAGTCCGGCCATGCATATCGGCGCATATTGACTCTCAATTGCTTGACGTCGATGCCCTCCTTTTGCAGGCGCGTCTGCGCAAGTTCCTTTTTAGGGCAGGTGATGACACCGTTATGTGACAGGACACGATGCCAGGGTATGTCGGTGCTATGGGGTAACTGGCTTAGGATTCTTCCGACCCAGCGTGCTCTTCGCGGGAATCCCGCGGCTTGAGCTATACGGCCAAATGACGAGACCCGCCCTGACGGTATTTGACTGACTGTCAATAAGACGCGTCCTCGTGCATCAGCCTCATTATCAGTTCCCAATTCGCACCCGCCCCACACGATTGGAGCTGCTTTGATGGATCAGCAGATCACCTTCGCGGGTTTTCCACGTGTGCCTTATGATGCCGATGCCTGACGGCACGGCCCAGCTTTGGAATTTCTCTGTCGTAGGGTCGAAGCGCACTAATGCATCGGGCCGCATTCCACTCTCGTTGTACCAGACGATGTCATCAATCACGGTCATGGAATAAGGGTGTGAGAGAGGGCCGCTAGGCGAGTCCCATTGAGTGACGGCACCCGTGGCTATTTCTAATTTGCCAATTTTTCCTAGCGACGAGTTAACAAACCAAACATCGCCCTTACTATCGATATCCAATCTTCTAATACGTGTGCGCTCGTCGGGTACAACGTAGTAAGAAATATCGAGCGTTTGCGGGGTCATCCGACCTATTGCGTTAGTGCCGTTAAAGGCAATAAAAAGATCGCCCCCGTTACCGACTTTGATGCCATAGGGCTTTCTGCGGGTCTCAATTTCAGTGATCTTTCCCGATGAGGGATCTAAGCGCCCCAGCATATTTGAGTGCTGGCTTGTAAAGTAAAGGTTTCCGTTAGGATGGAAGACAGCAGTGTGTGGGTCGCGCGCTTGGGTAGTGTATTCCCTAATCTGCCCGTTTGTTGGATCGAGCCGGCCAATTGTTGAGTTACTGTTGCCGGTGTACCAAATGAAGCCATTGTCATCTGGGACGATGGAGTGCGGCCGCGCTGAACTCGGCAGTGGATATTCACGCATTTCACCTGTCCGTGGATCTAGGCGTCCTACTAGGGAGGCCCACATCCCTGTCCACCAAATTGAGCCATCGGGGGCCTCAATTGGGTCACGAGTGCGCTGACCGAGGGTCGGTGTCACCCATTCATCAATAACGATATCGGTGTCGCCCGTTATCAGCCGTGGTGCCTTGTTGGGCTTATGCGGATATTGGGTGGCAAGGTACTCGCTTATGGCTAAGAGGCGGGGACGGGGCAGCGATACCATACTGGTGATCAGATGTGACCACTCCTCGCTGGTGTCATACCCTTGAGCGCGATCGAGATATCGTAAGCCATGACAAGCAGAGCATGTCTGACTTACGTCTTTGACCACGTCATAGTTAATCGGGAGTTGGCTTGTTTCCGCTAAACTATGTCCGCCCATTAATAGGGCGGACAACGCTATGAGGTGACCGGTTAAACTCTTAGCAGCGTGCAAATCTTGTTGCCCGAAGGATCCCTGAGGTAAGCGAGGTGAATTGGCCCCATATCACCGTCGCGCACACCGGGTGGATCCTCACACGCCGTGCCGCCGTTTGCGAGCCCTGCCTCATGCCAGGCTTCAGATGCCTCGACGCTGGGGGATGCAAACCCAATTGTGCTTCCGTTACCTGCAGTTGCAGGGTCGCCATCAATCGGCGTCGAGAGGGCAAAAATGCCTGTCTCCGTCATGTAAAAAACGCGACCCTTTGGATCCATAACGCCAGGACCGTAACCCAGTGCACCGAGAGCGGCATCGTAAAATTGTTTTGAAGCCTCAATATCCGAGGCTCCAAGCATGATGTGACTAAACATGAAATGTACTTCCTTTTTTATGTGTGAGTGATATGGCAAGGCTACTCAAGGTGGCTCGCTTTTGTCGAGCGACACCCGTGATTTTCATGTGGCGCAGCGCGAGGATACCTTCGTTGCAGTTAATTCAGTGGCTAGCGTGGAAACTCGCTGCCCAGCACCTCATGCATGAAGTTCCACCGGAACGCCATTCACGGCTGCATTCCCTGATAACTCATCCAAAAATTGCTCGTCAGTGATGTCATTACAACTAACGCCTGCATGGGTATTCGCAATCTCGGACCGCGTGCCGTTCAAGCCGTGGCCGTAGCCGTGAGGTAAACTGATGACGCCAGGCATCACCTCTGTTGATGGCATGAGTTCTGCGCTAATCGATCCGACACGACTCTTGATCGTCACCGTCATGCCAGCTTTCCAGCCCTCTTTTGCTACATCTTCCGGGTGCATTAGTAGATTGCACCGACCCGGTCCTTTAACCAGGCGTCGGTGGTTGTGCATCCAAGAGTTATTGTCTCTGACATGGCGACGACCAATGAGACGGTATCCCTCCGCCTGTATCTCCATGCCTGAGATTAGGCGACGGATATCAGAAAGGGCCTCGGGAATGGCGAGGGGGATCCGCTTGTCAGCTGTTTGAAGCCGATCAGGGCAAGATGGCTGCAGTTCACCTAAATCGATGCCTGATGGGTTATCTAACAACTTATCGATGCTCAGATCCCATCTTGAGTCCTTACCATAGGGCCCAGCTTTTAGCGCCGCATCGACAATTTTATGCGGGGGTACCCGAGGCGTCGATTCGACACCCAGTCGATCAGCTAGCCGATCACCGAGCTCAGCAAATATTTCCCAGTCGTGCAGCGCACCCTCGGGTTTATCGAAAACAGCCTGGCTGTAGCGTGCTGTATTTCGAACGGCCAAATTATGAAAGGCAATGTCGTAATGATCATGTTCCAAAGGCGAGGTTGGCGGCAAGATGACATCGGCGTGGCGCGTAGTCTCGTTGAGCGCTGGATCCAAAGAAACCATAAATTCAACTTGCTCGAGCGCCTCATCTACGGCACGTCCATTGGGTGTCGATAACACGGGATTACCAGCCCCTGTGAACATCAATTTTATCTGCCCGTTGCCTGGGGTTCGAATCTCATCGGCAAGCGCTGCGGAGGGGAGTTCATAGTTGAACTCGGGAAGGTCTCGACCGCGGCTCCTAAAGCGCCCAAACCCACCGGGACTGGAGTTCATGACTTGATCCATCGCGGGCGCGGTGAACAAACTACCCCCTGGTTTATCGAGGTTACCCGTAATCACATTAATGACCTGGATAGCCCATTGGCAAAGCGTCCCATACGCTTGTGTACTCACTCCCATACGACCGTAGCAAATGCCTGCCTCAGCTGTTGCAAGATCGTGTGCAATGCGAGTGATATCGTGCGCCTCGATTCCTGTGGCGGCAGCCGCCCACTCAGGGTTCAAGGCCGACACGGCGTCACGAATCTCGGCGATGCCATCCACTACTCCGGCAAGCTTGCCCAAGTCGGTGAGGTTATCTCTAAACAGCACATGAATAAGTCCGAGTAAAAACGCCGCGTCCGTACCGGGGCGAATGAAGTGATGTTCGGTCGCGAGCTCTGCGGTCTCGGTTTTACGGGGGTCGATAACAACCAGCTTTCCGCCTCGCGCCGTTAAATCCTTGATCCGTTTTCTAACGTCCGGGACGGTCCAAATGCTGCCATTTGAAGCGAGCGGATTGGCCCCGAGCATCAGAAAATAATGGGTCCTATCAATATCAGGGATAGGACTTAGCAGCATGTGACCGTACAGCCACATGGACACCAGATGATGCGGTAATTGGTCAACGGACGTGGCCGAGAACCGGTTGCGAGTGCGGATGTGTCGAAAGAGATTACGTTGGTGCGTGAGCATGCCATAGTTGTGCACAGACGGATTGCCGAAGTAGGCGCCTATCGCATCAACACCGTGTCGCTCGATCGTATCCGAGAGTGCGCTAGCAACAAGGTCAAGTGCCTCGTCCCATTCGATTTCCACATGCTCATAAACCCCAGCAACAGATCGAACGCGTTTGAGCGGTTTTCTCAGTCTGTCCGGGTCTTCATGAATATCCTGTAAGGCCACAGCCTTTGGGCAGACGTGACCACGGCTCAGTGGATCCGCTTTGTCGCCTCGAATATCAACTACTTTTTCGCCTTGTGTCTTGATTACAAGACCACACATGGCCTCGCATAGGTGGCACACTCGATGGTGCGTTTTAGTCGATGCAATCGTCACGTTTTCTCAGCCTCACCGTTGCGGCTCAACTACCGTAGTAGGCGAGCACTTATTATTTTAAGTGCTCAAGACTACATGACTTTGAGCCGTAATGGGGTGAGCGCGTTACCCGTAGAGGTGTTGGAAACGCTCCGCAGTTAACGATTTCAATACGCTAATTTGGTCGATGCTATGATGTGAACCTTGGAGTGCGCGGCTTTGATCTCTGCGATGCGTGTGTTCGTGTTGCCTGCCATCGTTTTTTTCTATGCTCAAAGCGTGTGCTATGACCGGATCTAAGTGCTTGCTCACGCCAACAGGCGATGACTTGTCGAGTTGTATCATTGAATTAAGGGGCCTGAATTCAAATGAAAAAAATTCTCCTCATCGACGCTCACCCCGATGAAGCACGTTTGGCTTCCTCGCTGCTTTCGGCTTACAAAAAGGGAGCGGAAGCCTCAGGCTTCGATCTGACCACACTTACGATCCGCAATTTGAGCTTCGAGCCGAATCTCAAGTTTGGTTATGAAAGACGTATTGATCTTGAACCCGATTTGGTAGATGCGATCGCGGCTCTCAAGGGCTGCAACCATATGGTCTGGTTCCACCCTGTTTGGTGGGGTGGGCTGCCCGCACTCGTAAAGGGTTTCATCGACAGGATATTTTTGCCCTCTATCATGTTTGACTACAACGCGGAAAAGCTCGGTGGGATGGGCTGGGACGGCTATTTAGAGGGTAAAACCGCGCGTATCGTCACCACGATGGATACGCCCGCCATTTTATATCGTTGGTTGTACAACGCCCCAAGTGTTAACCAGTTAAAAAAGACAACGCTCGAGTTTTGTGGTGTGAAGCCCGTCAGGGTGACCCAGTTTGCGCCCGTTAAGGGCTCAAAAGCAGAGACTCGAGATCGTTGGATTGAAAAAGTGTATCAGTTGGGTCTGAAAGGGGGCTGATCTCTGCTTTTCCATGTGTGATCAACACCTTGGGTGAGCTTGCACTTAAGCCGCTTGGTTGTTTGCGGCGCTGGACGGAGCCATAAAATAGGCTCTCGGACCAAACCGATGACCTCAATTCTGCGTTAAACCTTGAGTTACTCGTCATAGTTACTTAAGGACATTGAAATGGTCAGCATTGGAACGCCTTTCTCATCAGCCGCCACGCGGGTACTTTTCTGTGGGTCGGGAGAGCTGGGCAAGGAAGTTGTCATCGAGCTGCAGCGACTGGGTGTTGAGGTGATCGCCTGCGATCGCTACGAAAACGCGCCGGCGATGCAGGTGGCGGATCGCTCACATACGTTTTCCATGCTCGATGGTGATGAATTGCGGCGAGTGGTTGAGGCTGAGAAGCCCGACTTAATCGTTCCTGAAATCGAGGCTATCGCCACAGATACTTTGGTCGAGCTTGAGTCGGAGGGTTTCCGGGTAATACCGAGTGCGCGTGCCGCACAGCTCACCATGAATCGAGAGGGCATACGTCGATTGGCAGCAGAAGAGCTCGGTCTGGCGACCTCCCCCTATGCGTTCGCTGCTGATAGAGCTGCTTTTAACGCAGCGATTGCTGAAATTGGTATTCCTTGTGTGGTTAAACCGATTATGAGCTCTTCGGGTAAGGGGCAAAGTCTTGTTCGATCTGAGGCTGATATCAATCACGCTTGGGACTACGCACAGGCCGGTGGCAGGGCCGGTGCAGGCAAGGTGATCGTTGAAGGCTTCGTGGATTTTGACTACGAAATTACGCTGCTCACGATTCAACACGCAGGCGGTGTGAGCTTCTGTGAACCGATTGGTCACCGTCAGGAGGATGGGGACTACCAGGAAAGTTGGCAGCCTCAGCCCATGTCTGGTCTCGCGTTATCCCGTTCACGGGACATCGCTGAGCAGGTCACCGAGGCGCTTGGTGGTTATGGGTTATTTGGCGTAGAGCTCTTCATCAAAGGCGATGAGGTTTACTTCAGCGAGGTATCACCGCGTCCTCATGACACGGGTATGGTGACGTTAATGTCGCAGGATTTATCGGAATTTGCGCTGCACGCCCGAGCGATTTTGGGTCTACCCATCCCCAATATAGCTTTTCACGGACCGTCTGCTTCGAGCGTGATCTTGGTCGAAGGGGAATCAAAAGAAACGCGCTTCGGTAATCTTGCCTCGGCGCTTGCAGCTCCCGATACCTCGGTAAAGCTATTCGGTAAGCCTGAGGTCGCTGGCAAACGTCGTATGGGTGTAGGACTTGCGCGCGGTGCAACGGTGAATGAGGCACGTGCTAAAGCATGTGCCGTGTCTAAAAGTGTGGATATAACGCTTTAATTCGGTCTACAACGATGTGACAAGGGCAGGATGCTGCTCGAGGTATGACGTTACAGCTTCATAAGCCAGGGCAAATTCGAGCACCGCTTTATCACGACCCGTCGGCCCCAAAATTTGAATGCCAATGGGTCGCCCCTGTTGATCGAAGCCTGCGGGTAGGTTGACGACCGGCAGGCCGGCGAGCGTTCCGCCTATTACGACCTCCATCCAGCGATGATAGGTATCCATGGGCTTCCCATTGATCTTGGAGGGCCAATGCATCTGGGCATCAAAGGGAAATACCTGCGCAGTGGGTAGGGCTAAAAAATCATATTCGCCAAAGAGCGCCATGAGTGCTCTGTACCAATCGGATCGTGCTGTATCAGCCTTTACGACCTGTGCCGCGCTCATTCCCAGACTGCCCTCAATCTCCCACTGAAACTCTGGTTTCAGCTGAGATTTTAAGGTGGGGTCCTTGAGCAGCGATTGTGAGTCAATAAATGCAAAGTGTCGCAGTGTGAGCCACGTATCCCAGAGGCGCTCAAGTTCAAAGTCGGGGGCGCAGTCTTCAACCACCGCTCCCTTTGTTTCGACGCCTTGCAGTGCACCTCTGCAGATATCGAGTAGACCCGGCTCCGTCGCAAGATAGCCCCCGTAGTCACCCATCCAACCGATGCGGACACCGTCCTCCAAGGCGGTCGGTACAAATGACTCAGCACGGGGTAGCGTGTCCTGCAAGGAGAGGGGCTCTCGAGCATCAAAGCCTGCCATGGTGGTCAGTAGCTTGATGGTGTCAGTAACGTCTCGGCCCATAGGTCCGTCGGTTGCGAGTTGATCGAAGAACAGCTTTGAATTTTCGTCCGCGCCGGGCACCCGACCTTTGGTGGGTCGAAAGCCAATCACGTTGTTGAATGCAGCTGGGTTACGCAACGAGCCCATCATATCGCTGCCGTCGGCGACGGGGAGTAATTGCGCGGCAAGACCGACAGCTGCACCACCGCTGCTACCGCCAGCACAAAGCGAGGGATTGTAGGCATTTCGAGTGGTTCCAAATACGGTGTTGTAGGTCTGTGAGCCAAGGCCAAATTCAGGCGTATTTGTTTTGCCAATAAAGATGGCCCCCGCCTGCCTAATCCGTTCAATGGCCAGACTGTCTTTCGTCGCTATGTTCTTGGCAAGGAGGGGGGAGCCTGACGTTGAAAGGAAGCCACGGACATCGGCAAGATCTTTGACCGCGTGTGGCATGCCGTGCATCCAGCCCCAGTATTCCCCTTTGCTCAGTGCTTTATCCGCATCATTGGCTTGCGCCAACAGCCCACCTTCATCTGCCAAGCTGATGATCGCGTTATAGACTGGGTTGTACGTGTGAATACGCTCGAGGTAAGCCGACATGACTTCCACACAGGATACTTCTCGGGCACGGATCATCGAAGATAACCTCGATGCACTGAGGGCGGTGATGTGATCGTTCATAGACTGTATCCCTGAGGTGCTCTTGTTAAGCACTGCCGACGCAGCAGTGGGGGCAAGAAGTGTGGCGCTAGCGAGTGTCGCGCCTTTGCAAAACTCTCGGCGTTTCATTAAATCCTCATATGCTCATGTAAGTGACCTGTCTTAGTCAGGTCATAGCGGCTGATAGAGACTTTTTTGTGGCTCGGTAAACCATTTTGCCCCTGTATCGGTCATGTAGAAGTGATCCTCTAGCCGAATACCAAAATGGTGGGGAACCACGATCATTGGCTCATTGGAGAAGCACATGCCCGCAGCAAGTGGCGTGTCATCACCTCGAACTAGGTAGGGCCCCTCGTGGATCTCGAGCCCGATGCCATGACCTGTGCGATGAGGGAGGCCGGGAAGTTGATAATCAGGACCCAATCCATGCGCCTCAAGTACCGATCTTGCCGCCGCATCGACATCGCCGCAGGGCCGACCAATTTGCGCTGCGTCAAAGGCCGCTGCTTGTGCCTCTTTCTCCAGCTGCCAGAGCGTTTCTACGTCCTCGCTTTGCTTGTCTAGCGCATAGGTTCGGGTGATATCTGAGTGATACCCATCGATGGTGCACCCCGTGTCGATGAGAATGAGTTCATGCTTGGCGAGGGTTGGATCGCCCGGTACACCGTGGGGGTGCGAGGTTCCCTCACCAAATTGCACCGCGCAGAAAAAACTGCCGTTATCAGCACCGCCTGCGCGATGGAGGCGGTCGATCTCAGCAATGACCTCGCTCATGCGCATGCCTGGTTTAATCCACTCGAAAATTGCAACATGCACATCTAACGTGAGTGTTTTGGCGGCCTGCATCAACGCAATTTCGCTCGCTGACTTTTGGGAGCGTAATGACTGAAGAACAGGTCCAGCGGAGGTCAGCGTTGCCGCTGTCAAATTGCCTAAGGCAAACACCTGACCATAGGAACAGCTAGGATCAACGCCCACTCTTTGGCAGTTATTTTCTGAAAGAACACTTGTGACAACACTACGAGGATCCTCGTGCTCCTCCCACCAGGCGAAGTCATGGGGTGTAGGTAGGGCGGCGAGAAGCGCTGTGTCTTCAAATTTTGGGCAGACAAACACCACGCGTTTTGTTGACACAACGGCACAGACGAGGCGCTCTGTCTCTCGCCAGGTCAAGCCAAACAAGTACCGCATACTGGCCCCAGGTGTGATCATAACTGCGTCAAGCGCAAACGCCGGTAAGCTATGTTGTAAAGCTTTAAGCCGTTTCTGACGCTCGTCGTGGGTGATAGGAGTAACGGTGTCTCTTGCTGACATAGTGCTCATTGTCCATAAGTTCTCGTTTGGTCATTGTCGGAGTTTCTCGATGAGAAGTGCAATAACTTCTCGATAGGTCACATGCTATATTCGACTTTAGTTGGAGACGCTTGGCTTGAATAACAAAAAAACAGCGAACACGTTTACGCGAACCTTTTATATTGCCAATACGCTTGAAATTTTCGAGCGCATTGCTTGGTATGGCTTCTTCACGGTTTCCTCGCTCTATATGAGTACCTCTCCAAGCGCAGGAGGGCTCGGGTTTAGTGACACCGAACGCGGCATCTTACAGGGCATTATCCCGTTCTTTGTGTATGTCTTGCCCGTGATGACGGGAGCAATGGGAGACCGAGTCGGCTATCGCAAAATGTTTTTGATCGCTTTCGCGCTCTTAACCCCTAGCTACTTGTTGCTGGGTCAGGTGCACGAGTTCTGGCCTTTTTTCTGTGTCTATATGCTGGTGGCCCTAGGGGCCGCTATTTTTAAACCCCTCGTCGTGGGCACGGTCGTACGCAGTGCAAACGATGATAACCGTGGGCGAGCGTTTGGCATTTTCTACATGATGGTCAACGTCGGTGGGTTCTTGGGACCTGTGATTGCGGGTTATGTCAGGGCCATAAGTTGGGACCATGTCTTCTGGCTTTCTTCGATTGCGATTGGCATTAACCTTCTGATCGCGCTCTTCTTTCTCGAGGATGACTCGCCCGAGCGAGTTCAAACTGCTGTGGACCAAGAGAAGGATCAGCCTAATGCTGATCCGTTATTGCAAACGGCGAGTCTTGAGCAGACAGCTAAGGCGACACATGGCACTTCCAGCGTTGATGAAAATGACGCTGGGCAAAGCGCCGCATCTGCCGCAATGGCAGACGCTATCGAGGTGCTGGGCAATGGCCGCTTTGCCCTAATGCTCATTCCCTTAATTTTGGGGCTAATGATAGCTGGGGGTGGTTGGATTGCTTGGCGTGACTATGGTTTGTTTCTGCTCTTCTGGTGTGGCGCTCAGGTCATTTGGGACCGACTTGTACCGGACGCTGCCTCAAAAACCTCCTGGTATGGTCAAAAATTAAGAGTGGGTAACGCCCCCTTTCTTGTTTATTTGCTCGTGCTCTCCCTGTTCTGGGCGGTCTATAACCAAATTTTCCTTACCTTCCCGCTGTACATTCAGGATTTTGTGAATACATCAGACGCCGTCGCGATTGCTCAGTCGTTTTCCGATGCCTTCGCGCAATTCATTGCGCCTGTTGACGAAGCGCGGCTGGGAGAGGCGCTGGGGACACTCTCGGTCACTCAGCCCGAGCCGGTCGAGGCGTTCAGAACACTCGTGCAATACCAAGTGCGTGTGCCCGAAGCAGAGCTAGTCTCTGGCCTGAATGCGCTGAGTTCGGGAAGTGCTAGCGTGGATTCGCTCGCTAGCGAGTGGGCGACTAAGTTTCGGCAGATAAGCCCCGAATACATTATTGCCTTCGATTTTCTGTCGATCGTAGTGTTCCAATACTTCATTAGTCGATGGGGGGAGAATCGCGCGCCGTTTGGCATGCTGATTCTTGGCACCGGTATGATTGGCGCAGCCTTTGTGATCGGGGGTATGTCACACATGGTGGCTTTCGGTGGCGTCTTAACCATCGCAAGCGTCATCGTTTTTGCTTTTGGCGAGATGCTCGCGTCACCTAAGAGTCAAGAGTACGTAGCCTCAACATCTTCGCCGGAGCAGGCGGCGCTTTTTCAGGGTTACTATTTTGTCTCCATTGCAATTGGCTACCTGCTGGCAGGCATTATGTCCGGATGGGCCTATAGCGAAATTGCGGTAAAGGCGAATCAACCGTTTGTTATGTGGGGTCTCTTTGCGGGTTTAGCGGTTATCGCTATGTTTGCTTTGGCGTTATTTAATCGCTATCTAGCTCCGTATATGGGTGCCGAGAAAAATCTAAGCGAGGCTCACTATGACTGATGTGAAGACCATTGCCGCGGGCTGGGAACCCAGCCGGATATCGGCGCTGCGCGATGTGATGGAGACATCAAAAATCGATGTCTTGGTGATTCCCCGCTGGGACGAGCAACAGTTTGAATACGTATCGCTTGCGAATGAGCGCCTCGCGTGGACAACGGGGTTTACCGGTAGCTGGGGGCTGTCGGTAGTCACTCATGATGACGTCGTGCTCTTTATTGATGGACGATACCCTGAGCAGGCCGCGCGCGAGACCGATGGCGATTGGGTGACGCTTCAGCATTTATACCAGGAGCCCCCTGAGCATTGGCTAGCGCAGAACGTACAGGCGGGGTGGCATGTGGGTTTTGACAGCGAGGTTGTGACGCCCGACTTATACGATCGCCTGCGAAAAGTGTGTGAGCAGAACGCCGCAGTCATGCGGCCAACCGACGCAGACCCCTTTGACCAGTGTTGGTCAGATCGACCCGATACGCCTTCGTCGGCCGTTAGACAGCTGTCTGCTGAGTGGGCCGGTGAATCAGTCGCGGAGAAGCTGGCGCGGGTTCGCGATCAAATGCGCGTATCCGACGTGGCGTGGCTCGTTGAGACACAGCCCGACAACGTCAACTGGCTGCTAAATATTCGTGGGCAAGACCTACCGTATTGCCCGGTCGTGCGAGCACGCTTGCTTATCGGATTAGAGGGCGAAATTCATTTATTTGGGGATGTGACAGACACCGACAGCGAGAGACTTGCGAGTTCAGATACCGCCGTTCGCTGCCATGCACGCAATGAATTTTTGAAAACGCTGGAGCGCACAATTCAGCCCGCAGACCGCCTCTGGGTTGATGCAACACAAGGGCCACAGTGCGGACGTCAAATGGCGGAAGCTGCAGGCGGTGAGGCACTTATGCTGCGTAGCCCGATTACCGATTTGAAGGCACGTAAAAACGAGACCGAACTCAATGCATTACGAAGTGCTTGCTTATCTGACAGCGCGGTCTGGGTGCGGTTGCTTCATTGGTTGGAGTCAGCGGTTCACCACGAATCGGTTACCGAACTCGGGGTAGAGAAGCGCATTCATCAATTTCGTACGGACGTTGAAGACTATACAGCGCCTAGTTTTAGAACGATTTCCGCGGCTGATGGGAATGCGTCGCTTGCGCACTATTCGGCGCCTGCCGATGGCGGTGCAACCCTAAAGCCCTCAACGCTATTTTTACTCGATTCAGGTGGTCAGTTCAGTCGCGGTGGTACAACGGATACGACCCGCACTTGGTGCTTTCAGAAACCGACGTCAGAGCGTCGGCGTTTAGCGACCAGTGTGTTGAAAGCGCACATTGCGGTGGCTCAACAAGTCTTCCCAGTGGGTACTTTGGGGCATGCGCTGGACAGCGCCGCCAGGCTCCCTATGTGGCAGGCACAGTTGGATTATGATCACGGTACCGGGCACGGCGTGGGGCACTACCTGAGCGTCCACGAATTTCCCCAGCGTATGCAAAAGGCGGGAACAGCAGTGGGACTTCAGGCGGGCATGACGCTTACGGTCGAGCCAGGCTTTTACCGAGCTGATGAGTTTGGTATTCGGCACGAAAATCTGTGCGAGGTGGTATCGCACGCTGAGGGTTGGCTGGGGTTGGAGAGCATGGCGTTTGTTCCTTTCAACCGTCTATTGATCGATGCGGGCATGCTGACCCCAGTTGAGCGCGGTTGGGTGGATGAATACCACCAAAGGGTTCGCGAGAAAGTAGGTCCTGTTTTGGGCGACGAAGAATTGATTGCCTGGCTTGAGGCGGCAACGGAGCCTTTGTCGGATGAGTGAGCGAGGTCAATGATGCACGTTTATCATTGTTGTGGTCTGGTCTCCTTGGAAGCGGGTCGCTCGGAGTCATTTAATGCACCAGACTGACCCTATTCATATCGTTCAATGTCACGCCTGCGGTGAGGTGGGGGATGTCATTGTGAAGGGTGTTGCGCCGCCCCCCGGAGAAACACTCTGGGAGCAATCGCGCTGGATAGCGCGCGATGGGACCTTACGTAATTTCGTACTCAACGAGCCGCGTGGGGGCGTACACAAGCACGTGAATTTGCTGGTGCCGCCAAAACACCCTGACGCTGATGCGGGCTTTATCATTATGGAACCTGCTGACACACCGCCGATGTCGGGGTCCAACTCAATGTGTGTGGCGACGGTGCTCCTAGAGACAGGGCAAATTCCTATGCAGGAGGGCAGCAATAAACTCGTCTTGGAGGCGCCAGGCGGGCTTGCCCTGGTGACCGCTGAGTGCCGATCAGGTCGGGTTGAGTCGGTCACCGTCACCAATCACCCGAGTTTTGCAGGTCATCTCGATGCCGTCGTCGAGGTTGCAGGCATTGGCAGCATCGCAGTTGATACGGCCTACGGTGGCGACAGCTTTGCCGTGGTAGATGCACCTTCATTGGGCTTTCGCCTCTCGCCTGATGAGGCCCAGGATCTCGCTAATCTTGGGGTAAAAATCTCCGATGCGGTGACAGAACAGCTGGGCTTTTACCACCCGACAAACCCGGACTGGCAACACATTTCTTTTTGTTTGTTTCGCACGCCCGTTATCTCAGGCGTGACACGGCACGCGGTTGCGATTCGGCCGGGGAAGATCGATCGCTCGCCAACCGGCACAGGGGTGTCGGCCCATCTAGCGTTGCTGCAGGCGCGTGGAGAGGCGGGTATTGGAACGACGCTGACCGCACGTTCGATTATCGACTCAGAGTTCTCAGGTCGCATTGAAGCGTTGACTGAGATAGGCGAGCTCGACGCTATTGTTCCCTCTTTGACCGGTCGCGCTTGGATTTACGGCAGATCGGAGCTTCTTCTAGCGCCAGACGATCCGTGGCCACAAGGTTATCGGGTCGCCGACACCTGGCCCGGCGCAGAATAGGGGAGTTAATAAACGATTTGAGTGATATGAACGCTAATGATCTCGTGATTCTAGGCCCGGAGTTATCTCATAAGTTGAACTGGGCTGACGCTGTTGAAGCGCTTCGAAAGGGGCATACATTCCCCAGAGCGACCATTAGCGACATGCTGATACCCATGTCTGATGGTGAATTACTAACTCGCTCAGCCGCCATCCCGGGGTTGGGTGCTGGCACCAAATCAGTGACGATTCGTCCCGATAATCGGGCCCTTTCACCACCGGCACCAAGCGTGCAGGGGCTTTTTACTCTTTTTGATAAGGAGCGAGGTCATCCTGTTGGTTTGGTAGAAGGTGCTGTACTGACACTTTGGAAAACGGTGGCAGATTCGCTGTTGGGTGCGAGCTATTTAGCTATGCCTAAGCCCTCGTCGATGGCCGTTATCGGAACAGGGCCGATTGCGAGAGGATTACTTGAGGGTTACACCTCGCTTTATCCACAGTTGACCGATATCCGCATTTGGGGAAGAACAAGAGTACGCGCTCAGGCGATTGCAGACGCTATGACGTTTGAAGTTACAGTGTGTGACAGTCCAGAGACCGCGGTTCGAGGGGTCGATATTGTCACCAGTGCTGTTGGCTCGAGGTCGCCGGTAATCAGTGGTAACTGGGTAAAGGATGGCGCCCACGTCGATCTTATTGGCGCGCACGGGCCTGAGATGCGCGAGGGTGATGACGAGCTTATTGCGCGTGCGTCGTTGTTCGTGGACTCGCGAGAAACGGTGCTTGAGCATATTGGGGAGTTATGTATTCCCATTTCTCAGGGGGTGATATCGACAAAAGACGTCAAAGGTGACCTTTACGATCTCGTTGAAGGGGAGGGGGAGAAACATCGCTGTGAGACAACGGTTTTTAAAAACGGAGGAGGTGCACACCTCGATCTCATGATGGCGCTTTACTGTTTCGAGCAATATTACAGGTGATGAAAAGATCGTTTGGGCGCGATTATCAGAGCGTAAAAAAATGTCAGTCACTCGCTAGGGACTACCTGCGTTCTGTGTGGACTGGGTTGGCCGTCACCCGCATCATGCACCCCGCCCACCGATAGCCAACTTAGCGTCAGGTTTTCGCCAAGCTCAAGGATGCTCACTGATGCAAGTCGTGATCTTTCGCGGCACAAATAGCACTGCGTTTAATGGTACTTAATGGTACTTTTAATCGTGCTTTCAATAGGTCTCGTGGACTACGTCACTGACGGCAGGTGCCAAGGCGACGGCGTCAAGCACACGATAAGTAAGATAAGCATTCTTTGGTGCGCCCTATGATTCGTGTATCCGATATTCCCGAGAGTCAGATCGAGTTTTCTGCGATCCGAGCCAGTGGTCCCGGTGGGCAGAACGTCAACAAGGTCTCCTCAGCTATTCATTTGAGATTCGACGTTATGTCTTCGACATTGCCGGCAGCTGTTAAGTCCAAAATTCTCGCTATGCGCGATGCAAGAATCAGTAGCGATGGCGTCATCGTTATCAAGGCTCAAAAGTTCAGGAGTCAGGAAAAAAATAGACTAGAAAGCCTAGCGCGACTCGACGAGATGCTTAGAGAATCTCAACATGTGGAAGCGCCTAGAATGAAAACTCGCCCCTCAAGGTCATCGGTGCGTAAGCGACTCGATAGTAAAAAGAGACAAGGATCTTTGAAAAAGGCCCGCGGGAAAGTTCATGATTATTGAGCGACTGATAATGTTTTTTGACATACACCGTCTGCTAAAGGGGTTATTGCCCAAGACCAAACCACTGGAGGCTATATGGTAAAGCCCCTTAACGGCGCGCGACTTGTGGGTCTCGCGTGGTTTGTCTCGGCGTGTGTGTTCTTTGCTACACAAGTGAGTTCACCCACGGTACCGCATATTGCTATTGACGCACTTTCAAGTCTCTTTTTGGCCTACTTTCCTGTTTTAGCGTTGTGCGTATTCCTCCTTCTCTTTTTGACGCGTAACAGAGATGCATTCGACTGGGAGTCGCTTTATAGGGTAGATCGAGACCGAGCAGGCCAAGAGGTGGTATTGGCATTCGCTTATTTGTTACTAACGCAGTGGATTCTTGGCCTGTATTTCGAAGTGGGGCTTCATTTTCCCGGACCTCATGTTTATGAGGCGGGACGTTTTGATCTGCAAAACGTGCTGCTATGGACGTTGGTCAATAGCGTGGTGTATGTCGTTATTCCTTTGGTTTGGCTTTGCAGGTCGGGCCTTGATCTGTCTGAATTTGTGCGAGCCCTCCAGTGGCGAAGAAACATTTGGATTTTGTTTGCATTTTGGGCGCTCGATTTCTTTGGGCCCATTATTGGGGGCGTCGATTTTTTCTCATTAACCACCGAGCAATATGTGGTGGGTGTACCGCTGAGCATCCTTGTTAACACATTCGGTGCTGGCTTGCCGGTTGTTATCTTGATGCACGTCGTGCTCATACCAAGATTGATGCTGATCTGTGACAGTAAACTCTCAGTCATTGCGATGGCAGGGTTATTTTATGCTGTCTTTAGCCTGTTTGATCCGGGTGTTGATTACAGCAGCTTGAACATGACGATTCTAAGTGTGAGCTATATCGTTATGACACAAGTGCTCGTTGGTATGGGCAAGGCCACATTCACCGTGGTTACTGCTAACCCGTTTATTCATTTTGCAACGCTGCATGTGCTCAGTGCGAGAGTGCCGTTCGATACGGCAATGTACGCCGAGATCTTCAAGGCTTTTAATTAGGACTAGGGTCGCTGTTGGCTGAGTTGATTATCGGCCATCTCTCGATTTTCCGCTTCGTGGAAATGAAAAAACCAGCAGACAAAGCTGCTGGTTTTCTTGAAGAGCGTGGTAGCTACGGGTGGACTTGAACCACCGACCCCAGCATTATGAATACACTTCTCCGTGACCTGAGTGATATATTTTAGTAATAATATCAATGGTTTAGTGTGATATAACCTCAGAATACCTTTCAAAATATCGTTCCCCATTCGTTCCCCGGTTTCCTGATTTTCGTGCCTTAAATCAGTTTGATGCGCAGGTGCGACTTATGTTCATGTGAACAAAAGTCGCGATTTGTATTCTCCTTTGACTGAATTGTTGAAAATTTTTCGTGAAAACGAATATTGATTAGTTGGTATGTAGACCTTGCGGGGATTACGCTTGATCCGACGCCGCTGATCAATAGCTTGGGGCGTGGTAACAGGGGTAAGTTACTGGCCCTGATCGTTTGCAGTTTTCCGGGAACCGTTGTGGTTAGACATTTCTACTTTTGTTCCATGGCTTTGCAGGCTTAATCCTTCACTTTGATTCGGTGTTAACTGGAGTGTCGTAATCAACCGGCGTCGCCAGCCAACCATCCCAACGCTTCTCCCAGTACAAATTGTGTAGGGTGGCAGTGAGGGGGCCTGGGCCCCCGGTGCCGCCGAACACGATGTCGTCCACGCTGTTGATCGGCATAATTCCGCCAGCAGTTGAAGTTATGAAGGCCTCATCTGCATCGCGCAGCTGGTCTGCGGTCACCTTCTCCACATGGGTCGGAAGGCCCAGTTCAGCGCACAGCTCCAAGGTGGTTTTGCGGGTGATCCCTTCAAGGCAGCCACTGTCGGGGGTATAGACCTCGCCGTTTTTGATAAAGAAGATATTGGCACCCGGGGCCTCGGCGAGATTGCCCTCCTCGTCGGTCAGAACGGACCAGTCTTTTTCACTAAGTAGTGCCTCGCCCAGTGAAAGCTTCATATCCATCCAGTGGAGGTTCTTGGCGGTAGGGTCCACCGAGCGGGCCGGAATTCGGATAAATTCCTTACTGACAATGACGTCGAATCCTCGGCTACGTTCCGCATCATGTGCGATATACATATAGGGAATAACAAATCCATAGAACTTGTTCTGGAAACCAGCGAGATCAGAGCGGTCACCGTTTGAATTGGTACCGCGCGTGACACACCACCAGACATAAGCGTCCTTGACGCCAACTAGCTTTACCATGTTGGTGAGAATTTCTGCCGTTTCTGCCCTTGAATAAGGGTTAGTTAAGACAAATTTTTCACAGGACAGCTCAAAGCGCTCAATGTGATCGTCCAGACGAAAAAAATGGCCCCTGGAGACACTCACGACATCGTAGGCCGCATCGGCATGAAGGAACCCCATATCGGTGATGGGGATACCCGCTTCATCCACGCTGCAGTAGTGATCCTGAATAAAGGCACTGCCGTTGGCATACTTCGAATCATGAGGAGCCCTGGCGTGCTCCGGGTGGGTCTCCATGATGTGTTCAGCTTGAATGATCGACATGTCCCAATTCCTTATTGTCGGTGTGAGGCTAAGATAGTCATTCAGGGTCTCGGGATATTGACCCAATCGGACCAATAATTGACACTTTGCGACAACGATAAGAACTCGCAGCGGCAGTTATGCAACTGAACCCCCTCTCCGCTACCCAACGGGGCATGCCAGCCAGTTGGTTGATCAGTTACCTCCGGGACCACGGCATTGACCGGGCCGAAATATGCCGTGCGGTCGATGTCGATGAGACATCACTAATTTCCAACTCGGGAATTATGCGCACCCCGCTGTATCTCCAAGTGTTTAATTGGGCCTCCAAACGCCTGGAGAATGCCGTGCTGGGAGTCGATATTGCAGAGTCCATAAATGAGCGTGAATTCGGGATACTTGGCCACCTTGTCCTGAATGGCTCCTCACTGCGGGAGAGTTTTAAATTTCTCGAGCGATACCACTGTATCTTTTCCCCCGATTTTGAGTATAAATTTACGTACGAGGGAGGAAGGGCCCAGTGCCACTACGCTGAGGCGGACATTCCTGGGGCAGACTCCACCCAGGATATTAATTTCGGTCTTTCCCTGATCACAAGGGCCATCCGCGAACGCGCCGGTCAGTCCTGGAAACCAATACGAGTGTGTTTCACCTACCCTCAACCCGATGACGCCAGCAGACATAGCAAGCACTTTGGTGACATGATTTGCTTTGACCAGGCCATTAACCTGCTCGAGTATGAAGACGAGGTCGTCGATATACCCAGCACCAATGCTGATGCCAACCTGCTGCCTATCCTGTTAGCGCAGGCAAATAAACTTCTCGATGAACAGCAGATCAAGACCGATATTGTTAAGCAAGTGCGCCTTCAGGTGACCACCTCTATTGGGTACCGGCCAGTAACTTCGGAGACCACTGCCAGGCGCTTGAATATGTCTGTTAGGCAACTGCAACGGCAGCTTGAAGCGAGGCACACCTCGTTTCGCCAGATCAAGGACGAGACCCTTGTTAGAATCGCCAAGGACGCGCTCGCCAGCTCAGAATTGAGCATCACCGAAATCGCAATGAAACTCAGTTATTCTGAAACCAGCGCCTTTGACAGAATGTTCAAAAAGAAGGTGGGAGTTTCCCCACTTCAGTACCGCAAACAGAATACACTGTAAGCAGTTCTCGACGCTTGTCCGCTGAAGACCAATCGTGCCAACACACTGCCCTGCGGGATTCTTTAGTAATACAGGTAAATTCGGTTATACCGAAAAAAGGGTGAGAGAGTGTGAGAAACGCAGAGAAGTTTCCCTGAAATCTTCCCAGATTGTTCCCAGATATTTTTTGCGTTCCCAGAAACGAAAAAATCAGCAACCTAAGTCACTGATTCTTTGTAAGAAAATGGTAGCTACGGGTGGACTTGAACCACCGACCCCAGCATTATGAATGCTGTGCTCTAACCAGCTGAGCTACGTAGCCACGAAGGGCGCGTAGTTTGTCGAGAAATGGATCACAGGTCAATGTCCTGCAGGTTGAATTTGTTATTTTTTCGCGCCTTACTGAGCGCTGGAAAAGTGCTGGACAGAGAATTCCATGTTGAAATTCTTCCGCCGAGTGTTTGGGCTTAGGAGCCGCACTGACAGGGCGACAAAAACGGTGGAACCCGATTCAAACCTGGAGGCTTGGGACTCCAGTCCAAATGATTGGATCGAGCCGGCTATCTCAATTGCTGAATCCGAATTAGATCTAACAGATCTACCTGCAGTCGCCGGTACGTTTGCTCGCCAAATTGTTAGAGATGCGATGGCGGATCAACTGGAGCTGCCGATTATGCCTGAGCTCGCCTTGATGGTTCGGCGCAAGTCACTCGATCCGGGGTCGTCAGCAGCCGATCTCACATTAATTATCCAGACCGATATCGCCATCACGACTAAGCTTATCCAAGTCGCAAATTCCCCGTTATATCGGGGCTATGAACCTATTCAGTCGCTCAATGAGGCCATTGCACGAATTGGGATGATTGCGGTTCGGGATATTGTGACGGGCCTAGCCATCAAGCAGATGTTCGTTACAGAGCAGCCAAGGCTCCGGCGAAGAATGCGTGATTTGTGGGAGCACAGTGCGAGAGTGGCTGCGAATTGTTCAGTGCTTGCGCGCCATCAAGGCGGCTTTGATCCGGAGCAAGCACTACTCGCAGGACTCGTTCACGATATAGGAGAGTTGGCGATTATTAAGTATGCCGACGCATTCTCGCCAAGCGAGCTCTCTGACGAATCCTTGGCAAGGACGATTAAGCTCCTGGGAGCGAAGTTAGGCGCAGTCATGCTGCGTCAGTGGAAGCTCGATGATGAGTTGGTGTTTGCAGCGTTGCATGCTGACGCCTTCGATCGGGCCTCAGAGTCAGTTGTTCGACTGGTTGACTTGGTTCAGGTGGCACAGCTACATCTGCTGTCTAATGCCCCTCAGACCGAAGTCCCCAACATTACCCAACTGTCCGTGGTGAAAAACCTTGGACTGGATTTAGATGAGTCTGGACGGGGATTTGCCTTGCTCAGCGGCGCACGCCAAGACGTAGAGCAGGTGAGGGCCGCTCTGGCAATTTAGCCCCCGGTTAGACGTTAAAGCGGAAGTGGATGACATCGCCATCCGCAACGTTATAGTCCTTGCCCTCAAGTCGCCATTTGCCGGCTTCCTTCGCGCCCGCCTCACCCTTTAAGCTGACGAAGTCATCGTAGGCAACAACCTCAGCTCTAATGAAACCTTTCTGGAAATCCGTATGGATGACGCCAGCTGCCTCAGGCGCCGTGGCCCCCACTTTGACGGTCCAAGCTCGTACCTCTTTGGGGCCAGCCGTAAAGTATGTTTGTAAATTAAGAAGCGCGTAGCCAGCACGAATGGTTCGGTCGAGCCCTGACTCTTCCATTCCCATGTCGGCGAGAAACTCGAGTTTCTCATCATCTTCAAGTTCGGAAATTTCAGATTCCATTTTGTTGCATATGGCGACAACGCCCGCATTTTCAGACTGGGCAAATTGCGTCACCGCATCGAGGTGCGGGTTGTTCTCAAAACCGTCTTCAGCCACATTTGCGATGTACATGGTTGGCTTTGTCGTCAGAAGATGCATCATCTTCACGAGAGCCTGCTCGTTCTCATCGAGGTCCAGCGCGCGCACAGGAAGCGCCTCATTTAAGTGCGGGAGTAACTTTTCTTCAAGCAGTGCCTTCGTGGCAATCGCGACTTTGTCACCACCTTTTGCGGTGCGAATGACTCGCTGCAATTGTTTCTCGCAGCTCTCCAGATCAGCCAGTGCCAATTCGGTATTGATGGTCTCAATGTCCGCCAACGGATCGATTTGATTCGCCACGTGAATGACGTTCGGGTCCTCGAAACAACGCACCACGTGCGCAATCGCATCGGTCTCTCTGATATTGGCTAAGAACTGATTACCCAGACCCTCTCCCTTTGACGCGCCGGCTACCAGCCCCGCAATGTCAACGAACTCCATAGTCGCAGGAATGCACCGTTCCGGGTTGACCAGAGCCTGTATTGCATCTTGACGAGGATCGGGTACGGATACGACGCCAGCATTTGGTTCTATGGTGCAAAAAGGGAAGTTTTCTGCATCAATTCCGGCTTTTGTGAGTGCATTAAATAGCGTCGACTTGCCAACATTTGGTAGGCCTACAATGCCGCACTTAATACCCATAAAAAATTCCTTAGAGATCGTCTTTCGTTTTATCGCTGCTGTGCAGTTGTGTCATGGCTTTCACCTCATCCCCGGCCATTAGCAGTGCAAGTGCACTCACGGCCTCTTCTTGGGATTGATCAATCAGCCCCTGCTCGATTTTAGAGGCCTTATTGAGCACCCACCCCGAGACTTTATTGGCACTGCCCGGGTGCCCAATACCCACGCGTAAGCGCCAGAAGGCACGACTGCCGCCCAGTGCTGGAATGATATCGCGAAGACCATTGTGCCCGCCGTGTCCGCCGTCAAACTTAAAACGACTCGCGCCGGGGGGCATATCCAGCTCATCGTGTGCAATCAAAATGTGCTCAGGTGCAATTTGAAAATACTTTGCTGCGAGCCCCACAGCTTTTCCGCTGTGGTTCATAAAGGTGTCGGGAATCAGGAGGCGCACGTCTTGGCCGTTGACCATTCCGCGTCCGATGCGACCCGCTAGCTTTTTGTCAGTTTTGAGTTCGATAGCATTACGTTTTGCTAACGCCGAAACGAAATCGGCACCCGCGTTATGGCGAGTGCCGATGTATTTTTCGCCAGGGTTACCCAGACCGACAATGAGTCGAATGCTGGGCTTCACGACTAGCTCTCTTCGCCGCCTTCGGACTCATCAGCCTCTTCAGCTGAATCGTCATCGTCGCCTGAAGCTGCTTTGGCGCCCCGTGGCGCGAGCACGCTGGCTACACCCATATCTCTGTCATCACCGAGTGCAAGTGCTGTTGACGTAACGCCAGCGGGCAGTTTGAGGTCAGAGAGGTGAATAATGTCACCGACCTGGACATCCAACATATCGACTTCGATAAATTCAGGGAGGTCACCTGGTAAAGCGAGTACTTCAACTTCGTTCACTGTGTGCTGGATACGACCGCCACCTAACTTGACGCCCACACATGTGTCTTCGTTGATGAAGTGTAGCGGGATAGAAACTTTGACCGCCTTGTTCGCTTCGATTCGGAAGAAGTCAGCGTGCATTGGAAAATCCTTTGCAGGGTGACGCTGTAGCGCTTTCAGAATCGCTTTTTCTTTCTTACCGTCGTAAGCCACTTCAATAATGGCAGAGTAAAACGCTTCCTTTTCGAGGTGCTTTTCGAAGTCTTTTCGGATCAGCGATAAACTCACGGGCGCACTATCGCCCCCGTATATGATGGCGGGTACTTTTGCTTCGAGTCGGCGAAGGCGGCGGCTCGCACCTTTCCCTTCATCACTGCGAAGCTCGGCTTCTACTACAAAAGTGTCAGACATGGTCTGTCTCCTTTGACAATTCACCTCCGAACCTGCGACCAGTTGGGAGGTGGGTGGGTTTACGCTGTTTTATGCGTCAAACAGCGCGCTAATGGATTCTTCGTTACTGACTCGTCGTATTGATTCAGCCAACAGGTCAGCGATGGTTAATTGGCGGATCTTCGAAATGCTTTTAGCTTCAGCGCTCAGTGGAATGGTGTCCGTCACCACAAGCTCATCGAGCTGGGAGTTGCGAACGTTCTCAAGCGCCTTACCTGACAAGACTGCGTGCGTACAGTAGGCCACAACTTTCTTCGCGCCACGCTCTTTGAGGGCGTTCGCGGCTGAACAGAGCGTGCCAGCAGTGTCGACCATGTCATCAACCATGATGGCAGTGCGGCCTTCAACATCTCCAATCAAATTCATCACCTCGGACTCGTTAGCACGAGGCCGGCGTTTATCAATAATCGCCAGATCAGCGTCATCGAGCTGCTTAGCAATGGCTCGTGCTCTGACAACGCCGCCAATATCGGGCGAGACGACAACCACGTCCTTAAATTTGCTCGCGGTGATGTCATCATTGAGTACGGGTGATGCGTAGACGTTGTCCACCGGGCAGGTAAAAAAGCCCTGAATCTGTTCCGCGTGCAAGTCGACCGTCAGCACGCGATCCACGCCGACACTAACCATCATATCGGCAACGACCTTGGCCGAGATCGGTACTCGCGACGATCTGACACGTCGATCCTGGCGTGCGTAGCCAAAGTACGGTACGACGGCCGTGATCCGGCTCGCCGACGCCCGGCGTAGCGCGTCAATAGTGAGCAAGAGCTCCATCAAATTGTCGTTCGTTGGTTCACAGGTGCTCTGAAGGACGAAAACGTCTTTACCGCGAACGTTCTCGTTCAGTTCTACGGTGACTTCGCCATCGGAGAATTTATCAACTTTAGCGCCACCCAACTCAAGATAAAGGCGGCTTGCCACCTTTTTGGCTAGGTCGGGGTTTGAGTTGCCCGTAAAGACCATCATTTTCGAAGACATGCGGGGCATCCTGCGACTAGAAAATGGCTGGGGCGGGAGGATTCGAACCTCCGAATGGCGGGATCAAAACCCGCTGCCTTGCCGCTTGGCGACGCCCCAATAAAATGTTCATGCTACTCAATGGAGTAGCGGTTAATTCCCTCTGCGACGAAGGCTTGAAAACAGCCCTCAGCCTCATCGGCAACGCGCTCGGCCGATTCGCGCTCGTCATAAGCGGCAAATACACAGGCGCCGCTTCCGGTCATCATGGCGGAGCCTCGTGCTGACAACCACTCTATGGCCGCTCTCACGGGTTCATACCGCGCCTCCACCACAGCTTGGAGGTCGTTATGAACTGCCCCGTCGAAAAAGGCCGACACTGTAATTGGCGGAGTATTGCGTGTCAATTCTGCAGCGGTGAAGATTTCCTGTGTTGAGACGTGACAATTGGGGTAAATAATCACAAACCAGCGATTTGGCAGGTCAATAGGACAGAGTTCCTCACCAATACCCTCTCCCCATGCTGAGTGCCCGCGAACAAAAACGGGCACATCAGCGCCGAGTGACGCACCCATCAACGCCATTTCGTCAATGCTGTAACCCAGTGTGAGCAGTTTGTTCAGCGCAAGCATGGTGACGGCTGCATTCGAACTGCCTCCGCCTAAACCACCTCCCATTGGGATGATTTTATTAACGGTTATTGAGACGCCAATGTGATCGGGTAAGGCCAATAGATTGGCAGCCCGAATAATAAGATTCTCTGACTGATCTATCCCTTTAAGGTTGCCTGCTAACCGAATGCCTGGCGTCTTGCTCAACTCAAACCTTAGCGTATCGCCCCAATTGAGAAGCTGGAAAACAGTTTGCAGCTCGTGATAGCCATTGGACCGCTGCCCAGTGACATGTAAAAAAAGATTGAGCTTGGCGGGGCTCAGTACTTCGAGCACGTTATTTAGCATCGTTTTCGAGTTCCCAGTGACTGACCACGACCTTTACCGCGATATCAGCGCCGCGAAGAAGGATCGTTTTCGGTGCATCGAGTCCTCCAACAGACTGCCAACTCCTGACTTCGGAGGAAATGTCCGATGCCGGTAACACTTCACCGGTCAATGTGCGCGCAAAGTCCTGAGACGCCATCGATGCGAAGGCTCTGAGGTCTTTGTTAAGTTGATGAGTTTGCAGTTTTGAGAGCGATTGATCGGGCTGTCGCTCATAGAGTACGCCGTCGCGCTGATGTAAGACGAGCGCCTTTATGCCCAACGTATCGCTTAGGGTGATGACATCCTCGCCTTCCACTTGATGTCTCCATGTAAAGCGCAGCGATTGGCGTGTGTCCTCGGCGGTCACCAGCAGTTTACCCTTGGCCGTCCAAGGCTGTGTTACCGATATTTGCGTTTCCCTCATCTCATCATAGGGGACTGGGGTGTCGACTTTGTGAGCGCACCCGTTTGTGAGTAACGCCAGTGTCAACACGATGATGATGGATCGGGATGACATCATTTAGGGAGTGGTATCGCCAATCGAATGGCCGTGTTGATAAGCATTGGATTATTGGGTGACGATTTTAAGTGTGCCACCATCAAATCGCGCGCTTCGATTTCGCGACCAACGGACCAAAGTAGTTCAATTAAGTGAGCCGCGACCTCTGGGTCCGGGTATTGCTGGTAGGCCTCTTTGAGCAAGGCTTCGGCTTGCCGATTCTTACCTAACTTAAAATAGACCCAGCCGAGGCTGTCGATAATGGCAGGGTTGCGCGGGTCTTTTGAAATGGCCTCCTCTAACAGGGTGGCCGCTTCAGAAAATCGCTCAGTATTATTGGTAAGTGCGTACCCGAGCGCATTCAGCGCGCCGGCATCACCAGGTCTTAATGCGAGCACACTCCGATAGTCACTCTCGGCCGCCTCAAAACGTCCTGCACGCTCCAGTAAACTGGCTCGAGCAAACAGCAATCGAGTTGAGTTCGAGAGCGATGCAACGCCCTCAGAGAGAATGTCGACCGCTCGCGTTGAGCCCACTGCATTGAGAGCGTCAGCGTGGAAGATAAAGTTGACCTCCCGGCCGTTTGGATGTGCTGTCCGATGGGCTTCGAAAAACGTATTGATGGCGGCTTCTCGGCCGTCATCTAGCAGGAGCTTCGTCGCTTCTCGCAGCGCAGCGGTCAGATTTTGGGAGTCGCCAACCTTTGCTAAGGCATCCAGTGCACCGGTGCTGTCACCCAGTCGAGCCAAAGCAATTCCACGATACAGATAAGCGTCATCGAGGCGCTGCTGGAGCGAAATGACCCGATCTAGAATAACGAGCGCAGCGGCAGGCTGATCGAGTTCTAAATCCAGCAAGGCGGCGCCCATAGCGTAATCGATGTTCTCAGGTGCAATCTCAACCAATACATCAAATTGCTGTTTTGCCTCGGTTAATCGCTGTTTTCCTGTCAGAAACCGCGCGTACTGATAACGAAGAAGTGGACTATTAGTGGCCTCTATCGCCTCAAGCAGGTAGTCAAATGCCGTTTCTTCGTCAGTGCGTGATCGAATTTCGGTGAGCAGTAGTGTGCCGCGCTCGTGATAAGGCTCAATGGAGAGCAGCGTCATTAAAATACCTTCAGACGCCGTCGCCTCGCCCTCTCGCCAAGCCAGCAGTGCCTTGGCGAATAAGGTCCGCGGCTCGTTAGGGTAGGCGTCACTCAGCTCGATTATCAGGTCTTTGATGAGCCGTTGCGTTTGGGCTGGCTGAGCTTTAAAGCCATTTAATAGGGCAGCTGGATTAATATCCGATGACGAGGCAAACGCTCTTTTGGAGTATGGGAGAGCTGTTACTATGTCGCCACGCTCGATCAACAAAGCCGCCGCGAATGTGGCGGCTTCTGCGTCCTCGGGAGCGAGATCAGATACGCGCTGAGCCATGCTGAGTATCGCGTCGCGATCGCGGAGAAATTGAGCTAGTTGGAGTGCGCGCCGAGCAACGGCAGGGTCCGGCAGCGCAAGACTTGCCGCGAGCAGCTTTTCTAATCCCAACTCCAAATCTCTCGCTCGGATGGCAAATTCGGCTTCGAGTAGCTGGTGGAGCTGCTCGTGCGGTATATCAGCATAAGGCGGGGCGCTATCGTCGATATCGAGTACCGGTGCTGCCGAAGCGGGCGCTGTAGGGCTACTCGCAACGGTTGTGGACGCCTCTGGCCCGGTCGCACATCCAGCCAAGGTTAAGAGAGTCGTGATGAAAAAAAGTTTAATCGCTCGCATGAGTGTAATAATGACATACCCGACGAATTCGGCACATGCCCGCATGTAGGGTAAATTGTCTGGTATAGTTTGCTCAAATGTACTTAATACTTTACAGGTATGACGTCTAAGGTAATTGTCATTGGTGTTAATCACGACTCGGCACCCGTCGCCGTGCGTGAGCGCGTGGCGTTCGCGCCCGAGGTGGTCCCAGAGGCAATTTCGGACTTGATCTCGTCCACGCAGCTTGAAGAGGGTGTCATCCTTAGCACCTGTAACCGCACAGAAATTTACGGCTGGTACTCGCAAGACGAGCAAGGTGTTGCTGCCGGTGATGATATCGTTACTTGGTTGGCGAAGTTTCACGGTCTATCCTCCGACGACCTCGCAACCTGCACCTACCGGAACTATGGTCTCGCGGGCTTAACACACTTGGTAAGAGTGGCGGCAGGTCTTAACTCAATGGTTCTAGGTGAGCCTCAGATTTTCGGTCAAATTAAGTCTGCGTTCGCCGTGGCGCAGGAAAGTGGCGGCATTGGTGACTCGCTAAGCAAGCTATTTCCTGAAGCCTTCCGATTAGCAAAGCGTGTGCGTACTGATACGGCGATTGGTGAAAATCCGGTGTCGGTTGCGTATGCCGCAGTCGATTTGGCGGGAAGAATCTTTTCAGATCTGGGTAACCGAACCGCGTTGCTTTTGGGTGCGGGTGAAACGATAGAGCTTGTCGCTCGACATCTCAACGAAGCCGGTCTCGGCAAGCTTATCGTTGCTAATCGAACGTTAAAGCGAGCTGAAACACTGGCCGAGCAATTTAGTGCTGAGGCGATACTGCTTGCAGATGTCACCGAGCGGCTGCCCAGTGCAGACATCGTTATTAGTTCTACCGCAAGCCAATTGCCCATTTTAGGTAAAGGCGCAGTTGAAGAGGCGATAAAAGCACGTCGTTTCAGACCTGCTTTACTTATTGATCTCGCTGTTCCGCGAGATATTGAGCCACAGGTGGCCTCACTCTCGGACGTCTATCTCTACACCGTGGATGATTTACGCGGCGTCGTTGAAGAAAATGTTCGTATACGGAGTCATGAGGCGAGTAAGGCGGACAAAATTGTTGAGGAGGGTGTTGTTGAGGTTGAGGCCTCTTGGCACCTTCGGGCGTCTTCTGATGTCGTTCGCAATTATCGCGAATCCGCCATGGCGATTCAGCAAGCTGAGTTAGAGCGTGCGTTGAAAGCTCTTGAGAGCGGTAGGCCTGCAGAGGAGGTGATCACGCGATTGTCCCGTGATCTGACGAATAAACTTATTCACGCGCCGACAGCAGGGCTAAAACAGATCGCAAAAGAGGGTGATCGTGTTAATGTCTCGCGTGCAGCAGAGTTGCTTGGTGTGTCCTCATCGGTACCCTCAGACGGTTCGTCGACACTCCAATAATTCGACACCCCCCTAGCGTATTTCGATAAAGGCCGTTAATTGTGAAATCATCGCTTGTTACCAAGCTTGAGTCCCTTTCTGATCGTCATGAAGAAGTCTCGGCGCTTTTGTCAGATGCAGAAACGGCGTCTGACCCCAATAAGTTCAGATTACTTTCCCAGGAATACGCACAGCTTGATGAAGTGGTGAAGGTGTACGACGGTTATCGGCGTGCACAGGAGGATCTCGCTGAAGCAAAGGTGATGTTGAATGACCCGGATGCGGACGTCAGGGAAATGGCGCAAGAAGAAGTGGCAACAGCTGAAACCTTTATGGCAACTGCTGAGGGTGAACTGCAGCTTTTGATGTTACCCAAAGATCCCAAGGACAAAAGCAATGTGTTCTTGGAGATCCGGGCAGGGACGGGTGGCGATGAAGCCGCGATTTTCTCTGGCGATTTGTTTCGGATGTATTCTCGGTATGCGGAGAGTAAGCGCTGGGCAATCGAAATTATCTCTGAGCGCGCTGGCGATCACGGTGGCTATAAAGAAATTATTACGCGTGTCGCCGGTGAGGCGGTATATGCGCACCTGAAATTCGAGTCGGGTGCTCATCGAGTGCAGCGTGTGCCTGAGACCGAGTCTCAGGGTCGAATTCATACCTCAGCTTGTACGGTGGCGGTCATGGCCGAGCCTGACGAAGTCGAGGAAATCGAAATTCGTAAAGAAGATCTGCGCGTTGACACCTACCGTTCGTCTGGTGCCGGTGGTCAGCATGTCAATACAACTGACTCTGCCGTGCGGTTGACTCATATACCGACAGGGATTGTGGTTGAGTGTCAGGATGAGCGCTCGCAACATAAGAATCGTGCGAGAGCGATGTCTCTACTCCAAGCAAAGCTTGCTTCGGCCTCAGAGCAACAGCTGGCAGCAGAGCAGGCAGAGGAGCGACGAAACCTTGTTGGCACGGGTGATCGATCTGACCGGATTCGAACCTACAATTACCCTCAAGGGCGCGTAACGGATCATCGTATTAATTTGACGCTTTATAAGCTCGATGAGGTCGTACAAGGCGACTTAGATGCAGTCGTTCAGCCCCTTCGACAGGAGCATCAAGCCGACCTCCTTGCGGCCTTGGGCGATGAATGATTGTTAAAGATGCACTTGCGGCGCATGCGGCCTTTAGGCGTGACGCAGAGAGGTTGCTTTTGCATTGTTTAGACTTAGCTCATGAGGACCGCGCTTGGCTGATAGCGCATGACACAGACGAGCTGCCAAACAAGGTGCTCTCGGTCTTTGAAGAACTTTGTCAGCAGCGGCAAACGGGAATCCCTCTTGCTTATCTATTGGGTTATCGCGAGTTTTGGTCGCTCAGATTGCGTGTTACTCAAGATGTTCTGATCCCGCGTCCAGAGACCGAGTGCCTGGTAGAATGGGCGGTCGAGTTGGTGGGCGAGTACGGGCTTAGTCGCTTTCTCGATTTGGGAACGGGCAGCGGTGCCATCGCCATGGCAGTAAAATCGGCGTGCCCAGAGCTCAGCGTTACGGCGAGCGATGCAAGCGCTCGTGCCTTAGCCATTGCGGCCGAAAATGCGGCGACACTAGACTTGCCTGTCGAGTTGATTGAGTCCAATTGGCTCTCGGGTCTGGTCGGCCGAAAATGGCCACTGATCGTATCCAATCCACCTTATGTTGCGGCAAATGATCCTCACCTTGCAGCGGGTGACCTCCGCTTTGAGCCGATAAGTGCGCTGACCGACGGAGACGACGGTCTCGGAGCGATCCGTACGATAGTCGATGAGTCCCCAGCTCACCTCGAACCCGGTGGTTGGTTGCTTTTGGAGCACGGCTACGATCAGGCGGCAGACGTCGCCAAGTTAATGGCACTGCGTGGTTTCAATTGCATTACCCTAAGACACGACCTGGCAGGACGACCACGGGCAACAGGTGGATGTTGGACCTCATGAATGACGAATGGCTGGAGCGCTACTCGCGCCAAATACTGCTACCCGAAGTGGATTTTTCGGGGCAAGAAGCGCTTGCGACATCTTCGGTAGCCATTATTGGCTGCGGCGGGCTAGGGTCCTTGATCGGGCTCTATCTTGCAGGTGCGGGCGTGGGGGGCATTACCTTAATCGATGACGATGTAGTTGAAATCAGTAATTTGCATCGGCAATTGGCTTTTCGTGAAAGCGACCTAGGGAAGTCAAAATCAGAGGCCTTACGTAACCAACTAGCGCTTCTTAACAGCGACATTGCCATTTCGGCGGATAACTATCGTCTCGGGCAAGACAGTGCGCTTGATGAGACCTACTTAACGGGAGTCGATTTGGTGCTCGATGCAACCGACAATCTCGCGGCAAGACACACATTAGAATCGGTCACTCGACGATTGAACTTGCCTTGGATTATGGGTGCAGCCACAAGGTTTCACGGTCAAGTTGCTGCCTTTAGTCGCACACGAGCAGAGGGGTGCTATCAGTGTATTGCACCGGCTCAAGACGCTGAGCGAAGCGCGGATTGTCGTAATGAAGGTGTACTAGGGACGGTGGTTGGCGTGATAGCCGCCTGGCAGGCGCAAGATGCACTAACGATACTTATCGGGCGTAGCTCACCTCAATGGGGGGTATTGCGCGTTTACGATGCCAGTGAGCAGCGCATAGACAAGCTAACCCTTACACCAGTGACGGGGTGTGGCCACCGCTAGGGCCCGAGCTTTCCCGGACCGTAGGTATGATTACTCTGTTACCAAATCACTGGGAATGGGCTGCTTGAGAAGCGCCACGAGCTTGATGGCAATCATCCCAGACGCAACGCCTACCCCCACGATTATGCCCACCCAAAACCCGGCTGCACCATCTGAGGCGTTGTTGGCTGTCATGATGCCAAGGTAATAGCCAAGGGGGAGGGCTATCAGCCAGTAGGCGACCATCGATGCGATAAAAGGGAACGTTGTTTTCTTGTAGGCTCGCATCGAGAAAGAGCCCACGATCTGGACGGCATCGATCATCACAAAGAGAGCCGCGAAGCTCAGTAAGCGGACCGCGAGCAATGACATATCAGACGATTGTGTGTACACAGATACAATGACATGAGGTAGTGAGAGTAGAACTATCATTGTCACTGCGCTGACCGCACCCGAGTAAATCATGCCCGCTTTCAGGGCCCGAAAGACTCCGGCCTTGTCTTGAGCGCCGATAGCATGGCCCATTCGGGTAGCCATTGCACCGCCGATGGCGAGCATCGGGATATAGAACATATCCCACACATTAAAAGCTATCTGATGTGCACCAATAGCTACGTCGCCAAGCGATGATATGAGTAGCGCGATGCCTGTGAAAACGGCAGTTTCAAGGAACATCGTGGCGCCAACGGGAAATCCCAATACGAGTATATTTTTTATCGCAGGTAAATCGGGTGCGACCGGCATCCACGGCGGCATGAAGGGTTTCAAGGAGTCTTTATTCAAAACATATACGGTGATGATCAGTGCGGAAAGCCACATCGAAATGGCTGTTGCAATGCCACAGCCTTTGGCGCCCATCGCTGGAATGTCTCCAAAGCCAAATATGAGCACGTAATTCAACGGTATGTTCGCAAAGAACCCAATGACCGCGGCGACGGCAAATGGCGAGGTTATTCCAAGACCCTGTGTGTGGTATCGAAGCGCCATGAAGATGCCGATAGCGGGCAGGCCAAAGGCCACCATACGAATGTAGTCGCCCGATTTCTGGACCGTTAATGCATCGATTCCCAGCCAGGGAAGGCCGCCGGGGCTGAGGTAGCACAAGGGCGCTACCAATAAACTCAGAAGCACCGCTACCCACAACGATTGGGGTAATTGATCTTTGATTCGTTGAAGACGACCCGCACCGAAGTCCTGCGCAACAATGGACGACGACGCGAACATGACCCCTAAGACGATGAGGTATAGCGGTAGCCATATATGAAAACCAATGGCGATCGCAGCGAGATCTTTATCGCCAAACCGTGCAGCCATGATCGTATCGACAACCCCAGTCCCCATCTGGGCGGCTTGAGCGAGGAGCAACGGCCAGCCTATGCGCCAGAGATGCTTAAGCTCGGACGTAACTGAAGTGGATGTATTTACCATGGGGGTTCTCTTGCCTTATGGCCTATTTTACCACGACAGATGTTTTTACCGCGATGGGCGTTTCTAACACGACGGGGGTTGAAAAAGCCGAGGCCCGTAAATAAGGACAGTGTTGAGTAGTCAGTGTGCTATGCTCCGGCCTCTTTTGACAGGACCCGATTGCAATTGTCTGAAAACACTGCACAAACGCCCGAGAATGCGGCATCTACCGCCGAGGACATTTTATTCGAATCGCTAGATCTTGATGGCTCGCTCATGCGTGGCATCGACGCACTGGGATTCGAGAAATGCTCGCCAATTCAGGCAAAGATCCTGCCCTATACCCTCGAGGGACATGATGCCATCGGCAAGGCTCAGACGGGCACGGGCAAAACAGCGGCGTTTCTGATTACGTTATTCAATGACCTGCTGAATAATCCTATTGAGGGGGAGCGTTACCTTGCAGAGCCACGGGCCGTCGTACTGGCACCCACTCGCGAGTTGGTGATGCAGATAGGCGATGATGCTCGGGAGCTGGGTAAGTTCACCGGACTCAGTACTGTGACCCTGATTGGTGGCGCAGATTATGCAAAGCAACTGGCCAAGGTGAATGATCGCGTGACCGATATTGTTGTCGCGACGCCGGGTCGTCTGATCGACTTTATACAGCGTGGTGATATGTTCCTTGACCGTGTTGAGTCTCTGGTTTTGGACGAGGCGGATCGCATGCTGGATATGGGGTTCATCCCTCAAGTAAAGCGTATCGTGAGGTCAACGCCGAGAAAGGAAGACCGACAGACATTGTTGTTCTCGGCGACCTTCAGCCCAGATATTATGAATCTTGCGCGCCAGTGGACGTTTGATCCAATTACAGTGGAAATTGAGCCCGAGCGCGTGGCTACAGAAAATGTTGAGCAGCGCGTTTACCTTCTGGAGAGTCGAGACCGACTCAATGTTTTGAAGCGTATTCTTGCCGAGCCTGATGCAACATCGGTTATTGTTTTTGCAAATCGGCGAGATCAAGTGCGCCGTGTTTACGAACGGCTGAATAAACAGGGCCTAGAGTGCGGCATTTTATCGGGCGAGGTTGCTCAGGTGAAACGTACGAAGACCCTGGAGCGTTTTAAATCAGGCCGTATTCGTGTGTTGATTGCGACAGATGTGGCCGGCCGAGGGATTCACGTGGATGGAGTCAGTCACGTCATCAACTACGATCTGCCCGAGGACCCTGAGGACTACGTGCACCGCATAGGCCGAACTGGCCGCGCGGGTGAAAAGGGCATTTCTATTAGTTTTGCGAGCGAGGACGACGCGTTCTTACTGCCTGAAATTGAGGCGCTTCTGGGTGAGCCGCTAAAATGCTCGCAAGTCCCTGAGGAATTACTCGCAGACTAAATGAGTGTGCTCTAGTCGCTACGACTAGCGGAGATGTCTCAGCTCTTCACACCACAACAGCGTCGCACCTGCGACGGCAGCTGGAATCAAGATTAGATTGAGAATGGGCAGGCCTGAAACAAAGGCCACCACGGCCCCAAAGGTTATGGACGTTGACCGGCGTGCACTACAGGCGGCACGGACCTCGCCAAATGACAGCCGGTGGTTGTCCATCGGGTAGTCAACGAACTGCAATGACATCATCCATGCGCCGAGTAAAATCCATAAAAGCGGTGCTACGACATTTATGCCTGGAATCAGGGTGATGATGAGCACTAATAACGCCATTGGCACGTAGTGCACTATCTTTTGGATTTCCCTCAGAAAGCCTCTGGGTATGGCGAGCACCATTTGAAGCGCTGAGCCCTCATTGACGATAGCCTCTCCGGTCACATATTCCTCCACTCGCTCGGCCAGTAAGCCGTGAAAAGGCGAGGTGAGAAAAAGGACGATGAATATCGAGATATAGCCCGATAGCAAGGTTCCAAATAGCCAGATAAGCGGAGTGACTATCCACGCGAGAAACTCCCAGTCCCCGATGAAATTGCTGGTGTAGTCGATATAAAGACCGGACAGGGCCTGGTAAATGGCGCCTGCCATTAGCGCGAACACCGCTATGTTTGCCAGTAGTGGAATGACCACGAAGCGGCGGAGTCCGGGGCGCGTTAGAAGGCCCATCCCCCGGAAAAAGTACCCGAATCCTGAAAGTGTATTCGCCATTAGTTTTAGTCTCGACCACATTTTTTGGGCGCGAGAACGCGCCGCTTGTCAGAGGTGTGACTATACTACGAAGGAGGTTGAGTGGAATGGCTTTGGATATTAATGCGGCATAAGGTTGGCCGTGCTGAAAGGAATCTCAAACGTGCAGGACGATGATTTATTTACCAGTGAAATGAGTGGCGTTGAGCCACTTAAGCGTGATCCGAGGGAGCGCCTGGTAAAAGCTGACCGAACTGACAGCGCTGTCAGACGACAGGCCGCTGTGACTGCGCATGCTCGTTCCGACAATCGTCTGACAGACGATGGCATCGCACCGCTAGATGCTTGGTATGCACTCGAATTCAAGCGACCCGGCATTCAGAATGGCGTATACCGGAAATTGCGGCTCGGACACTATGACATAGATGCGCGCCTCGACCTGCATAGAATGACCGTGGCCCAGGCGAGAATCGAAGTATGGTCTTTCTTTAAAGAGGCGCGACGTCTGGGTTTGAGGACGCTTTTGATTACGCATGGCAAGGGCTTGGGCAATAAAGAAAAGTCCGGTTCGGGCGTTCTAAAGGGCTACGTCAACCATTGGTTAAAGGACATCGACGACGTCCAAGCTTTTCATTCGGCGCTCCCACAGCACGGAGGCACCGGAGCGGTGTACGTGCTGCTACGTAAAAGCGAGGAGAAAAAGCGCGAAAATCGAGAGCGGTTTCTTAAGGGTCGGGTCCAGGACGTCTAGCCGAGCTTTTCCTTCAACAGTTGATTGAGCATTTGCGGGTTGGCCTGACCTTTTGAGGCTTTCATGGCCTGGCCCACGAAGAAACCGATCAGTTTTTTTTGTTTTCCCTCATCGGCAGCGCGATATTGCTCAACTTGTGCCGGGTTTGCCGCAATGAGATCACTCACAATAGATTCCAGAGCGCCGGTATCACTCACTTGCTTAAGACCGTTTTTCTCGATGATCTGGTCTACATTGGTTTCACCATCCCACAAAGCATCAAAGACGGTTTTAGCCATTTTGCTTGAGAGGGTACCGTCATCGATCCGCAGAATGAGGTCAGCCAGTTCGACCGCGACTAATTTACTTTCCGTAAGCTGAATACCCGCCTTGTTAAGGCTGGCGCTTACATCGCCAAGTAGCCAGTTTGCCGCAGACTTAGGGTTATTGCATTTCGTTGCCACCGCTTCAAAAAACTCGGCCGTAGGGCGATCTTGGGTGAGCAGTGATGCGTCATATTGGCTCAACCCCAGCTGCTCTGCGAAACGGGCTCGCTTTGTGGTGGGAAGTTCTGGTAGCTCAGCCCGGATCCTCTCGATAGTTTCATCGTCGATAACGACTGGCAGGAGGTCAGGGTCAGGGAAATAGCGATAGTCATTAGCCACTTCTTTCGAACGCATCGAGCGAGTCTCATCAGCATCGGGGTCAAACAACCGTGTTTCTTGAGTAACGGCTCGCCCGCTTTCTAGAATATCTTGCTGACGCTCTGCTTCGACATAAATGGCGCGTTCTATGAAACGAAATGAATTGATGTTTTTGAGCTCGGTGCGGGTCCCGTATTCCTGCTCCCCCTCCAGTCGAAGCGATAAATTAACGTCGCACCGCATGGAACCTTCGGCCATGTTGCCGTCTGATATACCGAGATAGGTGACTAGGGCGTGCAGGGCTTTTAAGTAGGCAACGACTTGGTCCGCCGTTCGAAAGTCGGGTTCGGTAACGACCTCTAGTAGCGGTGTCCCCGCGCGATTGAGGTCGATAGCGGTTTGGCCGGGAATCGCGTCGTGGACTGATTTTCCCGCATCCTCCTCAAGATGTGCTCGCAGTATTCGAACAGGGAAGATGGAACCATCGGGCATGGGTACGTCAAACACGCCTTCTTTTACGATGGGCTCGAAAAACTGCGAAATTTGATACCCCTTGGGAAGGTCAGGGTAGAAATAGTTTTTTCGGTCGAAACGCGAGACCTTGCCAATCTCAGCGCCAACGCCTAAACCAAAGACAATAGCCTTGGTCACCGCCTCATGATTGAGAACCGGGAGCGTCCCGGGTAAGGCCATATCCAGCGGATTAGTGTGGCTGTTGGGCTCTGCGCCAAACACAGTGGATGATGACGAGAAGATTTTCGACTGTGTCGCAAGCTGAAGGTGAACCTCCAGACCCATCACTTTTTCCCAGCGCATCAGTGACGCTCCTCCATCTTTGGCGTCAGGGTATGCCACGTTGTCCGTTGCTGAAATTGGTGTGCAAGCCGCAAAAGATCAACTTCGCCGAATCGCCGTCCAATGAGCTGCATACCTACGGGGAGGCCCTCTACGATACCCGCAGGAACACTCATCGCGGGTAAGCCTGCTAGATTGGCGCCGATGGTAAAGACGTCCTCCATGTACATATCCGTAATCGACTTTGACGAGTCATTGAGCGCAAACGCTGTGTTGGGTGCGGACGGACCTGCAATCACATCTACCTTTGAGAGTACGTCCTCGTACTCCTGAGAAATTAACCGTCGGACTTGTTGGGCTTTCATAAAATATTGGTCGTAGGATGCGGCCGACAGGGTGAAAGCGCCTATTAGAATGCGCCGCTTTACCTCCTCACCAAACCCTTCTGTTCGCGACCTAAGGTATAAGTCTTGAAGATCGGTGGGGTTGTCGCAGCGGTATCCGTACCGGACACCGTCGTAGCGCGATAGATTGGCTGAAGCTTCGGCAGGTGCAATAACGTAATAAGTAGAGACGCCCAGAGACGTCGAGGGCAAGGACACATCAACCAATTTGGCGCCCAGTTTTTCAAGTTCCTTCAAGCTTGCTTCAATCGTTTCAGCAACGGCGCTGTTCAAGTCGTTGGCGAAAAATTCTTTTGGTACACCCACCCGCATTCCTTGGACGCAATCTTCTAGGTGCGCTGAATAGGCGGGCACCACTTGGTCAGAACACGTCGAGTCAAGTGGGTCTGCACCAGCCATGGCCTCTAGCACCAATGCGCAATCCTCGGCGGTTCTGGCCATGGGGCCCGCTTGGTCCATCGACGACGCGAAAGCGATCATCCCGTATCGTGAAACCCGTCCATAGGTCGGTTTTAAGCCCGTGATGCCGCACAAGGCTGCAGGTTGCCTTATCGAGCCTCCCGTATCGGTGCCTGTCGCAAGTGGCACTAGCCCGGCCGCTACGGCTGATGCCGATCCACCGGAGGAGCCGCCGGGCACCTTGGCGGTATCCCACGGATTTTTACAGGCGCCAAAATGGCTGGTTTCGTTGGAAGAGCCCATGGCAAATTCATCCATATTGCATTTGCCCAACGTGACCATGCCTGCAGCGTTAAGGTGTTTAACAACGGTTGCATCGTAAGGCGCGACGAAGCCCTCAAGCATCTTTGAAGCGCAAGTTGTCGGCATGTTCTGAGTACAAAAGATGTCTTTGTGCAGCATAGGGATGCCCAAAAGGGGGCTGCTATTACCCTCACGTCGTGCCGCGTCTGCCTTGGCCGCCGCGTCCAGGGCGCGCTCCTCATTCACAGTGATCACGGCATTGAGAGAGGGGTTGAGGTCGGTGATGCGGTTTATCGACTCCCGGGTCAGTTCGACACTGGAGATGGCTCCCGAGGCGAGTTTTCCGCGCATGCCCTCAATTGTTTCGTAGCAAAATGTCATCAGTCGATTACCCTCGGAACAAGAAAGTAATGTTGCTCTGAGGCCGGCGCATTTTGCATGAGCGCCTCTCGATTCACGAGGGTCTTCACCTCATCGGACCGCAGGGGTTGCGATTCAGCACAGGGATTCACCATGGGAGCGATCCCGTCTGTGTCTACGGTGGTGAGGGCGTCAAATAATGCTAACGTCTGATTGAATTCCTGAGTGACCTTGTCTACGTCGTCGTCAGCGATAGTGAGACGTGCTAATTCGGCCACGTCTCTGACTGTCGTTGTCTGAGTCACGGTAATACCTTACTTGATGTGGGTTAAACGTAGAAACTACCACAATCCAGCTTGCTCAAAAACTGTCCGATTGTTACATTTCATAAGGAGATCGCATTACGCTGGCGAAGGTCAGTTTTCGGGAGAAGTCACACCCGGGTAGTCGATGAGGGGGCTCATTGACTACGATGTATATAACGCACCAATCCATGGGCAAAAAACAATGCTAAAGCGCTTACGAGGGATGTTCTCAACCGATCTATCGATCGACCTCGGTACGGCTAACACACTTATTTACGTCAAGGACAGAGGTATCATTTTAGATGAGCCTTCTGTTGTTGCGATTCGCGTGCACAACGGCCAAAAGTCGATTGAGGCAGTGGGTACCGAAGCGAAACGTATGCTGGGACGAACACCCGGCAATATTACGGCGATTCGCCCTCTTAAAGACGGGGTTATCGCTGATTTTCAGGTCACTGAAAAGATGCTTCAACACTTTATTCTCAAGGTGCATGACACGCACTCTTCGTGGTTGAGACCCAGCCCTCGAGTGCTCATTTGTGTCCCTTGCCTCTCCACCCAGGTTGAGCGGGAGGCGATTCGTCGTTCCGCGGAGGGTGCAGGAGCGCGAGACGTTAGATTAATTGAAGAGCCTATGGCGGCCGCGATTGGCGCAGGCCTTAAGGTGGAAGAAGCCATCGGGTGCATGGTTGTTGATATAGGTGGTGGCACGACAGAAATAGCCCTGATTTCGCTTAGTGGTGTGGTTTACAGAGACTCGATCCGGGTGGGTGGTGATCGCTTTGATGAAGCGATTGTTGCGCATGTACGTCGTCGATTCGGCTGCCTCATTGGTGATGCGACTGCCGAGCGCATAAAGCAGGAAGTGGGTTGCGTGTGGGTGAACAGCGAGCAGCGCGAGATCGACGTAAGAGGTCGCCATCTTGCTGAGGGCGTTCCACGCACGTTTACCCTCAACAGTACAGATGTCATGACGGCGCTCGAAGAACCCGTTGACGCGATCATCCGCGCCGTGAGAATGGCTCTTGAGCAATCGCCACCGGAGCTAGCGGCTGATATCGCCGAGCAAGGGATCGTATTGACGGGCGGTGGTGCACTGCTGCGAGATCTCGATGCGCGGATCGCAGAGGAAACGGGGTTGCCCGTACTCATCGCCGAAGATCCTCTTACCTGCGTGGTAAGGGGCGGTGGTATGGCGCTCGAGTTGATGGACAACTACTCATTGGACCTCATGTCGACCGAGTAGAACTCCGAGGTCGACGCCACCTTAGGAGCTTGCCATCGCCACTCTTTTTTCACGCCCTAAATACCTGACGCTGAGATTGCTCACACTGGTCTTGATAGGCTGGTGCCTCGTCGCGTTGTTTCGCGATACAGGCGTTATGAAACGCGTGAACGGCTGGGGCGCTGACGTGAACGCGCTCTCTCTTTCCGTTGTTGAAGTCCCTAAAAGTCTTGTTCAGTCCGTGAGTAATTACACCGAATCGCGTGCCCAGATGCGCGCACGCATTCAAGAGCTCGAGGACCGCAACCTCATCCTAAGTGCGAGGGCACAGCGCATGGAGGCGTTGGCAGCCGAGAACATGCGTTATCGTGCGCTGCTTAACTCGCCGGTGGCTGACGATGCAACGATGACGGTAGCGCGAGTTATTGCTGTGTCTCCTGATCCCAACCGTCATTTATTGACCATTGATCGGGGTGAGCGGCACGGTATTTCGGAAGGGGCACCTTTGTTGAATGCGGAGGGCGTCATGGGCCAGCTAGTGCAGGTTGGTGTGTCTGCGAGTCGAGCGCTTCTCGTCACCGATAGTCAACACGGTTTGCCGGTTCTTAACAATCGTACAGGTCAGCGCGGAATAGCTGAGGGTGTAGGTCTGTTCAATCGCTTATTGGTGAGAAATTTGGCCAGCACGTCTGAGGTCAGCGAGGGCGACTTGTGGGTAACCTCGGGTTTGGGTGGGCGGTTCCCCGCCGGCTATCCCGTGGGTTTAACCGCAGAGACAACGACCTCAGCGGACGCGGCTTACCTTACTGTGTCGATAGAGCCGCTAGCCAAGTTGGATGTTGAAAGTCATGTCCTTATTCTTACGGATCTCGAGTCAGAGTAAGGGAGCGTTAGCATGATGGACCAGCGGAACGTCTATGGCTCGATGGTTTGCTCCCTCGTTGTTGTCGTTGTGCTGTTACAAGCGTTTTATTATCCAGCAGTTGGCGCATGGCTCCCCCGCATTATTGAGCTTTGTGCCTGTTATTGGATTGTGGCCTCACCCGCAAGATTTGGGATGGTGTTTGCTTTCTTCGTCGGTGCGCTTGTGAGCTTGGTAGAGGGCAGTTTTATTGGAAGTGCATCGATCGGCATGTCACTTGTTGCATACGTGTTGTTGGGAAATATCCATACGATTAGACAGCTCGATGGGATATCCCAGTCACTACTGATTTTCCTTCTCATGGGGATTTATTTGGCGCTTCACCGGTTGACCTTATCGCTTATAGGGGTGTCGTCCAGTGGGCTGTCTTATCTGATTTCAGCGGGTGTCTCGGCACTGCTTTGGAGGCCGTTTTGCAATGGTCTAGATCTCATTAGATTTAGACTTGGGCGTCTTTTATGAGACTCATACTTGCAAGCGCGAGTCCAAGGCGACAGGAGCTACTCTCGGTGCTTGTCCAAGATTTTGATTGTCTTGCCGCCAATATTGATGAAACCCCTTTTTCAGGTGAAGGGCCTGAAGACTATGTTTTACGGATGGCGATAGAAAAAGCGCGCGCAGTAACCGCGCATGAGAGCGCAGTAATTGGATCTGACACGATTGTGGTTTCGTCGGACAAAATTTTGCAAAAACCGGTATCCATTGACGATGCACGGGGAATGTTACGAGCGTTGAGCGGTCAAACTCATAATGTGATGACAGCGGTAGCGATCATGGTTGATGGGAATCTGGAAACGAGACTGTCCAATACGCGAGTAACCTTTACCGAGCTCGAGCATTCCCTTATTGAGGCCTACCTTGCGACTGATGAGCCCTGGGACAAAGCCGGCGCCTACGCTATTCAAGGACTCGCCGGTGCTTTTGTTCGGCGTCTCGAGGGGAGCTACAGCGCCGTAGTGGGTTTACCGCTATCCGAAACAAAAGAGCTTTTGGATGTCGCAGGTGTTCAGACACGTCTGAGTATTTGGGATGATTGAGCGGATCTATCATTTTATCAGTGGGCTTCTTTGGCGCACGCTGCTGACGCTTCTGGTGGGGCTCGCGATTGCAGTCAGTTCGACAACAGTTCTCCTATCGATGCTGCCCTCGGTAAACGATGCCGTGACCGAGGCGATAGAAGCCCGAACGGGCTTTCGCGCTGATATTGGGTCTTTGGAAGGCGAGATGTCAGGCTTTCGGCCCAAGCTGAAAGTCACTGATGTGGTTATTTACCAAGACGCCACGCAAAACGCGCCCGTCTTTCAGGCTGATGAGCTTCAGATCACGGTAAACCCATGGCGAAGCCTACTGCAGCGTCAGTTGATTTTGTCCGAGTGGAAAGCGCGAGACGTTGATATTCCTGCAAGGTTAGAAAACTCGGCGGGGAGTATTGTGATCCCTATCGATCCGGGTGTTTTCGCCAGTGAAATCGAGAGGCTTACCTTACAAAACACAAAAGTCCTCCTGCTGCGGGATCAAGGTGAGGAGGAGGACAGGCTCTTACTCGAGGTGGATCTGGACCTAAGGCGAGACGGAAGCTCGCGCGAATTGCAGCTCAGCGCGAGAGGGGATGGTGATCTAAGAATCAATGCCAGCGGATCGGGTGTGGGTGATCCGTTTGATCTAAGAGGCTTCGTGGGTGGCATAAACGGTCGAATCACGGCAGCTAATATCGCTGCGATGGCTTCGTTTTTTGATATGCCAATATCCGGCCGCGGCGATATTCTCTTTTGGACTGATGCCGCCAACGGTGTATTTACCTCTACGTTTCAGGCTGACGGTAACGTCTCTGTAGAGACCGGAGCCAATTCGTCAAATGAGATTGCGTTGTCGGTACTTGGCGTTGCCGAGTCTGAGGGCTCAGGTGCCTGGCTCAATTTCGATGCGCTCTCGCTTGCATTGGATGAAACGCAGTTATCGCTTGATAACCTTCATCTGGGCCTTTTCGATGACGAGTGGGCGCTGGTGATGAATGACGTTGACGTAGCCGCGGCGGCCGCGACCCTTCTCGGCACCGGCTTACTACCCGAGGATGTAGTTGAAAAAATCCAAGTGATGCGACCCTCAGGACAGATCGCGGCGTTAACTCTGGCTGGAGATTATCGGCAACTTGCTGTTAAGCGAGCCGGTATCGACATTCGCAATTTTGGGATCATTGAAAATACGCCGTTGCCCGGGATCACTAATTTATCTGCGTCAGTGGGCTATGAGAATGGCGCGGGCTCCATCCAAGTACAAAGCGAGGACTTCTCTTTTTCGATACCCACTCAATTCAAGGAGCCATTGGCGCTTGGGAGTGTTTCAGCGTTGGCCGACTTCTTGATCAGCGGAGATCGCATCGTGATCAGAGACGGTCGAGTGCTCAGCGATGCTGGAGATTTTGTTGCCCAGGGTTTGATCTCTGCCAGTTTGCCCCTTAGGGCGAATAGCTCAATTGTTCCTGAGTTAAATGTTGTACTCGGCGCTGAAAGCGCGCCATCGGATAGGGTGCTCAAGTTCACGCCCTATAAAATTGACCCAGAGGCGTATCGATGGATGCAAACGTCGATTGGCGCCGGTGCTGCCAAGAGCGTGGGTTTTGTCCTGCGAGGGGGCTTACGCAAGGAGGATTACCCTTTTAGGTCCGTTCAACTTTCTGCTCTCGCAGACCTCGATACCGTGCAGCTGATGCCGGGCTTACCGCCGGCGAGAAATTTAAAAGGCCACGTTGCCGTAGACAATGCGCTGGTGACCTTTGATCTCGATTCAGCTGATGTCGGTACGCTCGAGGTGCCCTCAGCGCTCGTACAAGTAGGGCGGGTAGGCGGCATTCAATTGCTTACAACACATGCGGACGTTGCAGGCTCAGTGCCCAACGCTATTCGAGAAATAGCATCGATACCCTATGTTCCCGATAGCGTCGGTGATGCATTGCGTCGTCTTGAAACCCAAGGTGCTATGACGGCGCAATTTGAGCTCTCTTTACCGATGAAGGGTGCGCCTCGAATCCCACGCATTACAACGCGCGGGGAGGTCACAGATGCGAGGTTCTCGTACACAGGTCTGCCCCTAACGGTCACTCAGCTCGACGGGGATATCGTCTATCAATACCCCCAGGGGATCTCCGGTGGAACGCTGTCGGGAACGGTTTTCGGTGATGAAATCATCCTCGATCTAAATCCTCAGGCGGTGGATCTGGGCTTGAGCAAAGTCGGCTTCTCATTATCTACGCGCGCCAACTTATCCGTCTCAAATCTTTCCTCCTTGGCGAGCCTCAAGATACCCGATACGTGGCTATCGGGGAGGTCGGAATTCTCGATTGCCATGCAGGCGGGAGACGGCGTACGTCTTCAGGCAGTATCGGAGCTGACAGGTTTTGAGAGTACGTTGCCTGCGCCTTTTGATAAGAAGCGCGAGGCACCTCTCCCATTGCGTGTGGATCTTGATCTGTCTGACGCATCTGACCTTGCCTTTACTTATGGTGACGTACTGACCGGTTACGCAGCGCGCAAGGTCGAAGGCTGGTCTGGAATTGCCCGTATTGGTGGCGGCGCGCTAGACAATGCGTCAGTACGTGCTAAAGCACTTGCGTCAAACACTCTTGAAGTGGGGGGGCGACTTTCCGAACTGGACTTGCTGGCGTGGAGCGATGTGATCACTCAGTTTGAGTTGTCTGGCACCGAGAGTGGCTTCAACGCTCAATGGCAGGCGTTAGAGATTGATCGAGTGCAGTTGGGCGCCGGCGACTTGCTCGGCGTCAAAACAAGCGGACGCTCCAACAGCCGCGGGTTTGACGTGGAGTTGGTGAGCGACTTTGTATCCGGGCGTCTCAACTACGACCCTGCCGATAATCTGCTCAGTACGAAGATTACGGAACTTGATTTGGATCGACTCCCTCAGTTCACAGATCAAACACTTACTCGTCAACGCGACGGGTTAACTATCGGGCCTGACCTGCCGCACCTGTCAGTGGCTGTTGATACGATTTTGCGCGACGGTAAAGACTTGGGGTCGCTCGGTTTTGAGGTGGACGCTGCGCCTGAGTCTATTAGTTTAACCTCCATCAACGGTATCATCGACGGTGTGACGCTCGGTGAGAAAAATCAGGTTGACTGGACTCTGGGAGAGGGCGCCGCAACCTCAGCTTCGATTGATTTCCAGCTTGGCCCTGCCGCGTCGACACTGTCTGTCGTCAATACTGATTCGGTCGTTGATTTTGCTTCAGGGTCGGTGACGGGCAGTCTTTCTTGGGCAGGTTCGCCTTTAGATGTTGCGCTGGGCCGCCTCTATGGTGACGTGAAGCTGGAATTAAATAAGGGCTCTTTTTTGCCCGTCTCTTCCCAGGCAACCGGACCTCTCCGCTTTATCAGTGTTTTTAATCTTGCGGGCTTAGTGCAGCGCGCCAATGTTAATCAGCTCTTCGATCCCGGATTGACCTTTGACAAAGCAAAAGGGGATTTGGCGCTCGATGGTGAGCGCGTGATGATCAATGAGTTTTCCATTAGAAACGGCGGTGGTCGGTTAGATTTGGGTGGTAACTTCGATATTGCCAGCGAGGTGATTGATGCTGAGCTAACCGTTACCTTGCCGCTGGTGGAGAACATCCCTTGGGTGGCGGCGCTCGCAGGCGGATTACCTATTGCAGCGGGTGCTTATCTCGCGAGTCGAGTTTTTGAAGACCAGGTGACGCGACTCTCCAGTGGTGTTTACTCCGTCACGGGGCCTTTGGATACGCCTGAGGTGAAATTTTTGCGCGTGTTTGATGCGCGGCGATCTGCCGAGAAGTTGGGCTCGCTCGAGCGGGATCAGTCTTCTGAGTCTGACTCGGGAAGCGATCGCAAGTAGCGAAATAACTTCCTCGCGGAAGTGGGTGGTAATGCTTTCTTCTGCTCATCGATGGCGCTTCGACTGAGCTGCCTCAGCATTTGGCGGTCAGCGTTCGGCCATATCGCAAGCACCTCCTGCAGCGCGTCATCGCCGCGTGAGATGAGTGCGCTTCGTGCCGCTTCAATCATATGCTCACGGGCTTTTTCTTTGCGACTACCTTCATGAAGCGCGTCGAGGGATTGGGCAATGCGCTCGGAGTCGGCAGAGCGCATGAGCTTGCCAATGTATTGCATTTGTCGTCGCTTGCCACTGTGGTGGTTGATACGTTGCGCGAGTTCGATGGCCTCTAATAGGGGCTCGTTGTCCAAATCGAGCTTTGCGAGTTGCGTGCTGGTCAGACCGACCAACGCCTCACCGAGATTTTGAAGAGCATGCATTTGGCGCTTCCGAGAACTCTTACTCTCGGGTGCCAACGCATCGTCCCCGTCCCATAAATCATCATCGTTCATATTGGTTAACCCTTGCTTAGCCGTAAAAATACGCGGCCAGACCCAAGAATGCCCAGAAGCCAACCACATCGGTTACGGTGGTGAGGATGACACCACCGGCGAGCGCGGGATCAATCTTGAGTCGCTCCAAGAGCAGTGGTAGCGAGGCTCCAGCAATACCCGCGGTGAGTAAATTAACGATAATTGCAAAGGCGATAATGAGGCCTAGAGTGCTGTCATCGAACCAATAGGTGGTGACGAGTGCCATGACAAATGCCCAAATAAGACCATTGAGCGCTGAGACGAGTATTTCTCTGCGAACCAGCCAAATTTCAGTGCGATCATTAATTTGGCCCATCGCCATTGCCCGAATGAGAACTGTAAGACTTTGGGTGCCAGCAATTCCGCCCATGGACGCGACGATAGGCATCAACACAGCCAGGGCCACGACTTTTTCGATGGTTGCTTGGAACAAACTTATGACCGAGGCCGCCAAAATAGCGGTCAATAAATTGACCGCCAGCCAAACAGCGCGCTGAGGTGCCGTTTGGAGGACGGGAGTGAAGGCGTCTCCGTCTCCTAAGCCGGCCATTACAGCCAGACTGTGATCGGCCTGCTCGCGGATCACGTCGACCACGTCATCGATCGTAATACGACCGATTAACTTTCCTTGTGGGTCAACTACCGGTGCCGAAATCCAGTCATTGCGCTCAAATCGACGTGCCACCTCATCGGCTGAGGTCATTGCGTCGAGCGGTTCGCGCTCCGTCTTCATCATCTCGCGAACTGACGCCGACGGATCCGATACAAGCAGTGTGCGAACCGGTAAAAGGCCCACATATTTGTCTTCACGACTCACCACAATAAGGCTGTCCGTGTTTTCCGGTAATCGCGTGTGCCGTCTCAGGTAGCGAAGAACAACATCCATGGTGAGATCGGGTCGGATGGTAAGCGTATCCGTACTCATAAGACCCCCGGCGACATCGTCGGGGTAGCTCAGCGCCGTCTCAAATCGCTCACGATCATCCGTCGTCAATGAGTCTAAAATGAGGTCGGTTTCCGCTTGCGGCAGCTCATGAAGAATGTCCGCAACGTCATCGTCGTCTAGCTGGACAATAATTTCCGCGACGGCTTCCGGTTGCAGATCTGCGAGGAAATGGTTCCTGATGTCATCGGGTAGTTCGTTGAGGACATCGGCTTCTTGCTCATGGTCCAGCAGTGACCATAGCTCATGCCGCGTCGCAGGCGGTGAGGCGCTAATAAGGTAGGCGATATCTCCCGGCGACATATCGGGAAGGTAGGCAGCGACGTCGGGCAGGGCACCCGAGCGCAGGGCATCAGCGACACGCGTCACTGCTGGACTCGCCTGTGCACTGATATCTACCATGTGAGATCCTCCCGACTGCGCGCAAGAGTAACATCGCTTGAGGCTTTCGCAGCGTGTGGTGCGAACAAATACCAGTCCCGGAGTTTGCTAGCTTTTAGGCATATCTCTGTGAGTGACCGAGACACCTTCAAATTGCCGCGAGAGAGCTTCGCCAATTCGCTCTGTCATGTACACCGACCGGTGCTTCCCACCCGTGCAACCAACAGCAATCGTCAGATAAGCGCGCTGGCTTTTTTGGTAAAGCGGAACCCACTTGAGTAGCATGCTAATACAATCATTTGCCACGGTATCCGTTTCCGGATGCGCCTCAATAAATTGCTTTACTTGCAGCGCCTGACCCGTAAACGCTCTGAGCTCGGGCTCCCAATGTGGATTGGCTAGCATGCGCATATCGAGCACAATATCGGCGTTTAACGGCGCGCCTTTTTTGAATCCAAAAGATTCGATGCTGATAGCCATACCCGAGCGGGCTTTCCCAAACCGCTGCTGCATCACTTCGCGTTGGTTGTAGGGTGACATTTCCGAGGTGTCGATAATCAAATCAGCGGCAGAGATTAGCGGCTCTAGAATGATCCGTTCGATAGCGAGGGCATCCGTCAGCGGTAAGCCGTCTTCACTTAGGGGGTGTTTGCGCCGGGTTTCGTTAAAGCGTTTACTCAGAGCTTGCGCGGTCGCGTCGAAAAAGATGAGCTCGAAAGTGTTTTTTTCTCTGAGCCCTTTTAAAAAGTCGCGTAAGTCGTTAACGCCCGCATCCTCTGTGCGAATATCGATACAGATGGCAAGGCCTGTGTAGGCCGACGAGGGCGCTTCCTCGAAGTGTTTTATGAGGGATTCAACGAGCGTGACAGGTAGGTTATCCACACAGTAGAAACCCATGTCCTCCAGCTGATTTAACGCTGAGCTTTTGCCTGATCCGGAGCTGCCACTTACGATAATAATGTGCATGACGAGTTTGCCGTTTTTCCCTCGTTACTCGGTAAACCTTGATAACTCGCTGCTACGGTCCGTCGCCGCAGCGGTCGCTTAAGCGCCAAACTTGCGCGATGACACTCACCTTCTAGTGCTAGTGGGTCCGATGCTTTCTCTTGTGATCGGTTACCTGACGATCTAATTTTTCGATAACAGAGTCTATCGCGGGATACATATCAGAGAGTGTCTGCGAAGCAAAAAAGTCAGCCCCAGCAAGGTGTAAATTAGCTTCAGCTTTATGTTCAGCGCGTTCCACAACAAGAACGAACTCTATATGGTCAATGCTGTCACAGTGCCGCTGTACCCGTCGTAATTTCCTCGAAATATGCTCTCGTAAGCCATCTGTTACGTCGACGTGGTGTCCGCTAATAGTCACTCTCATGATGATTCTCCTGTAATGGTTCAACAATTAGATATAACGCTTCCTTTCGTTTGAGGGGCCTATATTCATTTGTTCTCGGTACTTTGCGACCGTGCGCCGTGCCACCACTACGCCTTCATCAGCGAGAAGTGTGCACAGCTTTGCATCGCTCAATGGCTTCTGCGAGTTCTCTGCGCCAATGATTCGTTTGATCAATGCTTTGATTGCAGTTGACGAGCACTCGCCACCCTCGGTGGTGGCAACATGACTTGAAAAGAAGTATTTCAACTCATAAATACCCCGGGGCGTATGCATGTACTTGCGTGTCGTTGCCCGAGAGACAGTGGACTCATGTAAGTCCACCTCTCCGGCAATGTCCGCCAATATTAAGGGGCGCATTGCTTCTTCCCCGTGATCGAGGAAAGCACGCTGATGCTGCACAATCGAAGAGGCCACTTTTAGCAACGTCTCATTTCGGCTCAATAGGCTCTTGATAAACCATTTTGCTTCTTGAACGTTGTTTCTTGCGTAATCTCGGTCGGAGCTCGTTCCCGCGTTTAGCAATTCCGCGTAGTGATGATTGATTCGTAGTTTTGGCGCTATGTCGGGGTTTAATTCGACTCGCCATTTTCCTTCAACACGCTTAACAAACACGTCGGGAACAATGTATTCAGTTGCAGAGGCTTGAAGCGACGCGCCGGGGGTTGGATTCAATGAGCGTATTAGATTTAGCGCGCCGATAATGTCCTCAGGCGTGGTCCGCATCCTCCGTGCTAAGTGTTTCGGCTCAGCCACAGGAATTTGCTCGATGTGCCGCCTAACCATCATACCGGCAGTATCGCGATGCGGCGTCTCTTCACTCATCTGCCTTAGCTGAATGAGGAGACACTCTTGTAAGTCCGTCGCGAAAACACCGGTTGGCTCAAAGTGTTGAAGACGGTGCAGTACAGCCATTACCTCTTCAAACTCTAGTTCATCGATGTTCAGCCCTTCAAAAATTTGCTCAGCTGTTTGTGTCAGCCTTCCGTCATCATCAACCGCATCGATGAAGGCGAGCGCGATGGCGCGGTCTGTTTCGGAAAAGCGTGTGAGATTGAGTTGCCAAAGTAGGTGCGACTGCAATGTTTCGGGTGACGAGTCACGCTCACCAAAGTTCAGATCCTCGCCGCCGGCGCCCTGCGTGGCCGCAGGTGCGGAAGAGGGCATGACATCTTCCCAGGCCGCGTCTACTTGAAGCTCGGTTGAAGGGAGATCCTCGGAAGTGGTGTCGGAAAAGTCGACTTGCTCTTTAACATCCGTCTCAAGCGGCGCTTCATTGGAACCCTCCTCTTCGTCGAGAAGTGGATTGCTCTCAAGCGTTTCGGTGATGGCTTGCTGAAGATCGAGTGTGCTGAGTTGAAGGAGCTTAATAGCTTGCTGCAGCTGAGGTGTCAGCGTTAGTTGTTGACCGAGCTTTAACTGCAGAGCTTGCTTCATGAATCTCTTTGAGAAGCCATTGGATAGACAGTTTAGCGCTTTCATTTCAACAAAGGCAAACCGCTTGGCCTACCTTTTGCTTACATTGCTATGTTCGTTGTACGCAGCGAGAACTTACAGCCGAAAGTCCTGGCCGAGGTATACTTTACGGACGTTCGCATTGTCGAGAATGCTTTGTGCGTCGCCCTCAGCAATCACACTTCCCTCACTAACTATGTAGGCCCGCTCGCAGATGTCGAGTGTTTCGCGGACGTTGTGGTCTGTGATTAATACCCCGATCCCCCGGTCTCGAAGGTGGGTGATAATTGCTTTTATGTCCGATATGGATATGGGGTCTACACCGGCGAATGGCTCATCTAATAATATGACCTTTGGGTCCGTTGCGAGTGCGCGGGCGATCTCCACTCGACGCCGCTCACCTCCCGACAAACTTTGACCAAGTGATGATCGAAGATGCGTGATGTGAAACTCGTGAAGAAGCTCGTCACAAAGGTTTTGTTGTTCGGTCACCGTTAAGTCATCTCGGGTTTCGATAATGGCCATCAGGTTGTCTTCGACGGAAAGTCGACGGAAAATTGAGGCCTCTTGAGGGAGGTAGCCCAAACCCTGTCTTGCTCTTAGATGAATGGGCAGCGCAGTGACATCTTCACCACAGAGTGTGATGCGCCCCTCATCGGTCGCAACCAAGCCGACCATGAGGTAGAAGCAAGTGGTTTTTCCTGCGCCATTGGGTCCTAGGAGTCCAATAATCTCGCCGGCGTTTACCGACATTGACATACCGTTAACGACACGGCGGCCACGATATGACTTGGCCAGACCCTTTGCAGTGAGAACCTCAGTCACGACCTGGATTCTCCCTAAGCGAGTTCGGTGGGATGGTTACTTTCACGCGTTGAGGCTTTTTTCCACTGGGCGATCCCGCGGCGATGACACGCTGCGAACTAACAATGTACTCTATTGTGCTGCCCTCTATCACCGCACCGTCTTGAAGTATTCGCGCCTCACCAATTAGGCGAATGCGGTCTTTTGTCTCTTGATATTCGATGGCATTGGCTTGCGCGTTGATCGGCGTCTCACGGTCACTCGGGGTTTGCTTCAGCGTTGCAGGCGTGCCCGTGGCGGTAATGATCGACGCGCCTTTGTCATCAAATGAAAAGACCAACCGCTCTGACTTGATCTCAAGCGAGCCTTGGCGAAGCTCTACGGAACCGCGGTATGTTGTCAGGCCTGATGGCTCCTCGCGTGTCACCTGATCTGCCGATATTTCAATCGGTTGATCGGCATCGTTTGCGAAGGAGCCGATTGCGCTGGTGGCCAGCAGTATCGCCAGCAAGACGCTGATTAATCTGGTCCCTAGGGGATACTCACAATTCACTTTTCGCTGGTTCCTTTACTAAAGCTGGACGCGACATCCCCCCGCAACTTTGCGGTTCCGCCGCGAAAATCAATCTGCAGTTGAGAGCCGGTTGTTATACCTCTCGCGCTAATTATGCTCGCTTGAGACGATGATGACGCGAGATGGGTGTTTGCATCAATGGTGAGCTCGTCGGTCTCAAGCGTGACGTCGGCTCCCCGGGTTACAATTACGCCGCCTGTAAGCGTAAGGGTGTCATCGCTTAATCTCGAAAGTCCGCGCGGTGCCTCTAGTTGCCAGCGCACCCCTTGCTCGTCCTCGCGTTCAACGTGAAGACCGCCCATCAACATCTGTGAATCCCCTTCAAGTTGGACTGCGTGGTCGGCATGGCTTGTCTCTAGTTTGCGGCCCGAAGTATCGTAGCGAATAAGTTCTAAATTATTCAGCTCCGTGGAGATCAACTTTCGCGCCTCCAAACTCGTTGGGGCTTCGTTTTCGAGACGCGCAAAAATCAGCAAGACGGCCATGACGCCAAGCAGAGCGCCGCTAATACTCCATTTCACGGGGTGACATCACCGAGTAGATAATCACAGAATTCGCGAACGCAGCCTTCGCCCCCATTAAGTGATGCGACCCAATCTGCTTTGGAGACAACTGCCGGGACGGCGTTTTTGGGGCAAGCACCCATTCCTGTGCTGGCAATAGCATCAATGTCCGGTAAGTCGTCGCCCATGTAGGCCACTTCGTGAAGCTCAATTGCCACTGACCGAAGGAGTTCTTTGAGCGCGGTCAGCTTGTCTTCACGGCCCTGAATCACATGATGAATACCAAGCTCTGTGGCTCTTCGCGCCACCATGGGCGATACCCGACCGGTAATAATGGCGGTTTGAATGCCCGCTTGTTGCACGCGTTTTATTCCTACACCATCTTTAATATTAAACGACTTGAGTTCCTGGCCATCACTCGTGTAGGTGACTTTGCCGTCGGTCATCACGCCGTCAACATCCAGAACCAAAAGTTTTATCGGGCTACTTTCGCTCATACGATACCGGCCCTTAACAGCGCGAGGAGATGGATCACGCCCGTCACGGCGCCCGTTTTATCCGTGACCACGAGTGCGCTGATTCCGTCTGATTCCATGCGTTTAACCGCCTCAGCCGCAAGTGCATCTGAGTCGATTGTCTTTGCACCGTGTGACATGACACTACCGACCTCGGTCTTATTTAAGTCGTGACCTTGCTCAAGTACCCGTCTCAAGTCGCCATCCGTGAAGATACCGAGTAGCGCATTGTTATCATCGGTCACGGTGGACATTCCTAACCCCTTAGCCGAGATAACCATCAGCGCATCCGCTAAGGATGTTGACGGAGCAACCTGAGGAATGTCAGCCCCGGTAACTTGAAGGTCTGAGACGCGAGTTAAAAGCCGACGCCCTAGCGCCCCACCCGGGTGAGTAAAGGCAAAATCTTCTGCTGTGAAACCCTTGTGCTCAAGTAGCGCGACAGCCAAAGCGTCGCCCATGACGAGATTGGCTGTGGTACTTGCGGTGGGTGCAAGATCATGCGGGCACGCTTCTTCATCGACACTTATATTCAAGTGAATGTCTGCAGCGGTTGCCAGGAGTGAGTCGGGGTTTCCGGTCATGGCAATAATGGGTATCCCTAGGCGCTTAAGCATCGGAAGCAGGGCCGTCACTTCACTGGTTGTTCCGCTGTTAGACATGAGCAAAGCAGCATCGCTCTGTGTAATCATTCCCATGTCACCGTGGCAGGCCTCGGCTGGGTGAACAAACTGAGCTGGGGTGCCGGTGCTGGCCAAGGTCGCCGCGATTTTGCTACCGATATGTCCACTTTTACCCATACCGCTCACGATGACTCTGCCATTAGCTGCGGCGAGAATGCTAACAGCCTCGGCAAAGTCCTCGTCGATGCGGGATTTGAGAGCGTCCACCGCCCTCATCTCAATATCGATGGTTCTCAGTGCCGAGTCGATTGACGAACGTATGGGTTGATGAGTCATAGTTACCCTGCGAGGTCCGGAGCCGTTATCAAAATGCCAAGATAGGTTATATACGTACCCAGTAATACGACACCAGCGAAACGACTGAGTTCACCGCTGGCTTCTTGATGCCGGCTAGCGCTACGTTGAGCCTGCCACATAAAAAGCGCGAGCAGTGAGGCCGTAAAAGCGGTGTAAAGCCAGTCTCGGTAATACACGCTGGCGTCTAGCGCTAGCGGACCTAAAAGCCCTGGAATAGGGAGTACGATGAGGAGGTTAAAAATATTACTGCCCAGTATGGCGCCGATCGCCATATCAGCGTGTCCTTTTACGGCACTCACTACGGAAGCTGCAAGCTCAGGTAGGCTGGTCCCGATGGCCACAATCGTCAGCCCGACAATGAGCTCAGATACGCCCAAAGCGGTGGCAACATTCACCGCGCCTATGACCAAAACTCGCGATGAGATGACGAGCAGCACGAGCCCGCCCAAAAATTTGAGCCATGCCAGCCCAGCCGATGCTGCTCCTGCCTCGACGGCCGTGGTCTCCTTGCCGGGTCCACGTTTAGACAATAGAAACAGAAATAGAGTGAGCGCGCTTAGCAATACGGTGCCGTCCAAAAGTGAGAGCTCGCCATCAGCGAGCAGTGCACCTGCGAGTAGCGTGGCGCCCATCATTTGAGGGAGTTCTCTTCGGATTGCTGAGGCCTCAACAGCCATCGACTTAATGATCAGCGTGACGCCCAGAACCAATCCGGTATTGGCAATATTCGATCCAAGCGCATTACCCACGGCCAATTCACCTGAGCCTGAGAGCGACGCTATGATTGAGATGACGATCTCAGGCGCCGAAGTGCCGAGTGAGACGATGGTCAAGCCGATGAGTAAGGGCGACAGCCCCGCCCATCTAGCGATTGCTGCGGCGCCATCAACAAACTTATCCGAACTCCAAACGAGCCCGATTAGCCCAGCAACTATAAAAAACATGTCTAACATTTGGGTAATGGTACACCTTGATCGTTAAAACTCGCTGCGGAATCCAAGCGATCGGTTATCATACTCGATCTCGTCGGCGTTAGAACGACACTTAACGCTGAGACAGGCGCGATCATCCCGGTAAAGGCGGGTTAGAAAGGAACATTATGAAAATCTCGGCGTTATTCGGTAAAGGGTTCACCGCATTTATCCTCATGGGGCTCGCGTTATCGAGCACAGCTGAAGTCAATGATAAGGCACCTAAGCCGATCATCGAATTTACCACGAGCCAGATCATGACCATTATTGATGGTGCGCCCGAGTACTTCGATGAAGATCCCGACCGTTTCTACAGGGAAATAGGCGAGGTGCTCGATGCCACCATCGACTGGCGGGGTTTTGCCAAAGGCGTGATGGGTGAATACGCGTCGAATGCGCGATACAAGCGCCTAGACGCAGAGGGTAAGAAGGCACTCCGTGAGCAGCTTGAAACCTTTACAGGCATCATTAAATCGGGATTGATCAGGACTTACGCGAAGGGCTTATTGGCCTTTAGTGGGTCAAAGTTCGAAATCGTTGATGGAGATGATATTGACCCGAGCGCTCGCTCGGCTTCGGTTACACAGCTGGTGTACGGCTCGGGCGATCGAACCTACACGGTGCGCTATCAAATGGGCAAGCGGCGTGACGGCACATGGCGTCTTCGTAACTTAATTGTCGAAGACATTAACTTGGGCCAGATTTACCAGAATCAATTCGCGTCGGCCGCGAAGGCGGCGCAGGGTAATGTCGGCACCGTTGTAGCCGAGTGGGACGTTGCGGCGAATTTACCAGAGGACCTCGATGATGAATGAGACAACGATTACCCATGCGCTCGAGAGCGCATTCCCCGGGGCGAGTATTGATATTCAGCTTGATGGTTCACATTGCCAGATAACGGTTGTCAGTGAGATCTTTGAGGGGCTTAGGCCAGTGGCACGCCAGCAAAAAGTTTACGCCCCTTTGAATGAGTTCATTCGATCCGGTGAGCTTCACGCTGTCAATATCATTGCGAAAACACCCTGACGCGGAATTTCTAACGTGGATTATTTTGTCATTCGCGGTGGTAAGCCACTGCAGGGTCGGGTGGCTATCTCTGGCGCAAAAAACGCGGCACTGCCTATTCTTGCGGCGAGCTTGCTGACCTCTGAAACGTTGAGAGTGTCTAACGTTCCTCATCTTAACGATGTCACCACGATGATCGAGCTGCTTGGCGCCTTGGGTGTTGAGGCCGCTGTTGATGAGTCGGGCGTTCTTTGCATATCGGCTGAACACTTGAACAGTCGCAGAGCGCCCTATGAATTGGTGAAGACGATGCGCGCCTCGATTTTGGTGATGGGTCCTTTGCTCGCAAGGTTTGGGCGTGCGGAAGTCTCTTTCCCCGGTGGTTGCGCCATTGGAAGTCGTCCCGTCGATCTCCATTTGAAGGGCTTTGAGGCAATGGGTGCGCAGATTGACGTGCGCGACGGGTATATCGTTGCTACCACAGAAGACGGATTGCGCGGATGTGATTTCACCTTTGAGACGGTGACCGTTGGGGGAACTGAGAACCTATTGATGGCTGCTGCGCTTGCGGATGGCGAGACGATTCTGCGTAACGTAGCGCGAGAGCCAGAGATAACCGATCTTGTTAAGTTTTTGCGTTCTATGGGTGCTGTGATTTCCGGTGACGACAGCGATACGCTCACAATACAAGGCGTCTCGACCCTGCATTCGTGTCAGTACACCGTTATGCCAGATCGCATTGAGGCAGGGACCTATCTCGTTGCGGCCGCTGCAACGAGGGGTTGTATTACTGTTGACGGTGCAGACGCTGAGCACTTGGGGCTTGTGCTGGATAAGCTGCGTGAGGCCGGCGTTGATGTGCAGGTGGAAGGCACCTGTATTAAAGCTGACATGCGCGGTAAGCGGCCTCGTGCCGTGAACATTACAACGGCGCCTTATCCGGGGTTTCCAACGGACATGCAGGCGCAATTTACAGCACTTAATCTCTTTGCTGACGGGGTTGCCCGCATTACAGAAACAATTTTTGAGAATCGTTTAATCCATGCTCAGGAAATGTCGCGTATGGGCGCCAACATCGCCATCGATGGACATTCCGTTATCATTCAGGGGCAGGAAGAGGTTCGCGGAGCGCCTGTTATGGCGTCAGACCTTCGAGCATCAGCCAGTTTGGTGATCGCAGGTCTTGCTGCACAAGGGGAGACGCGGGTAGATCGCATTTATCACATAGACCGTGGTTACGAGCGTATCGAAGAGAAACTTCAATCAGTGGGCGCTGACATCGTCCGGAAAATGAGGTGATTGATGCCTAGCGAAGCGGATACGCTCACAATTGCCCTGACAAAAGGCCGAATACTCAAAGAAACTCTGCCCTTGTTTGAGGGGGCAGGAATCGTGCCTCTCGATGACATTGCAACCAGTCGGAAGCTCATTTTCCCAACGACGCACGAGTCTGTGAAATTCGTGTTGTTGCGTGGGTCAGATGTGCCGACTTACGTTCGGCACGGTGCGGCGGACATGGGCGTTGTTGGAAAAGACATTTTGATGGAGTTTGGTGACGAGGGGCTTTACGAGATACTGGATCTCGAGATTGCGCGTTGCCGATTGATGACCGCTGGTATTGATGGCGCGCAGCAAAAAACAGCGGCAAAAATCCGGGTGGCTACCAAGTTTGTCAACGTCGCTCGAGAGCACTATTCCCTGCGTGGTCTGCAGCCCAACATCATCAAGCTTTACGGCGCCATGGAGTTGGCGCCCATTATGCGGCTAGCTGATGAAATCGTTGACATCGTCGACACGGGCAATACCTTAAAAGCCAATGGCATGGTGCCACGTGAGCACATCGCTGATATATCGTCACGGCTCATCGTGAACAAAGCGTCAATGCGTACCCGGAACCCGATTATTTCGACTTTGCTTGAGTCTATTTCGGATGCTGTTGCGCTCCGAAGGACTGAGAAATGAAGTCTGACATTCGCCGACTAAGCAGCGATGCACCCGACTTCGACGCGCAGATAGCAGCGCTTCAAGCGCCCATGGAGGTGATTGATCCCGGGCTTGTGACCACGGTTAGTGAGATTATTGGGCGTATTAGAGAGCGAGGCGATGCCGCGATTATTGAGCTGACGCAGTCTCTCGACGATCATGCCGTCACGGATATGTCTGACTTGATCTTCGATAAACAGCGACTATCCGAATTTGAACAGCGAATCAGTGACGCTGAGCGATCTGCGCTCAAGACCGCCGCTGCGCGCATTGAGCGTTACCATCAGCAGCAGCTTATTCAAGATTGGTCGATCGAGGACGAGTATGGAAGCCGTCTAGGGCAGCGGATACTCGCGATGTCCAGCGCGGGTCTCTATGTGCCCGGCGGCAAAGCCAGTTACCCCTCGTCGGTTCTCATGAATGCTATCCCGGCAAAGGTGGCTGGTGTGCCTGATGTCACGATGGTGGCACCAACCCCGGGCGGTAAGTTAAATCCGCTCGTGATGGCTGCCGCCTCCATGGCTGGGGTCGATAGGGTGGTCACCATTGGCGGCGCTCAGGCTGTGGCAGCACTCGCGTATGGCACGGAGAGCATCAAGGCCGTTGATAAAATCGTGGGGCCAGGCAATCGATTTGTGGCGGAAGCAAAGCGACAGGTATTTGGCAAAGTGGGCATCGACATGATTGCGGGGCCCTCGGAGATTTTCGTGATCGCCGATGGTTCGGTTGATCCTAAGTGGATTGCTCTTGATCTCATGTCGCAAGCGGAACACGATGAAGTGGCTCAGGCAGTCTGTATTTCACCGAATGACGCCTACCTGGATGCCGTAGCGGAGGCCATTGACGCTCTTTTACCCACTATGCCCAGACGCTCAGTCATTGAAGCGTCGTTGAAGAATCGTGGCGCGCTCATCGTTGTCGAGGATCTTGAGCGTGCGGCGCGGTTATCGAACCTATTTGCTCCTGAGCATTTGGAGTTGGCTGTGCGGGATGCGGATCAATTGCTTCCACATATTACTCATGCCGGTGCCATCTTCTTGGGGGCCTACAGCTCTGAGTCATTGGGTGATTACTGCGTGGGTACCAATCACGTACTCCCTACGTCAGGTGCAGCACGCTTCTCATCACCACTGGGTGTTTATGACTTCCAAACTCGGACATCGATTATCGATGTGAATTCTCAAGGGGCAAAAGCGCTGGCTGAAGTGGCGGGCACCATTGCTGATGGGGAGTCGCTTGCAGCCCATGCGATGGCCGCGCGGATACGGGTAGAGGACCCAAACTAAATTAATTAGTAGGGCGCGTGGCGACGATCGCGTCAACGTCAAGCCGTTGATCCTGACGCTGCAGTCCAACTAACACACGATCTCCGGGTCGAAGGCGGGCGATCATTTGCATGGCCTCTCGCGCATCGCTCACGTCTGCCCCATCAAGCGCTACGATTAAGTCGCCAACTTGAATGCCCGCGCGCTCTGCTGGGCCGCCTGCCGCGGTTTCAGTAACGAGCAACGATTGTGTAGTACGACCCTGATCATCGAGGCCGAGGAGCAGATCGACTTCCACGCCGAGCCAGCCTCGGATGACCGCGCCGTACTCGATAAGATCTGAAATAACCGTATTGACGAGATTGCTTGGCGTTGCCAGGTTGATGCCGATTCCGCTCGAATCATTACTCTGATCAGGTGCAGCGGTGTAAATGAGGGTGTTAATCCCCACGAGGCGTCCCTCTGAGTCAATCAGGGCGCCTCCTGAGTTTCCCAAGTGAATGGCAGCATCGGTCTGAATGTAGCTTTCATAGGCAGACAGTTGGAGGCCATAACGCTCGAGTCCGGAGATGATGCCCAGCGTGACGGAGTGACCAAAACCAAAAGGGTTGCCAATTGCCATAACGACATCGCCGACTTTAATCGCGTCAGAGTCGGCTGTTTTAATAGCCGAGAGTCCTGTTAGCTCCGTTTTGAGAAGTGCGAGATCAGTGTCTGGGTCAATGCCGACTACCGAAGCACTGGCTCGTCGACCGTCAGATAGAAGTATTTGTATCGACTGAGCACCGTCGATTACGTGTTGGTTTGTAATGATGTGACCGTCCTGGCTCATGATCACACCGGACCCTAGGGAGCGCTCGACACGGGGCTGACGCTCGCCGCGGTTGGTGTAGCGACGAAGCAGTGGGGCATTGAATACCGGAGTCTTTTCGGCAACCAGTTTTGCGGTGTAAATGTTCACGACGGATGGCGTCGCAACGGCAACGGCATCACTGTAGGACGCGGGTCCCTGCCTATCGCCTGGAAGCTCCAGCCACTCTAAGTTAAGCAAAATGACAGCGGCTAATACGCCCACGAGCGCAGGCCATACCAACTGTGCAAACCACTCCCGCACGCTTAAGCTCCTTTTATTTTCCTCACTAGTGTAAATGAAAGTCAGCGTATAATGTTGAATCACGCCAGTGGATTGAGGGTTTGAGTGTGTCAGCTGACAGAGATCAAGTGAAACAGGCTTTGGATGCCGAGCTGAACAGCGCCGCGTTTGTCGACTATTGTCCAAACGGCTTGCAAGTTGAGGGCAGTGCTACTATCTCGCGTCTCGTCTCGGGTGTCACCGCATCACAGGCACTCATCGATAGGGCGATCGAGCTAAACGCCGACGCCGTGCTTGTGCATCATGGGTATTTTTGGCGTGGTGAAGATCCCTGTTTGGTAGGGATGAAAGGGCGTCGAATACGGGCATTGATTCAGGCGGAGGTCAATCTTTTTGCCTATCATTTGCCCTTGGATAATCACGCTACGCTCGGTAACAATGCGGGTTTGGGACGCGCATTGGCGATGCCCTCGTGGCGTAGCTTAAAGGCGACTGACGTGAGCTACCCGGTTTTCACAGGCCAGTACGAAAAGAGCCAGTCGCTTTCTGACATTACAGCTCAGCTGTCACGTTGCCTCGATCGATCCGTTGTGACAGTTGGGGATGACCGCAAGTCGATCACCTCGGTAGCTTGGTGTACGGGTGGCGGGCAAGGCTATATTGATGACGCGGCCGACGCGGGCGTTGACTTGTTCATCACAGGCGAAATGTCTGAGCAAACTATTCATGTGGCCCGTGAGCGCGACATTGCCTTCATCGCGGCCGGTCACCACGCTACGGAGCGATTCGGCGTGCAGTCGGTCGGCAATTGGCTCGCTGAGATGTTTGGCATCGATCACGAGTTTGTCGACATTTACAGCCCAGCTTGAGGTTTTGCGGGAAGCAATACTCGCTGCACTGGCCGCTCAAACGCGCCTACTCGGAGTGGCTTACCCGACGTTCGGTTTGAACGCTCTTTCTAGGCCAAATTCTTCCGAAAGTTGGCCTGCCTCGTCGGGGTTTTTCTTTGGCGCGTAATCCAGTGGTTGGGCCGGATCAACCAGATGGTCAGCCAAATCGAAGGCGCTGCCTACCAGCTTCGTATCATCAAGTTGGCTCGCAACGTCGGCATCGCACAATTCCTGTGCACCTGAGGCAATGTGCGTGTAAATAGACCGATAGTCGTCCTGCATGCGATGAAGTAATTGCGCAGTGTTAGCAAAATGACTTGTTACCGATTGCTCATAACTGCGGTGCGCCGCTTTAGCGGCCTCAACTTCATCACGGAGTTCATTGATCACGTCATCATTGTTGTCTTTTCGTTGCGTCGCCGCCCACCAGCCCGCAGCTAAACCCACGGCAAATCCGACCAACAGAAAGTAGCCCAAGGTAGTCGCCGTCGTTTCCATCACTATCCCCCATCTGAAGTGACTTTTACTTTACCTCAATGGTGCATGGTTGTTGCGCGCTTAGCCAGTGAAAATAGTCGTCATCCTAAACCGATTCTTGTCGTATATATCAGCAGGCGATAGAGTCGCGCCTTTTATCCTCGTGCCAACAAAGAAAATGCTTTCATGACGCCTACGCCCCAAGAACGCTACCGATCAGATCTCGCTGCTGGCGTCATCGTGTCGGACGAGGCCCAAGCGCAAGCGGTCGATGCGTTACAAGATGTCTTTGACCGCTTAAATCAGAGACGAGCAGAGAAAAAAACATTCATCGCTAAGCTGTTTAACAGTAAGGCAACGCCGTCCGTTCAGGGTCTCTACATGTGGGGTGGCGTCGGACGTGGCAAAACGTATCTGATGGACTCATTCTATGACGCGCTTGATTTCAAGCAGAAGTCACGAATGCACTTCAATCGGTTTATGCAGCGTGTTCACGCTGATCTCACCGATTTGTCCGGCGAGAAAAATCCATTGGATATTGTGGCTGATCGAATTGCCAGTGAGACCCTTGTTCTGTGCTTCGATGAGTTTTATGTCAGTGATATTGGTGATGCCATGTTACTCGGAGGCCTAATGCAAAAGCTTTTTGATCGCGGTATTTGCTTGGTCGCAACGTCTAACATCGCGCCCAAAGGGTTGTATGAAAATGGATTGCAGAGAGCGCGCTTTATTCCCGCGATTAAGGCGGTAGAGGCCAACACGCGCGTTCTCAATGTCGACAGTGGTATCGATTACCGGCTGAGAGTATTGAGCCAGTCAGAGCTTTATTTTGTCGGGACTCATGAGTCTATGTCACAAGAAGCGTCAGAGATACTTCAGACGCTTTTTTCGGATTTAAGCGGCGGTAAGCACCCAGTACCCAGCGCGCTTGTTGTTAATCATCGCACGTTACAAACGCTGGGGGTGTCGGAAGGGGTCTTGCTCGCAGATTTTAAAACGCTTTGTCTCGAGCCGCGCGCAGCCGCTGACTACACTCAGCTGGCAAAGGAGTTTCATTCCGTTCTGATCGATAACGTGCCGGAGCTTACTCCGGAGATTGAGGATGGCGCTCGTCGATTTATAACGCTCATCGATGAGTTTTATGATCGAAATATTAAAGTTGCTCTGGTGGCTGAGCGACCTATGGCAAGCCTGTATTCGGGGAAGAAGCTGGGTTTTGAGTTCCAGCGCACACTGTCTCGACTGATTGAGATGCAATCTGTGGAATATTTGGGCCGAGAACATCTACCTTAACGTTGCTTTTCTATTGAAAGCCGGAGCCCGCTACTGTAATCTCCGCGCTCCTTTAAATCAGGCCTAGTGGGCGATTGCATGAAAACTTACAGTGCGAAAGCAAGCGACGTACATCACGATTGGTACGTTGTAGACGCAGAAAACAAGACTCTTGGGCGTTTGGCGGTTGAGATAGCGCATCGTCTGCGTGGTAAGCATAAGCCTGAGTACACGCCGCACATGGATATGGGCGACTATATCGTGGTTGTAAATTGCGAGAAAATTCGCGTTACCGGCGCTAAGTCGACAGACAAGATGTATCACCATCACACCGGTTACCCCGGTGGTTTAAAGTCATTTAGTTTTGAGAAGCTCATTGATCGCGCGCCTGAGCGAGTTCTTCAGCGAGCGGTAAAAGGCATGTTGCCACGCAACCCCTTGGGTCGTGCCATGTTCAAAAAGTTGAAAGTTTACTCAGGGCCTTCGCACCCACACACGGCTCAGCAGCCTCAGACGCTGACAGTTTAAGGATTACATAATGGCAGTTGCACAGTATTACGGCACCGGTCGACGCAAGACATCAACAGCTCGTGTCTTCCTAAAGGGTGGTAACGGAAGCATCACAATCAATGGTCGCGGTATTGATGAATACTTCGGTCGCGAAGTTGCGCGAATGATCGTGCGACAGCCGCTCGAACTGACTGAAACAGTGGAAAAATTCGACGCGAACATCACGGTTGCCGGTGGCGGTAGTTTTGGCCAGGCAGGTGCGATTCGTCACGGATTGACACGTGCGTTGCTCGAGTACGATGAGTCACTTCGCGCTACGCTCCGTGCTGCAGGGTTTGTGACGCGCGATGCGCGTGAAGTCGAGCGAAAGAAAGTAGGTCTTCGCAAAGCACGTCGTCGTCCGCAGTTCTCAAAGCGATAAATTTCTTGGTGGCGGCGGTCGCTGTCACGTTACTGAACAAATTTTGACTATAAGCAGGCCATTTATGGCCTGCCTCACCTTGCTGTGCGTCATGCCGACGATTAAACTTTCGCGGCTTAAAATGTACATACGGCAGTGAAACAGCGCTGCCAACAATATAACCAAGATCGGAGATAACCGAATGAGTGAAGTTGAGGCAGGTCAGACGGCCGACGCTGGCAGCGCATCAGACCAAACACGACGCCGATTTCTAACAGCGGCGACCTCTGCAGTCAGCGCTGCGGGTGTCGTGGGTGTCGCAGTGCCCTTCATGGCGTCATGGAATCCCTCAGAGAAAGCAAAGGCCGCCGGTGCGCCTGTCAAGGCAGACATCAGCAAGATCGAGCCGGGTCAGATGGTTGTGGTGGAATGGCGCGGAAAGCCCGTTTACGTGCTTCGCCGCACACCAGAGCAACTTGCCAGCCTTCCCAGCCTCGACGGCAACCTGAAAGATCCAAACTCCGATACGTCAGACCAGCCAGCCTACATCAACGGTGCGCCGCGATCGCTCAATGAAGAGTACCTCGTTGTCGTTGGGCTTTGTACACACTTAGGGTGCGCACCGAAGTTTCGACCTGAGGTGGGTGCGGCTGATTTGGGCGGTGATAGCTGGCAAGGTGGCTTCTTTTGCCCCTGCCACGGTTCAAAGTTCGATTTGGCAGGACGTGTCTACAAAGGCGTCCCGGCTGCCGATAATCTGATGGTTCCACCTTACTCATTCGAAGGCGATAACGTGCTCGTTATCGGCGTTGACGCGGAGGTTGCGTAAATGGAAAAGGCATTGACAGGATTGGTCTCGTGGCTTGATGCGCGATTACCCGTAACGCGTGCGTGGGATACGCACATGGGTAAATACTATGCGCCTAAGAACTTCAACCTCTGGTATTTCTTCGGCGTCTTCTCATTGCTCGTTTTGGTGAATCAGCTGCTCACGGGTATTTGGCTCACAATGAGCTACACACCGAGCGCTGAAGAAGCTTTTGCGTCGGTCGAATACATCATGCGTGACGTGGAGTATGGGTGGCTGTTGCGGTACATGCACTCAACGGGAGCGTCTGCGTTTTTCATTGTGGTTTATTTGCATATGTTCCGCGCCATGATGTACGGCTCCTACCAGAAACCCAGAGAGCTTATTTGGATCTTCGGCATGCTGATTTTTGTCGTACTGATGGCTGAGGCATTTGTGGGTTATGTACTGCCGTGGGGCCAGATGTCCTACTGGGGTGCACAGGTCATTATTTCTCTATTCGGGGCGATCCCTGTTGTCGGTGAAGACATCACGACCTGGATCCGCGGTGACTACCTGCTCTCGGGTATCACACTTAACCGATTCTTTGCCTTGCACGTGGTGGCGTTGCCCATCGTGTTGCTCGCGTTAGTTGTATTGCACATTCTTGCGCTCCACGAGGTGGGTTCCAACAACCCTGATGGCGTTGAGATCAAAAAGCACAAAGACGAAAACGGCATTCCGCTGGATGGCATCAGATTCCACCCGTACTACTCGGTGCACGATATTCAAGGTATTGCTGTCTTCTTGTTCTTCTTCTGCGGCATTATCTTCTTCGCACCAGAAATGGGCGGGTATTTCCTAGAGCTTGCGAATTTCGAAGAAGCGAATGCGCTAAAGACCCCAGCTCACATTGCCCCTGTGTGGTACTACACGCCTTACTACTCGGTGCTGAGAGCAGTACCCGATAAGTTTTGGGGTTTCATCGCGTTTGCGGCGTCCGTAGCGATTCCTTTCGCGTTGCCCTGGATTGATCGGAATCCTGTCCGCTCGTGGCGTTATCGAGGCATGCTCAATCGTGTAATGCTTCTCGGCTTTGTCATTTGCTTCATTATTCTCGGTGTCTTGGGTGTTAAGGCGCCGACAGAAAGCCGAACATTGCTCGCCCAAATTTGCACCATTTATTACTTTGCCTTCTTCCTCGGCATGTACTGGTGGTCGACTTGGGACAAGACGAAAGAGGTTCCAGACCGCATCACAATGGATGGCGGTATGGGCTTTGGTAAAAATATGGCTACCCTGGCGGTCGTTGCCGTCCTCACCTGGTTGCCGCTAAAGGCCGTCGGTGCGGAGTCAGCCTATGACTGCGGAAGCATTCCTTGCGATGAGTTTGTTGCGGACGCCAGTGACACGGCGTCCTTGCAGCACGGTGCTGCACTCTATGCAAACTACTGCGCTGGATGCCACTCGCTGCAGTACTCTCGACACAATCGCGTGGCAAAAGACTTAGGTATTCCAGAAGATCTTTACCGAGAGCACCTCTTACTTGATCCAGACCAAAAAATTGGTTCGCTGATGGATATCAGCATGGATAAAGACGTTGCAAAAGGCTGGTTTGGCGCGGCCCCACCCGACCTGACACTTATCTCGCGCGCGAAAAAGCCTGAGTATCTCTATACCTACCTTCGCACCTTCTATCAGGATGACTCTCGCCCGTACGGTGTGAACAACCTGGTTTATCCAAATGTCGGCATGCCTCACGTATTACTCGAACTGCAGGGATTACCGCAGTGTGTAAATGCAGACAGCGATCATTCTGACGCCGGTCATTGCGACTCACTGGAAGTCGCAGCTGCGGGTGTTATGTCAACGACTGAGTTCGATGGCGCGATGTACGACCTTGTCAATTTCCTCGCTTACACGGCAGAGCCCTACAAGCAGACGCGAGTTGAGATCGGTAAGAAGGTCATGCTTTTCTTGGCCATCTTCTTCATTATTGCGTGGGCACTTAACCGCGAGTATTGGAAAGACGTGCACTAAGTAGCCTGCAAGGGCATAATTCATGAAGGCGGGGCATTGCTCCGCCTTTATTACATTCTAATCCCGCCCGGAGTTCTCCATGAAGGTAACCGACGACGCGGCAGCAGCGGTTTCAAAACGCTCTGCTATGACCCTGTTCTCAGATAGCACGAGCCACTACAGCCACCGCGTGCGGATTGTTTTGGCTGAAAAAGGCGTTTCAGTGGATCTGGTTGAGGGTGTGGACGGAGTGCCTGTACCAGAATTGGGCGATCTGAATCCTTACAACACGATGCCAACACTGATTGACCGAGATCTCATCTTGTACGAGTCAAAGGTCATGATGGAGTATCTTGACGAGCGCTTCCCGCACCCACCCTTATTGCCTGTTTATCCTGTGGCGCGTGCGGAAAGCCGTCTGTTTATGTACCGAGTCGAACGTGACTGGTGTTCTTTAGTGGACACGATTCTTCATTCCTCGGACGCGGGTGCCGTAGCGGTTGCACGAAGAGACTTAGGCGATAGCATGGCGGCGCTTTCGCCTATCTTTGCTGAGAAGCCCTACTTCATGAGTGAGGAATTCACGCTGGTAGACTGCTGCATAGCGCCTATTTTATGGCGCCTTCCTGCGCTGGGAGTTGACCTTCGTGCCACGAAGCAAACCAAGCCCCTGTTCAACTATATGGACAGCTTATTTGGACGAGAGGCCTTCCAGGAGAGCTTGTCCATTCAAGAACGAGAAATGCGCATCTAATAGGACAAGGGGACTCGATTGACGCCCAGCAAGCCTTACGTTGTCCGTGCTATTTACGATTGGATTGTAGATAACAACTGTACGCCGCATGTGCTCGTTGACGCGGACGTAGAGGGCGTTGTGGTCCCGGTCGACTACGTCAATGAGGGGCAAATCGTCCTGAACATATCACCCACGGCGGTGGTAAGTTTGCATTTAGGTAACGATGTCATTGCCTTCAGTGGCCGCTTTGGTGGTGTTCCCATGGAGGTTTTTCTGCCGCTTGCGAGTGTTCTTGGCATTTATGCGCGGGAGAACGGACAAGGTATGATCTTCGACGACGACAATGAGGCCGATGACAGGACGCCGCCGGAGCCCGATCCGATCTCACCGGCTCCCGGCAATAAGCCTTCGTTAAAGCTCGTTAAGTAACTGCCGATCAGTGGTCAAATAATACACTCTCAATGATCCGAGTCATGGCGATCGCGGTCATGGAGCAAAGTGCGAGTCGTACTGCTGCATTGGCTTCTGGGAATGGCAATGATGGATTAGGACTGCTGGTGCCAATCCAGAAGGATGCCATTTCTCGCTGTGCTAAGGCTGAATGAAGTGAATCGACGCCAGCAGGGGTTAGCTGTGAGCCCCACACAACCGCGACATCGCCAGGATGACCGAGTGTTCGAATTTCTCTCGCAAGCCACTGAGCGCCAGCGTCGATAGGCTCGGCAGCGCTTGAGGTTAAGGGAATGATGGGAAGATTAGGTCGCTCGCTACCGAGTCCATCCCGAATAAGATGGCAGAAAGTGTTCGCAAGATTGGCATCGATACTTGACCCAATAGAGTAAACCTTTCTCTCGGCCATCATCGCACCCGCAACAGCCGGTGCTGCCGCCTCAGCCATACCTGCGACAGCATCGGCAGCCAAGCTAATGTGCTCGATCTGTTGATGAAAAAACTCGGCGGTTATGTCGAAACTATTCATAATTTGACTACTCAATAGCGCTAAACGCGGCTTTTAACCACGTCATTTGAACGTGACCACCTAGCTGATCAAACCCGATGATGTCAAAACGGCAGTGTAAATGGCAATACTCGCTGCGCTGGGATCTAAATAGGGCCGCTGTTTGCGCGATTCGTTTTTGTTGCCGTCCAGTGACGGCGAATGCTGAGGGGCCGAATTTGCTCGGCGCTCTGTACTTCACTTCGACGAAGATCAGCGTCGGGCCCTCGATAGCCACAAGGTCGAGCTCGCCAAATCGGCTTCTTATATTGGTTGCGACGGTAGGGATATTTCTTGTCCAAAGAAACCGAGCCGCACATGTCTCCCAATATTGGCCCGTTTCTCGAATGTCTAAAGCCCCCGCACTGTCTAAGGTCTTTACACTACAAGACCGGTCGGGCTTTGCCTCTAGCAATAACGGCCGGTTTTAATCGTCGGTGAACATTACCCATCGTATCGACACTCAGGTCTCCGGTTTCACCAAAGAGGAGTGTGCCCCCGGTTTCCCTAGCCTGATCGAAATGGTCAATGAGCGCGGCTGCGTCAAGTCCGAGGGCATGAAGCGGTTGAGACCGTGGCGAAGCCGTAGCAAGTGCGCTGGCGGGTAACACAAACTTAATGCCGTTTAAGTCCCGATTGGCAATACCCGATCCGCCTTGGTAAATCGTAGAAGGCGCATAAACCGGTAGCTTACCTGCGTAATGAAAACGAAGTAGCGGGCGAATTTCGCGCGCCATTTGTGGTGTTGGTGAGAGTAAGACGACGGAGTCGAGGTCTGTGCGCCGTCTTGCCTGCGAGTCCACAGGTGCTTCAAAGGCTTTTTCGATCTCTTTGATGCGTGATTCGCTTTGCAGTGTAGCCAAACTGTTTGCAATCGTTTCGTTGTCGCTTAACTCACTCGTCAGCGTGGTTATTGCTGTAATGTCGCCACCTAAGGCACTCCACTGTGTGTTAAAGGCAGAGTGCATACGTTGCCCCCACGCGGAGTCTGGCGCAATAACCATTGGTTGGCGCAGACCCGCTTGCCAAATGAGCGCCGCTAACTGAATTGCCTCGTCTTCTGGTGCAAGGCTCAGGCTCAAAAGCGGCTTCTCTGCGGAAAAGGACATGCTCACGCCGGTTGCGCCGCGATTGAGTGCCAGTACAGGAATCGGCAGGCTATCAAGGGCCTGGAGTTCGGCCACGCGTTCCTTGGTCAATGGACCGATAACGAAATCAGCGCCACGTTCAAGAGCGGTCAAATAGGCGGCGCGACCACTCGATGCGAGCTCGGTGTCAACGGTAATGAGCTGTGGACGCAGTGCAGCGTCTCTGTAGCTGTCAAAGAAGCCCTCTGTGACGCCCTGTAAAACACGCTCTCCCGCATCCTTTAGGCGTCCGCTCAACGGCAAAAGGACTGCCACGCGGACGGGTAAGTCGTTGTTTAGCCAGGTAGGCAGACCTGAGGGCAAGTCGAGCAAGCCGTTCGGTAGTCGAGGATGTTGTTGACGCCATTCCATCACTTCCTGTCGGCCTTGTCGGTACGCGCGATTTAGACTGAGCCAGGCTGCCCAATCGCTCCGAGGCTCGGCTTTGCGAAGTTCGGCAGCAATCTTCTGCTCCGATGCGGTGGATAGAAAATTAAAAACATCTGAATATGTGGCCGAGTCTTGACCTTGATATCCGAGCTTTAGCCGCTCCAGCGCGACCTGAGCCGCCGCGACGGCGTTACCTGTTTCCAGCGCGCGCCGCTGCCGTTCCGCAAGCAGTAGATCGAGCCCATCATCGCTGTTAACAAATATCTTACCCAGTTCGTTATCCGCAGCGATCGTGTCACCCTCGAGCCAAAACAGCTGTGAGCGAATAAATCGCTCGGTATTAGGGGAGAGTAGGCCTGCCTCGAGTGATTCCAGTTCAGCCAGGGCGAACAACCAACCTTTTTCCGCGGCGATTTTTTGTGACCATAGGACGGCATCTCGATTGAGAGTGGTGTCGTCCGTATCGATAGATTCTCGCTGCGCCACGGCGGATATGGGGTACTCGTATATATTGGTTACGCCACTTGGGGCGTTGGATGGCGTGGGGGTCGTACAAGCGCTGATGCCAAGAGCCACAAAGCCGGCCAAAACCCATTTGTGCAGTTCAGGCAATAAACTGACATCATGGGCGATGGACTTAGCGGTAGTGAGAGAAGGTATAGCCATGGTCCCCGATTGTACGGAGAGAATGAAGAATTGAAAGCTGCGTTATACATTGTGCCGACACCGATTGGGAATATTGGCGACATAACACTCCGAGCGCTGGAAATACTCAAGGCGGTCGATCTGATTGCGGCGGAGGACACTCGTCACTCGCGCACGCTCTTGACGCACTACGACATTTCCACGCCGCTTGTGAGTTTTCACGAGCACAGCGAAAACCGTGTTGTAGAGCAACTAGCCGACAGGGTGGCCGGTGGTGAGTCGATTGCGCTCATCAGTGATGCGGGCACGCCTCTTGTATCGGACCCTGGTTATGCCCTTGTCAGAGGAGTGCAGGCCAGAGGGCTCACCGTGATTCCACTGCCTGGCGCCTGTGCGGCCATTACTGCGCTGAGTGCGGCAGGGCTTCCGACCCATCACTTCCATTTTGAGGGTTTTCTTCCGGCTAAGCAGGTGGCGAGAGTAAAGCGACTCGAAGCGATCAAGAGCCTAAATACCACTGTTATTTTTTATGAAGCCCCTCACAGGATTGTTGATCTCATAACCGACATGCTCGCCGTATTCGGTGTTGATCACGAAATTTGTTTGGCGAGAGAGCTCACAAAAACCTTCGAAACCATCCGTCGAGCGCCATTAGGGGATATTCGTGAGTGGGTGTTGAACGACGCCAATCAGCAAAAGGGCGAGTTTGTGGTTATCTCGGGACTGGTCGTTCAAACGACGACGCTCGGTGCCGATGGGCGGCTGCTGTTGGCGCGTTTAGCCTCAGAGTTGCCACCACGTAAGGCGGCGCAAATCGTCGCAGACCACTATGGGTTGAAATCGAGAGACCTTTATCAGCAGCTTATTGCTGACTGAGCGGGTAATTATTGAGCGATAAACCGGTCGGTGCTATCGTCGCCTCGAGTCAGTTAGGCGGTCGCTGTACGTAACGTGCAGAGGAAAGTCCGGGCTCCAATGGGTCAGAGCGCCAGGTAACGCCTGGGGAGTGTGAGCTCACGGAAAGTGCAGCAGAAAGGAAACCGCCACTGCGCAAGCGGTGGTAAGGGTGAAAAGGTGCGGTAAGAGCGCACCGCGCGGCTGGTAACAGGCGTGGCGATGGTAAACCCCGCTCGGAGCAAGACCAAATAGGGATCCGTATGCCGTGACCCTCGGCGGATCCGGGTAGGTTGCTACAGGCGTCTGGTGACAGGCGTCGCAGATGAATGACCGTTCTCGACAGAACCCGGCTTATCGACTGACTCGCTATGCACCCTCTAGCTTTCTAGGAAGCTGGGGGGTGCTCCTTTATAATAAATTCGCATATAAAATTGAATTTTTATCTCGCTATTGACCCCATTTAGAGACTGTCTCTTGGTAGCCTTTCTAACGAGCTGAGTTATTTCTTAATTTAGCGGCGCCCTAAACCGCCATTTCTCCCTGGATTAATCACCCGCCGTGCGTCTATAAGGCCCTGAATTTACGGGATTTTTTTATCTCGTCGCATTGACCCATCCAGATTGCGTTGCTACAGTGGTGATTAGTGGGAAAAAGTGGGTAATTGGGGAATTCACCTGCTTTTTTAGAGGCGACATGGGGAGTTTGTGGTGTTCAGGGGAGTACAGCACATCAATCTGGATGCGAAAGGGCGGCTATCTGTCCCTGCCCGTCAGCGCGAGTCGCTCCTCGATATCAGTGCGGGCTCTTTGGTTGTTACGATTGATACCCAGTCTTCCTGTCTAGTGATGTATCCACTCAAAGAATGGGAGCGCATAGAGCGTGACGTTCAGGATCTTCCTACATTAAATCCGGCGGTCCGTCGGTTTCAGCGATTGGTTTTGGGCTATGCAAGCGACCTCGACCTTGATTCCAATGGCCGCGTGTTGCTTCCCGGTGCGCTGCGAGAATATGCGCAACTAGAAAAACGTGTTGTCTTGGTGGGGCAGGGTAACAAGCTGGAGTTGTGGTCTGAGACGCTTTGGGATGCGGAGTGCGAGGCCGCACTGGCTGCTGATGGCGGCGACTTGCCCGATGAATTAATGGGGCTGAAGCTTTGACGCAGGCAGAGCATGTGTCGGTACTTTTAGCGGAGTCTGTCTCCGCTTTGTCGGTGCGGGCCGACGGCTCTTACCTCGATGGTACGTTTGGACGAGGTGGTCACTCGAGGGAAATATTGTCTCGCCTATCGCCCAGCGGAAAGCTTATTGCAGTGGATAAGGATCCGGCTGCTGAGGCGTCCGCACTGTCGCTGGCTAACGATCCGAGGTTTCAGTTCGAGCCAGGCAGCTTCGCTGATATCTCTCGTATCGTGACGGATAACTCGCTAGACGGAATTTTGCTTGATCTGGGTGTCTCTTCACCGCAATTGGATGACGCACAACGGGGCTTTGGCTTTAGTGGTGATGGGCCGCTTGATATGCGAATGGATACGCGCACAGGAATGACTGCTGCACAATGGCTGGCGTCTGCCCCTGAGCAGGACATTGCAGACGTTATTAAAACCTACGGTGAGGAGCGCTTTGGAAAGCGCATGGCGGCGGCCATCGTGAAGGCAAGGGCAGAGACCCCGATTACGGGCACACGTCAGCTCGCCAATATCATTGCTGAGGCGAACCCTAAATGGGAGCCACATAAGCATCCTGCAACGCGCGCCTTTCAGGCGATTCGCATTTTCATTAATCGAGAGCTCGAGGACCTGGAGCTCGCGCTTGAGTGCATGGTCGATAAGCTGGTCGTTGGCGGTCGGCTAGTAGTGATTAGTTTTCACTCGCTTGAGGATCGCATTGTGAAACGATTTATGCGGGATCAGGCGAGAGGCATTCAGCTGCCTCGTCACGTACCTGTGGTTGACAGCGATGCAGGAAAAACGCTGAATTTGGTCGGTAAGGCGATGAAGCCCAGCAATGAAGAGATCGCTAGAAACCCTCGATCTCGATCAGCTGTCATGCGCATTGCGGAGCGACGATAGTGATTGCCGGTCTCCTTGCTTCTCGTTTCGCCTTGCCCGTGGTGTTCGGGCTCTGCCTTGGTAGCGCCTTGATGGTGGTAAGTGAAACACACCAAACGCGTTTGCTCTTCGCCGAGCTTCAAGGGCTTGAGAGTGAGCGATGGCTGCTGCAAGAAAACTACAGTCGGCTGGTTCTTGAGTATTCAACGCTCAGCGCGCCGCACCGAATCAGTGAACTCTCAGAGACTGAGCTCTCGATGACACCGCCCGATACGGGTGCGATAAAGGTGGTTGCAGAGTGAGCGCCGCGCCAGCCACGCCATTTAGCTATCGGTGGCGAATCCTCTTCGTCACAGCACTGCTCACAGGCCTTTTTGGCATGTTGATTTTTCGACTTGTTCAGCTTCAGGTTGGGGCGAGCCAGTACGGTAATGATTTTTTAAAGCGCCAGGGTGATTTGCGCGCCGTCCGATCGGCTGAGATTCCCGCCTATCGCGGACTCATTACTGATCGCCGAGGCGCACCACTTGCCGTTTCCACCCCTGTTGTAACCCTATGGGCGAACCCGCAACAGCTCATCGGTAGCGGAAAGGAATCCCAGCTCGCTCAGTTGCTAAACCTTCCGGTCGATAGTTTTTTGGCAAAACTCGAGCGCTACCGAAAGAAGCAGTTCATGTATCTGTCTCGGCACCAAACGCCGACCGTTGCGCGCACCGTACTGTCATCGGGTATCCCTGGAATTTACGGACAGCGCGAATATCGACGGTTTTACCCCGCAGGAGAGGTTGTCTCTCAGTTAGTGGGTACGACAAATATCGACGGCGAGGGCGCATCTGGGTTGGAGATGCGGTTTGACGAGAGCCTCCAGGGGGCCCCGGGTAAGAAGCGTTTCATAAAAGATCTGCATGGCGATGCTATCCGAGACATCGGCGTTGTAAGGGAGGCGGCTGACGGAGAAAGTCTACAACTCAGTATAGATCTGCGATTGCAACACGCTCAGCATCGAGAGCTGCATCGTGCAATGAAGGAAACAGGAGCGGCAGCCGCCTCAGCGGTCACGCTCGACGCTCGCACGGGCGAAATTCTGGCGATGACCAACTTACCTTCATTCAATCCGAATAAACGAGGTCAGTTGAACCTCGCAGCAATGCGAAATCGCGTTGTTACCGACGTTTATGAGCCGGGCTCAACTGTGAAGCCGCTGACGCTGGTTGCGGCGCTGGAAAGCGGTGAATTTGATATCGATACGGTTATCGATACGTCGCCCGGCCGTATCAAGGTGGGCGGTAAAGTGCTTCCAGATCCCCGCAATTATGGTGCTATTACGGTATCCCGCGTTATCGAAAAATCGAGTCAGGTGGGTGTGACAAAGATGGCGCAGACTATCGGTCACGAGAGCATCATTGATGTGTTTCAGCGATTGGGTCTGGGGCAGGTCACCGGCGCAGAATTTCCCGGTGAGCGATCGGGCCGCTTACCTGATCACGACTTTTGGAGCGAAATTGACCAGGTGACGCCTGCATTTGGCTACGGTTTATTGGTAACGCCGCTCCAGCTTGCACACGCTTACAGCGTCTTTGCAAACGAAGGTCGGCTTGTTCCGCTCACGTTACTCGCAACTGACGACACCCATTCTTCCGGGCAGCAGGTGATCTCGCCCGACATTGCGAGCAAGGTCATCACTGTGCTTCATCGGGTAACGGGTGAAGAGGGTACGGCCAAGCGGGCCAGTGTCCCCGGCTTCAATGTAGGCGGTAAGACCGGAACCGTTCACAAGGTGGGAAGTGCTGGGTATCTTGATGATCGCTACGTCGCTTTATTCGCCGGCGTATCGCCGATTGAGTCGCCTCGTTACGTAACCGTTGTTGTCATTGATGAACCTGAAGGTGATGTCTATGGCGGTGGCGCGGCCGCGGCGCCCGTTTACTCTCGCATAACACAGGAAGTTCTCCGTATCCGAAATGCGGTCCCGGATACAACGCAGGACGACGCTAATTTGCCGTTATTCGCGAGTACAGGAGGTGGTGCGGGTGCCTAGCATGTCACTATCTGAGCTGGCTTGTGGATTGGCGGATATCCCGTCCTCGTTGGCGGCAGCGCCTATATGCGATATCACACTGGATAGTCGTCAAGTTACTAATGGTGCGGGTTTTATTGCCATCCAGGGCGCTCAAACTGACGGGCGGCGATTTATTCCCGATGCACTCGAGAGAGGCGCTGCCGTGGTCCTCGCAGAGCCGTTTGAGGCAGTTGACCTCGGACCCCGTGTGGTGACGGTGCCCGATCTAAAATCGCATCTTGGTGAGTTAGCAAAGCGCTTTTACGCCAATCCTTCAGCCCAGTTGGCGCTACTGGCCGTAACAGGTACGAATGGAAAAACCAGTATCAGCGACTACATAGGACAGTTACTTCGCCTTCTTGGGGAGTCGGCTGGCACGATTGGGACGCTGGGTGCGCGCCTTCGCTCGGGCGAGGCTGTAGAGAGTCAGAATACAACGCCAGATGTAATCTCACTCAATAGACAGCTCGCTGATTGGGTGGATCAGGGTGTCCGGTTCGTAGCGCTAGAGGCGTCGAGTCATGCGCTAGAGCAAAGCCGAATGGATGGCCTGACTGTTCATACAGCGGTCTTTAGTAATTTGACCCGAGACCACCTCGATTATCACGGTAATCTCGACAGTTATCGACAGGCAAAGCTCCGCCTCTTTACTGATTTCACTCCAGATCGTGTGATTTACAACGCGGATGATCCTTCAACCCAGGGCGCACGAGAGGCTTCTGCAAATCCGGCGCTTGGGGTGTCGCTGGTGAATGCCAGCGGCGACGTTTATGTCAAAGTGCTCGACGAGACACCGACAGGTTTGCGGTTTCAGATTCATTCTCCCTACGGCACCGCACAGATCGATTCGGCGCTCCATGGTCGGTTTAATGCATTCAATGTTGCGGTCGCTGTCATTGCTGTTACCGGTCTTGGATTCGCTTTCACGCAAGTGGCGAATGCAGCGGAGCATCTGCTACCTGTTGATGGTCGGATGCAAGAGGTCAAAGGTGGTGGTGATCTTCGGGTCGTCGTTGACTACGCCCACACCCCTGATGCGCTCGCCAGTGCGCTCGGGGCGCTAAAGCCATCGTGCGCAGGCATGCTTTGGGTCGTATTTGGTTGTGGTGGTGATCGTGATGTAGGTAAGCGCTCTGAGATGGGGAAAATCGCAACGTCATTGGCGGATCAGCTCATCGTCACCAATGACAACCCCAGATCTGAGGCGCCCGATGCCATAGCCAACGACATACTGCGGGGTGTCGGCACGTCCGCATGTCGTGTTGAGCTCGATCGAAGTGAGGCCATTCGGTATGCGGTCCTCAACGCGCAACCGGGAGACACGGTGCTCGTCGCTGGTAAAGGACATGAGAGCTATCAGTTGGTTGGGGACAAGAAGCTCGATTTTTCTGATGTCGACTGCGCGGCGCAGGCTCTGCGAGAACGTGAGGTGGCCTATGCGTGACCTTCATCTCTCTCATTTAGCCAAGAGTCTCGGTGTTGACTGCCAAAATGGGGATGCAGTCTTAAGAGGCCTTGCGATCGACAGCCGTGCAGTGAAGCCGGGAGACCTTTTCGTTGCGATTGTTGGAGACCGAGTCGATGGGCATGACTTCATTGAAAGTGCGTTAGCAAATGGCGCGGTCGCTGTTGCCTGCGCGCGACCGATCGACACCCCTGTGCCCTCTATTCAAATAGCCGATTCAAATCAGGTGTGCGCGAGCTTTGGCCGTCTGATGAGAGCGGACTTTGGTGGCGTAGTGATTGGGATCACCGGCAGCGCCGGCAAGACCACCGCAAAGTCGTTCCTTGAGTCTATTTGCTCTGGTGCGGGCTCAACGGTTGCGACCTCGGGCAACCAGAATAACGAGCTTGGTGTTCCTTTGACCCTGGCAAGGCTTTCAGAGAATCCCGAGTTTGCAGTCGTTGAAATGGGTGCATCGCGAAAAGGTGACATTGCTTACTTAAAGTCGATGGCCGCGCCGCAGATCGCGGTGCTTCTCAATGCACTTGAGGCTCATGTGGGTCGTTTCGGCAGTTTGGATACGATTGTCGAGACGAAAGGCGAGATTCTAGACAATCTCACTGAGGCTGATACCGCGGTACTGAATGCAGATCAGTTGCACTACGCTTCTTGGCGAAAGCGCGCTGCGCCGGCAAAGATTATCGCGTTTGGTGAAGACAGCTCGGCGGATGTTCGACTTCTAGACACGGTAGATCACGGGCTGGATGGATCGGATATCACGGTCGATATGTTGGGTACCCGCGTTGCTTTGCGCCTCTCGATTCCGGGAAAGGCGGGTGTGACTAATGCACTTGCTGCTATGGCAGCCGCTGCCGCGCTAGACATCGACCCAGACGTCATTGCTCAGGGTATCGAGGCCTTATCGCCGGTAGAGGGGAGAGGGAATACCATTCAGCTCGATAGGGGCATCCGCCTTATTAACGACTGTTACAACGCAAGTCCGTCAAGCGTAATGGCAGCACTCGATACACTCAATAAGGCTCGCCCACCGCGCACAGCCGTGTTAGCCGACATGCTGGAGCTTGGCGATGACGGACCTCGCTACCACCGCGAGGTGGGCAAGCATCTCTCGAATTTGGGTATCGAGCGCGTTATCGCCGTAGGTGAGCTGTCAGCTCATATTAAAGACAGCTGTAGCGTTCAAGCCCTGCATTTTTCCGACACCAATGAATTATTAGCTGACTGCCCTGACTTCCTTCAAGACGAGACGATTCTGGTCAAAGGGTCTCGCGGGATGCAGCTAGATCGGTTTGTGACTTCAATGACATCATCTTTGGGAGATGCGAAGTGTTAACTTGGCTCGCACAACAGTTGGCGACGTGGGAATCTGCGTTCTCTGTTTTTCAATACATCACGTTGCGCGGTATCTTGTCGGCTATGACGGCCTTGGTGATCTCCACTGTGGTGGGTCCTCGAATGATTCGATGGCTTCAGGAGATGCAGATTGGTCAAGCTGTTCGTGTTGACGGTCCCCAATCCCATTTGAGTAAAGCCGGAACGCCTACGATGGGTGGCGCGCTCATCATTGTAGCCATTGCCTCTGGTACGTTGCTATGGGGCGACTTATCCAGCAAGTATCTCTGGGTCGCTTTGTTGACTACGGTCTTGTTTGGCGCGATCGGATGGGTTGACGACTACCGTAAGGTCGTTGAAAAAGACTCCCGCGGTTTACCCGCACGCTGGAAATATTTTTGGCAGTCAGTGGTCGGGCTCGGTGCGGTTAGCTACCTGTTTGCAACGTCAACCCAAGTCCCTGAATTGACCCTGTATCTCCCCTTTTTAAAGGACTTCGCTTTGTTGATGGGGATCCTTTTTATTCCCTGGGCCTATTTAGTGGTTGTGGGCGCGAGTAATGCGGTCAATTTGACCGATGGACTCGACGGACTCGCTATTTTGCCCACCGTTATGGTTTCGGTTGGTTTAGGCATGATTGCGTATGTCACCGGTCGTGTGGACTTTGCCGCCTACCTCAATATTGCCTATATCGCAGGTGCAGGTGAGATGGTCGTTTTCTGTGGTGCCATCGCAGGGGCGGGGCTGGGCTTTTTGTGGTTTAACACCTATCCAGCGATGGTCTTCATGGGCGATGTAGGTGCGCTCGCACTCGGTGCGGCACTTGGCATTGTCGCGGTCATTATCCGCCAGGAATTGGTGCTCTTTATCATGGGCGGTGTGTTTGTCATTGAAACGCTGTCGGTCATTATTCAGGTCGCCTCCTTTAAGCTACGCGGCAAGCGTGTCTTTAAGATGGCGCCCATTCATCATCACTTTGAACTCTCCGGTTGGCCTGAGCCTCGTGTCATTGTCCGTTTTTGGATCATTACTGCGATGCTCGTCCTGTTCGGATTGGCGACGTTGAAGTTGAGGTAGGAATGAATGATGCCTGAGCTTATCTCCAGTTCGATTCGACGTGGCATTCTCGGTATGGGACATACCGGGCGTTCCGTTGCGCGTTTCTGGGCGGCACAGGGCATACCGTTTATCGCCATGGATACGCGCGCTGACGTCGGTGACGATCTCACATTACGTCGTGAGCTTGTGGGTATCGAATCGCATTTTGGCGAGATCAGCGAGGCCGTGCTCCGGCAGGTGGACCTCCTCGTGGTCTCACCGGGTATTGCGATGGATTCAGAGGTGATTGGTTTGGCCCAGTCGCTTAATATTGAGGTGCGCGGCGACATCGATTTGTTTGTAAGCGAAGCGCAGGCCCCCGTAATTGGCATTACGGGCTCCAATGGGAAGTCCTCGGTGACAACCTTTGTTGGCCAGTTGCTGACCGCGAGTGGTCTGACTGTTTCGGTGGGTGGGAACTTGGGAACTCCGGCTCTCGACCTGCTTAACGATGAGGTCGACGTCTTCGTCCTCGAGTTATCGTCTTTCCAGCTTGAGCGGGCGGGTGACTTAAATCTCGCTGTAGCTGCTGTGCTCAATCTTTCGCCAGATCATCTGGACCGCCATCACACGATGCCCTTGTATCACCTCGCAAAGCACCGAATCTTTGCGGGCGCTCAGCACGTGGTAGCGAATTATCGAGATGCCCTGACACAGCCTGTCGGTAAGGGCGATGTGCCTTGGACCCTTTGGCGGGACAACGAGCCCGATATGCAGCAGTTAGGGTTGCGCGACCACGAGGGTGCGCCTTGGATCTGTTTCGGTTTTCAGCCCCTTTGCCCATTGTCGGATATCCCCCTGGTTGGTCATCACAATGTAAACAACGTCTTGGCGGCCCTGGCGATTTGCCATGCAATGGGCTTGTCGTATGAAAAGTTGATTGAGGGCGTGAAAAGGCTCAAAGGCCTACCACACCGCTGTGAGTTGATCGCCGCCAAAGGCGGTGTTCGATTCGTCAACGACAGTAAAGGGACTAACGTTGGCGCCACCGTTGCGGCGCTAGAAGGACTGTCGGCCGGTCAGAACATTATTCTAATCGCGGGCGGTGAGGGTAAAGGTCAGGCCTTTGCCCCCCTAACGAAGGCGATATCGCGCTTTGTAAAACACACGGTGTTGATTGGGCGCGATGCAGCGGCGATCGACGATGTGCTTGAGCAAGCGGCGTCCCGCTCGTTTTCTGACAGCATGGAGGCCGCCGTTCGGGCCGCAACCCAGTTGGCACAGCCCGGTGACACTGTGTTGCTGTCACCCGCGTGTGCGAGCCTGGATATGTACCGAGATTATCGAGAGCGCGGTGAGGCCTTTACGGTCGCTGTGCAGGCTGTCGAGGAGGTGTCCTAATGGCGACCTTGCCTCGTGAAAACTACGCTGGAGCCACCCTCTTCGTATTGACGTTGACCCTAATTTCCATCGGACTTATTGCCATCTCCTCTGCGTCCATCAGTCTGTCGGAAGCAAAGTTCGGTGACGAGTGGCATCACGCGACGCGACATCTTATGTACTTGGGTATCGGCCTCACCCTGGGCGTTGTCGCGTACTTCATTCCTGTTTCCATTTGGCATCAAACCTCGCCCTGGTTCTTAATGCTGGCATTGGCCTTACTCGTGGTTGTTTTGGTGCCGGGCGTCGGGCGTATTGTAAACGGTAGTCAGCGCTGGATTCCTCTTGGGCCACTGACGTTCCAGCCCTCGGAGTTCGCAAAATTCGCGGTAGTCCTGTGGCTTTCGGGCTATATGGTGCGCCATGGCAATGAGCTTCGCACGGTCCTTCGGGGCCTCTTAAAGCCGATAGCGGTGCTAGTGATTTTTGCCGGCTTACTCCTGATGGAGCCTGATTTCGGTGCCACGGTGATCCTGCTAGGAACCGCTTTTGGCATGCTATTTATGGCAGGCGCTCGATTAATCAACGTCTTAGGGCTGGTCTCTGCGGCCCTCGCTATCCTGGTGGGAATGATTTTGATGGCACCCTACCGAATGAAGCGTTTGATGGCGTATCAGGACCCTTGGAGTGATCCCTTCGGTAGCGGTTTCCAACTCATTCAGTCGTTGATCGCCTATGGGCGTGGCGAGTGGTTTGGCGTGGGCTTGGGTAACAGTATTCAGAAGTTGTTTTACCTTCCCGAGGCCCACACCGACTTTGTCTTTTCAATCTGGGCGGAAGAGACGGGATTAGTCGGTGCTGTTGCGGTCGTTGTGCTCTTCGCCGCATTTGTGGGTCGAATTGTATACATCGGCTACCGCTTTCTCGAGGAGAAACGCGAGTTCGAATCCTATGTCTGCTTTGGTTTTGCACTCATCTTTGCAGGGCAGGCCTTCGTCAATATGGGCGTCAGTTCCGGCTTGCTTCCGACCAAAGGCCTTACGCTTCCGTTCATTAGTTACGGCGGTAACAGCTTATTCGTCAGCTGCATGATGGTAGGTGTATTACTCAAGCTCGAGCGCAGTCGCCCCCATCGGCCTCAACATGCGCAAGCTAGGAGGAAGTCCGCATGACTGCCTCTGCGCACAGTGTGATGATCATGGCGGGTGGCACCGGCGGTCATGTCTATCCAGGTCTTGCCGTAGCGCAATGTCTGCGTGCGAAAGGCTGGGATGTTTCGTGGATAGGTACTGCGCGCGGCTTAGAAGCAACCGTTGTACCGGCGAATAAGATTTCCCTTCATACGCTCAAAACGCTTGGATTGCGCGGTAAGGGTGCGATCTCGAGGGTAAAAGGCGTTGCCTCGTTGCTATGGGCCTGCGGGCAAGCGCTTGTCCTGTTACTCCGTCGCCGCCCAAGCATAGTAATCGGTTTTGGTGGGTACGCCGCAGGACCTGCGGGTGCTGTAGCCCGTTTGCTGGGTATCCCGCTATTGATTCACGAACAAAACGCCATCGCGGGGACTACGAACCGCGTCCTTGCTCGCCGAGCCGCTCGCGTTATGGCGGGTTTTGAGGGGGCTTTTAAGACAGGTATCGATGTCAACGTGACCGGTAATCCGTTGCGCGATGGATTTTGCAAAGTAGCACACAAAGATTATCCAGCGGACTCGTTCGACGCGTTGCGCCCTCTTCGTATCGCCATACTTGGCGGTAGCCAGGGCGCCCTCGCGTTGAATACAGGCTGCCCAGAGGCGTTTGCGCAATTATCGAGCGAGGAATTAGCGTCTATTGAGGTAAGGCATCAGTGTGGGAGTGCGCATGTGGAGGTCACTCAACAAGCATGGGCGCGCATAGGCGTTCATCAGTATGACGTTTTACCCTTTGTAGAGGATATGGCGGCACTTTATGGTTGGGCCGATATTGCTATCTGCCGGGCCGGTGCGTTGACGGTGAGTGAGTTGGCTGTAACGGGGACCCCCAGTTTATTAGTGCCGCTTCCACAGGCGATCGATAACCACCAGATGAAAAATGCCGAGGCTCTGCAATCAGCCGGTGGGGCCACTATTGTTGCGCAAAAAGATTTGGGCAGTGACGTCGTGCCCGCATTCCTATCCCGGGTACTTGCCGACGCGCCGTCGTTGCTTCGGATGTCGCAGAGTGCCCGCGACTGGTCAAAGCCACATGCGACCGACGATGTTGTAGCGATTGCAGAGGAGGTGGCCCGTGGCTGAAACCGTCCTCACACGCGAACCCATGATGCGACGCATTCAGCGTATCCACTTTGTTGGGATCGGTGGCTCAGGTATGAGTGGTATTGCCGAGGTGCTCGTGGGCCTTAACTACACCGTCTCCGGATCCGACATCGCTGAAAGCTCCTCTGTAACGCGGCTAAAGGGTCTGGGAGTCAAAGTTTCAATTGGTCACAGAGCGGCGAATGTCGATGGGTCAGACGTACTCGTGGTGTCATCTGCCATCAACGAGGCTAACCCTGAAATTAAAGCGGCCAGAGAGCAGCGTATACCGATCGTCCCTCGAGCTGAAATGCTGGCTGAGCTCATGCGCTATCGCTTTAGCATCGCAGTCGCTGGGACTCACGGTAAAACAACGACGACAAGTCTCATTGCATCGCTCATGGCAGAGGCGGGCTTGGACCCCACGTTTGTGATTGGCGGTGTCCTCAATAACACCGGGTCCAATGCTCAGCTGGGTGCCAGTGATTATTTAGTTGTGGAAGCGGACGAGAGCGACGCCTCCTTTCTCCACCTGTTGCCCATGATGACGGTGATTACCAACGTCGAACCCGATCACATGGAGCATTACCAAGGTGACGTAAAGGCGTACTACCAAGCGTTCACCGAGTTCCTGCAGAACTTGCCGTTTTACGGTGTGGCGTTGGTGTGTTTAGACGACCCGGGGGTCCGTGAGTTATTGCCGTCGGTAACGCGCCAGGTGGTCACCTACGGATTTGCGGATGATGCTGATTTTAGGCTTGAAGCACTGACTTACTCTGGGTTGGAAAGTCGTTTCACGCTGCACAGAAAAGCAACAGAGGACAGCCTTGAACTTCGGCTACCTATGCCCGGTGTTCACAACGCGCTAAATGCCTCTGCCGCTGTCGCGGTCTGTAGCGAACTAGGCGTGAGCGTTGAGGCGATTACCCGCGGTCTAGCCTCGTTTGAGGGTGTCGGTCGTCGCTTCTCTGTTTTGGGTAATGTGACATGGGAAGCTGGTGCTGCGCTTTTGGTTGACGACTATGGGCATCACCCCACTGAGCTTCGCGCAACAATTAACGCCGCTCGGGACGCTTACCCGGATCAGCGCTTGGTTATGGTTTTTCAGCCGCATCGATATAGCCGGACACGCGACTGTTACGACGAGTTTGTCGACGTGCTCTCTTCTGTGGACGGACTGGTTCTGCTCGATGTCTACGCCGCCGGCGAAGAGGAAATCGTCGGCGCGGATAGTCGATCTCTCGCCCGCAGTATACGCCAAGCCGGTTTTGTGGACCCGGTCTTACTCTCTGACAACGGACAGCTAGCTGTGCGTCTCTCTAAGTTCCTTATCGATGGAGACGTTTTAATCATGCAGGGAGCCGGCAATATCGGGCGCCTGTCAAAAATGCTGTCAGAGACACCTTCCTTGGAGGCCTTGATATGAGTGAGGTCTTCAAAGACATGAGTGTGACCGTACTCATGGGTGGAAATTCTGCAGAGCGCACGATTTCGCTAAAAAGTGGCACTGCGGTGGCAAACGCGCTGACAGAGGCGGGCGCCATCGTCACGCGTCTCGATACGGCGACTACGGGGTGGCATCACAACCTTCCGCTGGAAACGTTTGTGTTCAATCTTCTTCACGGCGTCGGGGGAGAGGATGGCAGCGTGCAGGGCTTGCTCGATTGTTTGGGCGTACCTTATTCAGGCTCGGGCGTCCTGGGAAGTGCGCTTTGCATGGATAAAGCCAAGACAAAGTTAGTCTGGCGAAGTGCAGGCTTGCCAACACCTGCGTTTGAAATGATTGATTCAGACAGCGATCTGTCATCCGTGATCGATCGCCTAGGCCCCGTATTTGTAAAACCCGTTTCCGAGGGGTCCTCGGTCGGCATGTCGATGGCCAGCGACGCAGATAGTCTTAAGCAGGCTTTATTGCTCGCCTCGCAATCACGGGTTGCGATTATGGCTGAGGCGCACATTAACGGTGATGAGTTTACCGTAGCCATTGTGTCCGGTAAGGCCTTGCCGCCAATAAAGATAACGCCTGCGTCTACGTTTTATGACTTTGATGCCAAGTATGTCTCGGGCGAAACACGGTTTGAGTGCCCAGCACCACTGTCGTCGTCCGAGTCTGAGGCTTTGCAAACGCTGGCGCTGAAAGCGTTTGAGGCATCGGGCGCCAAAGCGTGGGGACGGGTTGATGTCATGCGCGATGCTGAGGGTTGGCAGCTCCTTGAGGTGAATACTATCCCTGGAATGACCGAGCATAGCCTCGTACCGAAGGCGGCGGCTGCAGCGGGGCTGAGTTTTACGGACCTCCTCGCCGAAATCTATCTTGCGTCTGTCGTCGACGGTTCCCCCGTGTGTGGGCCTGAGGAGGATCGAGATGGCCCGTAATGTGAAACGTAATGAGCCACAAAAAACACGCTCCCGCCGGGCGCGGTTCGTGCAAAGCGTCAAACGCATCAGCTTGGCGGTCTCGCTCATTGTCGTCGCAGGGCTTCTGGGTTTGATGACACAGCGCGCGACTGATATGCCGGTGCAGCACATTGCTATTAGCGGTGATATGCGCCACGTAGCAAGAGATCGTGTTGAACAAGTCCTCACCCCGCGCGTGGCAGAGGGCTTCTTACTCACCGACCTTGCGGCTATCGCCGACGAACTCGAAACATTGCCCTGGGTGCTCGATGCAAATGTACGACGCGAGTGGCCAGGCACGATTCATGTCCACGTAACAGAGCAAACGCCCATCGCTCGTTGGGGGGTCATGTCTTACATCAACCAGCATGGCGATGTGTTTGACGGAGACACCTTTGAGCGATACGACGATCTCCCTTTGTTGTGGAGCGAACACAGCGAGCCAGAGCTGCTTATCGAGCACTTCAAACTTTTTCAAATGCTGCTGACCCGCCATCGCCTTTCTGTCGCGGCGCTTAATGAGGATCGCCTCAAGCAGATATCGGCACAGTTAACGGATGGAACCGAGGTCCAATTCGGTGACAAGGATTTTGCTAAGCGTGTTCGTCGTTTTGTCGCGCTGCTTGAGAGCGAGCAGTCGGGTGCGAATCACGCGATTGAGAGAATCGACTTTAGATATGAGAGCGGGGCTGCAGTGCTTCGCAAGAATCAGAAATTTGCGGTGACAGCCGTGTCACAACAGCAAGGAGGCCAGTAATGGCAGCGACTGAAGAGAAGCGCATGATCGTTGGCTTGGATATAGGTACATCCAAGGTTGTAGCGGTGGTCGGTGAGATTGATAGCGATGGCACCATAGATATCGTTGGTATTGGTTCGCATCCATCAAAGGGTCTCAAAAAGGGCGTTGTGGTGAATATCGAATCGACTGTAAACGCCATTCAGCGAGCGGTTGAGGAAGCAGAGCTAATGGCCGGCTGCCAAATTCACTCGGTTTACGTCGGCATTGCGGGTAGCCATATTCGATCCATGAATTCGCATGGAATCGTCGCGATCAAGGATCGTGAAGTAGAGCGAGCAGACATCGACCGGGTCATCGACGCTGCCCAGGCCGTCGCGATTCCTGCGGATCAAAAAATTCTCCATGTCCTCCCGCAAGAGTTTGTGATCGACAACCAAGGGGGAATCAAAGAGCCGCTTGGTATGTCGGGAGTGCGTCTTGAGGCCAAAGTACATTTGGTGACCTGCGCTGAGACGGCTGCACAGAACATTGAAAAATGTGTGCAACGCTGTGGTCTTGAGGTAGATGCCATTGTTCTCGAACAGCTGGCATCGAGTTATTCAGTCATTACCGATGATGAGCGTGATCTCGGTGTTTGCATGGTGGATATCGGCGGTGGAACCTCGGATATCGCGGTATTCACGGAAGGATCAATTCGCCATACCGGCGTGATTCCAGTGGCGGGTGATCAGGTTACCAGTGACATTGCGATGGCGCTGCGAACGCCCACGCAGCACGCCGAAGAAATCAAGATCAGATACGCCTGCGCGCTCGCACAGCTGACCGGACCTGAAGAGACCATCAAAGTACCGAGCGTCGGCGATCGTCCGCCGAGAGACTTATCGCGGCAATCACTCGCGGAGGTAGTTGAGCCCAGGTACGACGAGCTATTTACGCTCATTCAGGGCGAAATTCGCCGATCGGGGTTTGAGGAGCTCATTCCCGCCGGCGTTGTGCTAACGGGTGGCACCTCCAAGATGGAGGGTGTGGTCGAGCTCGCCGAAGAAATTTTTCACATGCCTGTACGCGTGGGTGCACCGCAGTACACACGTGGCATGCACGACATTATTCGAAATCCGATCTATGCCACAGCTGTTGGGCTGTTGCTGTCGGGTGCAAAAGAGCTTCATGAGGGCGCGCAGTTATCTGCGGACCGTCAGAAGACCAGCAGTCTGCTGGGTGGGTTGCGCAATTGGTTTGGTCGCAACTTCTGAAATAAAAGGGGAAAACCGGGTAACCGGATAATTTCAAACGGGGAGAAAGATTATGTTTGAACTAGTAGATAACGCACCGCAAAACGCGGTCATTAAAGTCATAGGCGTAGGTGGTGGTGGCGGTAACGCCGTTCGTCACATGATCGAGCACGATATCGAGGGTGTGGATTTTATTTGCGCGAACACGGACTCGCAGGCTCTCGCAGATATCGATTCCAGAACCGTGCTACAGCTGGGTAATGCGATCACGAAGGGTCTCGGAGCGGGTGCGAATCCCGAGATTGGTCGAGCGGCTGCCCTTGAGGACCGCGATCGTATTGCCGAGTCGCTGCAAGGTGCCGATATGGTATTTGTTACGGCTGGCATGGGCGGCGGTACCGGTACTGGCGGTGCGCCCATTGTTGCTGAGGTGGCGCGCGATATGGGCATCTTGACCGTTGCTGTGGTGACGCGGCCGTTCAGTTTCGAAGGCCGAAAGCGTCTTGCCATTGCTGATCAAGGACTCAAAGAGCTCGAGCAGCACGTTGACTCTTTAATCACAGTGCCTAACGAGAAACTGCTTGAGGTCATGGGAAAGAGCACGAGCCTACTTGATGCCTTTAAAGAGGCAAACGATGTGCTGTTTGGCGCCGTACAGGGTATTGCAGATCTCATCATCCGGCCCGGTATGATCAACGTTGACTTTGCCGACGTGAAAACGGTCATGTCAGAGATGGGTTCGGCCATGATGGGCACCGGTACCGCAACAGGCGAGGACCGCGCGCGCGAGGCAGCTGAGCGTGCGATCAACAGTCCCTTACTCGATGATATTGATTTGAGCGGTGCGAAAGGCTTGCTGGTCAATATTACAGCGGGACTCGACTTGTCACTGGGTGAGTTCTCGGAAGTCGGTGAGGCGATTGAGGAGATTGCTTGCGACGACGCGACGGTGGTTGTTGGGACGGTTATCGACCCGACAATGAGCGATGAGCTGAAGGTAACGGTTGTGGCAACGGGGCTTGGCGTTGAGCAGAGCCGTCCTGTCCTTAAAAAGGTCGAACCTGTAGCACCCATGCGCAACGCAACGTCGACTTCGCCCGCTTATGAAGGGTATGATCTGCCACCTGCGAAACGTCAGCGTGTAGCGGCTGGCGGTCAAGCGGTTGCGGTAGAGGAAAACAGCGAGGAAGGATATTTCGATATCCCCGCGTTTTTGCGTCGCCAAGCCGATTAGGTTCACGACTCAAAGATGATGCTCAGGGAGTGAAACACTCTCCGAGTCTTTGCCCTCTGAAAAAGGCGATGGAATGATACGACAGCGAACATTACGAAACTCGATCAAGGCGACTGGCGTCGGCTTGCACACAGGTGAAAAGGTGTTACTGACACTTTCCCCGGCACCTGTGGATACGGGTATTGTTTTTCGTCGAACCGACCTGAACCCCGTGGCCGAGATCCCCGCTCGAGCCGATCTGGTTGGTGAGACGACGCTGTCGACTTGCCTTATTCACAATGACGCGCGCGTATCGACGATTGAACACTTGTTATCAGCAATGGCGGGTCTCGGTGTTGATAATGCGTACGTTGACGTTACTGCCCCCGAAATTCCCATCATGGATGGTAGTGCAGCGCCGTTCGTATTTTTGCTTCAGTCGGCCGGCCTCGTCGAACAGCATGCGCCCAAAAAGTTTATCCGTGTTAAGCGCGAGGTCACGGTGACTGATGGTGATAAAAGCGCCACGTTCCTGCCACTGGAAGGATTTAAGATATCGTTTGGTATCGACTTCGATCATCCGGTGTTTAAACACCGTGCCGCGACTACCGAGATTGATTTTTCGACAACGTCCTTCGTCAGAGAGATTAGTCGTGCCCGCACGTTTGGTTTTGTGGAGGAGATTGAATACCTCCGATCGAAGGGGCTCGCCCGAGGTGGCAGCATGGACAATGCCATTGTCATTGATGACTACAAGGTGTTGAACAACGACGGGCTGCGGTACGAAGACGAGTTTGTTAAACACAAGGTGCTTGATGCGATTGGTGATCTTTATTTACTGGGTTACAGCCTCATTGGCGAGTATCAGGCGTTTAAGTCAGGCCACGCACTGAACAATCAGGCATTGCGTACACTGATTTCCCAGAAAGATGCTTGGGAAATGGTGACCTTTGAAGACCTCGATGACGCGCCAATCTCATATCAGCAACCATTTCTTACTTACGCACCGGCCTAAACGTAGGCGGTTGCCCGGCCGTCGCAAGATCACTTTCACCGTAACGGCAAGTCTGGCATAGTGACGCCTCGAAAATTTGTAGCGAACGCCACGTGAAATTCATCCTGATCAACAACGAAGGACCTTCGAAAACCGTCGAGATAGGCCGGTGGACGCGTGTGGTCGTTTCGGCGTTTTTGATCGGGCTACCTGTTTCTTTGGCAGGTCTAAGCTATGAATTCGGCGTCAAGAAGGGTGTTGCAGAGGCTGAAGCCGCGGAAGAGACGCTCGCTGCTGAGGAGGCGCGTGAACGCGCAGAGGCGCTAGCCAATATGGCGGTGGAAGCGGAGCGCCGGCTAGAGTCGATGACGCTGTTACTCGCAGAGCTACAAAGTCGGGTAACAAGGCTTGACGCGGTTGGTATGAACCTCACGCAAAGCGCCGGACTAGAACCAGGCGAATTCGACTTCAATATGGCGCCGGCCCTCGGTGGTCCGCTGATGGCGTCGCAAGAGGACGCGCGCGAACTTATCCCCGCACTCGAGGGAGAGCTGTTTGCCCTGAGCAACGCACTCGATGATCGTGAGGTGCAACTCGATATTCTTTCAGAGCTGATTCAAGGTGAGCAGGTTCGCGATGATGCGACACCCGCTGGCAAGCCTATTTTGTCGGGTTGGCTATCGTCGCATTTTGGTTCTCGGATCGACCCCTTCAGTGGCAAAAAAGCCTGGCATGAGGGCATCGACTTCGCTGGCCGAGAGGGCTCCGATATTATTGCTGTGGCGAGCGGCGTGGTTAGCTGGAGCGGAGAACGGTCGGGCTACGGCAATATGGTCGAAGTTGCGCACGGTGATGGTGTCATAACGCGCTACGCGCACAATCAGAAAAATCTCGTCAAAGTTGGCGATATGGTTCGTCGCGGTGACGTCGTTGCGCTTATGGGCAATAGCGGCCGTTCCACGGGCCCCCACGTGCACTTCGAGGTGCATAAAAACGGCCGACCGGTCGATCCTGCAAGCTACCTCCGTCGAACGCCTAACTAAGGTTATGTCTGCTTGCTGGTGATGTTCACTGGCAGTCTCCGCAGTCCACACTATCGACCTTAAAACTATATTTGGAAACACCATGGCTAATCCGCTGAAGATGATATTCGGCTCGCGCAACGACAGAGTGCTGCGACGAATTAAGAAAACGGTTAAGAAAATTAACGCCCTTGAAGAGAGCCTCAAAGGCCTTGACGATGATGCGTTACGGGCTAAGACCCAAGAATTTAGAGAGCGCTTTCAGCAGGGCGAATCGTTGGATGCGCTGCTTCCTGAGGCCTTCGCGGTGGTTCGTGAGGGGGGTGTCCGCGCTATGGGGATGCGGCATTTCGATGTGCAGCTCATTGGCGGTGTGGTCTTACACGAGGGCAACGTTGCGGAGATGCGCACAGGTGAGGGTAAGACCTTGGTCGCCACCCTCCCGGCTTACCTGAACGCCCTGTCGGGTAACAGTGTTCACCTCATCACAGTGAACGACTACCTCGCGTCTCGCGATGCCGCCTGGATGGGTAAGCTCTATAACTTTCTTGGCCTGCAGGTGGGTGTGATCCGCGCGGGTCAAACGCAAGAAGAGAAGCGCGAGGCGTACTCGGCCGATATTGTCTACGGCACCAATAACGAGTTTGGTTTTGATTACTTGCGCGACAATATGGCGTTCAGTCTGAACGACAAGATGCAGGGCTCGCTTGCATTTGCCATTGTCGATGAGGTGGATTCGATTCTGATTGATGAAGCACGAACCCCGCTCATTATCTCGGGAGCCGCTGAGGACAGCTCAGAGCTCTATCGCAAAATCAACAAGCTCATTCCTAAGCTGTCGGTTCGCACCGATGAAGAGGCGGAAGATGGGCACTTTGTCATCGACGAAAAACAGCGCACCGTGGAGCTCACGGAGGAAGGGCATGAGCTCATCGAAACGATGTTGATCGATGAGAATCTGCTGGCGGCGGACGATTCGCTGTACGCCTCGAGCAACCTTAACTTGTTACACCACGTAAATTCGGCATTGCGCGCGCACAACTTGTTCCAGCGAAACGTTGAATACATTGTTCAAGACGGTCAGGTTGTCCTGATCGATGAGCATACGGGTCGCACGATGGCGGGCCGGCGATTGTCTGAGGGCCTGCATCAGGCCATTGAAGCCAAAGAGAACGTGAATATTCAGGCCGAGAGCCAGACCATGGCCTCGACCACTTTTCAAAATTACTTCCGGCTTTATGAGAAGTTAAGTGGCATGACGGGAACGGCCGATACAGAGGCTTTTGAGTTTCGTCAGATCTATGGTCTTGAGTGTGTGGTCATCCCCACCAATATTCCGATGAAGCGCCTCGACATGAATGATCTGGTATTCATGTCTCAAGAAGAGAAATTGGAAGCGATTGTTGATGAGACTAAGCGGATCATCGAAAAGCAAGCGCCGGTTCTCGTTGGTACGGCGTCAGTAGAGACCTCCGAAGAGCTCTCGGCTTACTTCAAGAAAGCAGGCATCGACCACAAAGTGCTCAACGCAAAGTACCACGAGCAAGAAGCTGAAATTATTGCCCAGGCTGGTCGTCCGGGCATCGTGACTATTGCTACCAACATGGCTGGTCGAGGTACTGACATCGTACTCGGTGGCAACTTGGAGGCGGAGATAGCCACGCTCGACAACGAGGTAGAGCGGGACGCGGCGCGAACCGCATGGGGAGAGCGTCATCAAACGGTGCTCGACGCAGGTGGTCTCCATATCTTAGGTACCGAGCGTCACGAGTCTCGTCGCATTGACAACCAGTTACGGGGGCGTGCGGGGCGTCAAGGTGATCCGGGGGCATCGCGTTTCTACATTTCGCTTGAAGATAACCTCATGCGCATTTTCATGGGCAACATGGCGGGCATCATGCAGAAGGTGGGCATGGAGCGTGGTGAAGCGATCGAAAGCGGTATGGTCACCAAGTCGATCGAGCGCGCGCAGCGAAAGGTTGAAGGGCGTAACTTCGATATCCGTAAGCAGCTACTTGAGTACGACGATGTCGCCAATGACCAGCGGCAGATTATTTATAAGCAGCGCGACCAGTTGCTCGACGGTGAGGACGTGGCGGAGATGATTACCCATATCCGTGCCGACGTTGTTCATGAGGGTATCGATCGATTCGTTCCTCCCATGAGCGTCGAAGAGCAATGGGACATCGAAGGCTTGGAGCGTCATCTGAAAGCGGATTTTGCTATTGAGTTGCCGGTAGCGACCTGGCTAAAAGAAGACACCAACCTTCACGAGGAGCCGCTCCGTGCACGAATTATCGATTCTGTGCAGGCCGCGTATGACGAGAAGGGTGCCATGGTGGGTGATGCGATGCGCCAGATCGAGAAGCAAGTCATGCTGCAGGTGTTGGACGGACTTTGGAAAGAACACCTCCAAACCATGGATCAATTGCGTCAAGGCATCCACTTGCGTGCCTACGCGAATAAAAACCCCAAGCAGGAATACAAGCGCGAGGCGTTTGAGCTATTCCAATCGTTACTTGAACGCCTCAAAGGCGATGTCATTCGAATTTTGAGCCATCTTCAAATTCAACGTAAGGACGAGGCTGAGGAAATCGAGCGTCGGCGTCGCGAGGAAGCCGCGCGCCAGCAATTAGCTTTCCAGCATGCCCAAGCCTCGGCTTTGCCTGAGGGGGAGTCCGAAGCGCCTCAGGGACAACAACCTTTGGCACGCGCGCCCCAAGCGCAAGTGGCGCAGGTAGTTCGTGATGAACCTAAGGTAGGCCGAAACGATCCATGTCCTTGTGGCAGTGGTAAAAAGTACAAACAGTGTTGCGGAGCACTCAGCTAAGTATGAGCGAGCTATCTGTCCCAGGTATTCGGCTTGGGGTTGCGCAGGCGGGTATCAAGTACCCTAATCGAGACGATCTTACGCTTATCGAGATGAGTGAGGGCAGCGTTACTGCGGCAGTTTTTACCCAAAATGCGTTTAGAGCCGCGCCTGTACTGGTAGCCGAGCGCAATAACAGGGCGATTAGTGCTCGGTACATCCTCATTAATTCCGGCAACGCGAACGCTGGGACGGGCGAGCCGGGTATGGTTGCCTGTGAACAAAGCTGCTCTGCGCTGTCTGAGCTGACACATATATCGCCAACAGAGGTCTTGCCCTTTTCTACGGGTGTTATTGGTGAGGTCCTGCCTGTCGATGCACTCAACGCGGCCTTGCCAGCGGCAATCAGCGATTTAGGTTCGAGTAATTGGAAGCGTGCCGCACAGGCGATTATGACCACCGACACGGTCCCCAAGCTTCGTAGCAAGGTCGTAACGATCAACAATGGCACCGCCTGCCAGTTGGTGGGGATGAGTAAAGGCTCAGGCATGATTCAGCCAAATATGGCGACAATGCTCGGTTTTATTGCCACGGATGCCGTTATTTCCCGCGAGATGCTCGACGGTATGCTGCGCGCTGCCGTTAATGTGAGCTTTAATCGGATCACGGTGGACGGTGACACTAGCACCAACGATGCCGTGACGCTGACCGCCACAGGGCAGTCAGCCTTTGTTATCACACCGGCAGACAGAGAAGCCGCGCTTGCCTTCCAAGCAGCGCTGACTGAGCTGGCCACTGAGCTTGCGCAAGATATTATTCGTGACGGCGAGGGTGCAACAAAATTTGTTGAAATCACTGTCTCCAATGCCGGCAGCGAGGCCGAAGCTGACCAAGTGGCGCGCACGGTCGCGCATTCCCCCTTGGTTAAAACGGCCCTATTCGCGTCGGATCCAAACTGGGGACGTATACTCGCCGCTGTGGGCCGGGCAGGTGTGAGCGATCTAAATGTGGACGCGGTGTCACTCTCACTAAATGGCGTACTCATCGCCGAAAATGGCGCGCGTGCTGCAAGTTATACCGAAGAAGCCGGCGTTGCGGCTATGGCGCCTGAGGATTTAATCCTTTCGATTGACCTGGGTCGCGGCGAGAAATCTGCAACGCTTTGGACCACCGACTTTTCGTATGATTACGTCAAAATAAACGCCGAGTACCGCACTTAATGAGCCAGGGCATTGCGAGCCAGGGCATTGTGAGCGAGGGTATTCACGTGGCGGTGGGCGTGCTCATTGACGACACGGGCTGCGTATTACTCGCAAGACGCCAAAAAGGCACACATCTTGAGGGTTACTGGGAGTTTCCTGGGGGTAAGGTGGAGGCAGGCGAAAGCGTTGCGAGCGCCTTGGCTCGAGAGTTATCCGAGGAGTTAGGCGTGTCGATCGACCAAACCTTGCCTCTCATGACGGTGAATCACGACTATGGCGAGAAGCAGGTGCTTCTCGATGTTCATCGTGTGTTGTCCTGGACCGGTGAGCCACATGGCGCCGAAGGTCAGCCAATCGCATGGGTCTCGGAATCGGTGCTGGACGACTACCGCGTTCCTGAGGCTAATGCCGAAATCATGAAGCAGGTTAAGTTAGTGCTGGCTTCTTTTTAAGCTTGGGCGCGACGCAGTAAATCTGCATGCAAGGCGTCGACTCGAGTGTAAAGCTCCTCAAGTGTTCCCTCATTACTGATCGACGTGTCTGATCTAGCGAGCCGGGTTTCTCGTTGAAGCTGCACGGCCATGATGGACTTGACGAGCTGCTCACTGTTGTCATCGCGTGTCATGGTGCGACTGAGTTGGACTGATTCGGGTACGTCGACAACAACAACATAGTCCGCAAAGCTACTTTGTCCTGACTCGAGTAAGAGCGGAGAGGCCAGTACGACGTAGGGCGAGCTTGCATCGCTCAGCTGACGTGCAATCTCTTCACGGATACGGGGGTGGGTTATGCCTTCTAGCACCTTGCGCTCATCCGGTTCATCGAAAACGATTTTCCTCAGTGCCGCGCGATCAAGCGCCCCGTTGGGAAGAAGAATATCGCGTCCAAAGTGCTCAGCAATAGCGGCAAGTCCAGAAGTGCCAGGTTCAACCACGACCCGAGCAACTTTGTCTGCGTCGACAACGGTAATGCCTTTAGTCTCGAGATAATCGGTGACAGCCGATTTACCGCTCCCGATACCGCCGGTTACACCTACTACAAATTGCTGAGCGCTCATATCAAAGTGTCCCCGCGATCCAGCCCATTAAACTATCAGGATAGAAGAGGTGAATAAGCCCCGCACCGGCGAGAAATGGGCCGAACGGCATCGGTGTTTCGCGATCTTGTCGTCCGGTGGCAATGAGTCCTAGGCCGACGACGGCGCCTACGAGTGATGAGAGTAGTACGATCGTGGGTAGGGCGCTCACACCAAACCAGGCACCGAGCGCTGCCAGTAACTTGAAGTCACCGTAGCCCATTCCTTCTTTACCTGTGATGACCTTAAACAGCCAATACACCGACCATAGACTCAGGTAGCCAAAGACAGCGCCGAGTACAGCGCTCTCTAGCGTTACAAAAGTAGCGTTCATGTTGATGAGCAGACCGATCCACAAGAGGGGCAAGGTGAGACTGTCAGGCAAGAGCTGATGATCAAGATCGATGGCCGTCAGTGATAATAAAACAGCGGTAAGAAGCATTGCAGCGGCGAGCGCATTACTAACACCAAACGTGAGACCACATAGAACCCAAACCAGAGCCGTTGTGAGTTCGATAAGCGGATAGCGGATGGGTATCGATACCCCACAATTAGCACAGTGCCCGCGCAAGAGCAGATAGCTTAAAACGGGAATATTTTGAAGCGCTGTAATCTCCGCGTTACAGCTTGGGCAGTGCGAACCCGGAAAAGCAAGCGAATAGGGCGTCGCCTCTGGGGTATTCTCGCCGCGCAACTCTGCGCACTCACGCTCCCACTGCCGCTCCATCATTTTAGGTAGCCGGTGTATGACCACGTTTAGGAAACTGCCCACTGTGAGCCCCAAAATGGCGAGCGCTATGGATAGTCCGGGCTGAGCACGGATAATTTCTTCTAAGGGGTCCATAAGTCTTCTATATCACCGAACCAAGCATGAAGATCGGTAGGTACATCGCGATCATTAGACCACCAATGATAATACCTAAGACTGACATAATCATGGGTTCGATTAGTGAGCTAATCGATTCAACGGCGTTATCAACTTGCATCTCGTACTGATCTGCGACTTTACCTAGCATCTCGTCCAGTGTGCCCGACTCTTCGCCAATCGAAGTCATTTGCAAAAGAAACATTGGGAAGATCCCCGTGGCGCGTGTTGCCTGCAGTAACGATAGGCCTGAAGTAACATCGTTGCGCATCTGTTTGATGGCGCGCTCGTACAATGCATTCCCCGATGCGGTCGCTGTCGCGTCTAAGGCCTCTACGAGCGGCACGCCTGCGGCAAAGGTGGTTGATAGCGTCCTAGAATATCTTGCGATAACAGCATCGTGAACAATCTTTCCAAAGATCGGCGCCTTGAGAAGGCCTGCATCGATCGCATTAGCAAATTTCCGGTTACCCAAACGAAGTCGGTTAAAGCTAATAATGAATAAGGCAAAAGCGCCACCGATGGACATCCACCACGCTTGTAAAAGGTTAGAGACCCCAACCACAAATTGCGTGAAGGCGGGTAGCTCAGAGCCAAAGCTTTCGAAGGTGCTGGCAAATTGTGGAACGACGTTGATTAGCAGTATGCCCGTCACCACGATGGCCACAAGAACGGTGGCTATAGGGTAGGTTAGTGCCTTTTTTATGGTCGCCTTTAACGCCTCGGTTTTTTCCTTGTAAATCGCTATGCGATCCAGCATCACCTCGAGCGTACCCGAATTTTCGCCCGCAGCCACCAAGCTGCAATACAGTTCATCGAAATGCTTACGGTGTTTTCCAAACGAGGTGGCGACCGGTGCGCCGCCTGACACGTCGTTACGTATCTGACGGATCAAGTCCTTCATCAAGGCTTTATCGGTCCCATCCATTACGATATCTATGGCCTGAACCATGGGAACGCCCGCGCGCGTCATGGTTGCAAGCTGGCGTGTGAACACGGCGATATCTCTCGTATCAATAGCCTTGCCCATTGATAAAAGAGGTTGGGTTTTCTTTCGAAGCCGTTTAGCGTTGATCCCTTGGCGGCGCAGCTGCGCCTTCGCGATTGCCACACTGGGTGCGTTGACTTCCCCGTTTGAGGTGCGGCCTGTTCGATCGACTCCAGACCAAATAAATGTTATCTCGCTTCTGGCCATAGTTACTTAGCTTCTAACGTTGCAATGAACTGCGATTGAGCAGCCGTGGCTAAAATTACGAGATAGCATCTCAATCAACGGTTACGCGGTTTACCTCTTCGAGGCTTATTATACCCTCAGCACATTTCTTAAGGGCTGCGCGACGCAAGTCGTAAAAGCCGGCTTCGCGGGCAGCTTGCTCAAGTTCGTGAACATTTGCGCCGTTCAAAATTGCATTGGATAACGACTTTGTGACTTTGACCACTTCATAAACTCCCACTCGACCACTGTGACCTTTGCGACATTGCTTGCACCCAACAGGCTTCATGATGGTAGCGGACTTGAGCATTTCATCCGTAAAGCCAAGCTCCTTAAGTGCGGTATCAGGGACGTTAGTCTCGGGCTCTGAGCAGTACTTACAGAGGCGACGAGCCAAACGCTGCGCAATAATCAAGCTCAGTGAAGACGCTATGTTATAGGCGGGGATGCCCATGTTAAGCAGACGATTGATTGTTTCAGGTGCGCTATTCGTGTGAACTGTGGAAAGAACCAGGTGTCCTGTCTGCGCTGCTTTAATTGCGATCTCGGCGGTTTCTAAGTCGCGGATCTCGCCGACCATGAGCACATCGGGGTCTTGACGAAGGAATGATCTAAGGACACCTGCGAAGTTGAGTCCGACTTTTGGGTTTACATGGACCTGGTTGATGCCTTCCATATTGATTTCAACGGGGTCTTCAGCAGTTGAAATGTTGCGCTCAGGCTCGTTGAGCACATCGAGGCCCGTATAGAGCGAGACGGTTTTTCCCGATCCAGTGGGTCCGGTTACCAAAATCATACCCTGAGGTCTACTAAGGGCCTCTAAATAAAGCTCTTTTTGCTCCGGTTCATATCCTAATGCGTCCACACCCATGCGAGCTGAGCCAGGGTCCAGAATTCGCAAAACAATTTTTTCACCAAATAGGGTTGGCAGCGTACTGACTCGAAAGTCGATGGAACGGTTTTTCGATAATTTGAGTTGAATTCGCCCATCTTGCGGTGCACGTCTTTCTGAAATATCGAGGCGAGCCATGACTTTTAGTCGAGCAGCCAAGCGCGGTGCTAACCCCTTTGGAGGCCTGACAACTTCTTGAAGCACGCCATCCGCTCTAACTCGAACCCGGTATTCGCGTTCGTAGGGCTCAAAATGGATATCTGATGCGCCTTGTTTAATAGCGTCAAACAGTACTTTGTTAACAAATTTCACAACCGGCGCATCGTCGGCTAATTTTGTGAAGTCGGTTTCTTCCAGCTCCTCTTCGACTTCTAAGTCCGGGATATAATCCTCAGCGGAAGTGAAGTCACTGATATCGCCGTCGAAAATCTCGTCTTGCTTGGCAATGACCTCGTCGATGGTTTCCAGTAATTGCTTGTGCTCCACAACAATTGAATCTGTGGCAATACCGGTCGCAAATTTGAACTCGGCTAGTGCGCTTGTGTTTGTTGGATCTGAGACTGCGATAAATAATCGATTGCCTCGGCGGTACAGAGGCAGCGCTTTGTGTTTTCTGATGAGGGACTGAGGCACTAACTCAACAGGGAAGTGCTCTTGCGCCATGTTGTTTAGATCAAAGAGCGGCACTCCGTACTCTTCTGATACCACACGCGCTAGCAAATCGCTGTCGATACTTTTTCCATCGAGTAATTCTTGTATCAGGGTTGTGCCGGCGGAACGGGACTGTTCAACAATTTCTGCCGCACCTGCTGAGCTCATAAGTTGTTCGGCAATAAGGCGCTCAGTAAGACCACTGTAAAGCACTGGCCGTATTTCGCCGGACGCGGTGGTGTTCATAGTAAGTCATACCTATCAGATTACCACCACTACCATGAGCAGAATATACTCATAAGTCAATGATAAAAATGGCTTAGGTAAGCGATATTTTGAGGGTATGTTAGTGAGGTTTAGTCGCAAAATAAGCCGAGTATTGTAGGTAACTGACAAAATTTGTCAGGCTGAAGCGAGCTCTCCGATCTTTTATTAATCCGAGATCTTGATAGAGACAAATACGACACTAAAAGACTGTGTCCAGTGATAACTGAGGTGCGGAGGCATTTTTACAGTCCCGAGCACAATGTTTTTTTGTAGAAACAAAATTTCGTGCGCCATTTTGGCATCAGTCTTGCGTTACCTTCCGGTAGATACATCATTTTTTTGTAACTTGGAGATTCAAGATGAAGGAAACTGCACAGAAAGGATTTACGCTCATTGAATTAATGATCGTCGTGGCAATTATTGGAATTCTGGCTGCCGTTGCGCTTCCAGCATATAACGATTACACGGCTCGAGCTCGCGTAGCCGAGGCGGCAAGTGTGGCGCAAGGGTATAAGACAGCCTTCGCCGAGTACTATGCAACCTACGGTAGTTGGCCCGCAACTCTGGCAGCTGCAAATATGGCAACTATTGCAACGACAGCTGTTGCATCAGTGGCAACTACAAACGGGGAGGGCACGGTTGAAGTGAGCATGAATGGTATAAACGGCATCACTGCGGGCTCTTATCTCACATATGACCCAACTGTCAGTGACGGCGGTGTAGTTTGGTCATGCACTGCTGCACTCACGGCTTCAAGCTACGGGCCGACCAACGCAACCGACATAGACACAGACTTTTTACCGTCTCAATGTAAGTAACCTTCTGCAGGGCGTCGTTATGGCGCCCTTATTTTTTTACCGTAATTGTTTCTGCTCTCGCCGGGATGTGTGCAAGGCGGGTTCCGTGTACCCACTTGGCTCCTGCACACCGCTGAACACTAGATTCCGAGCAGTTTGGAAGGCGTACCCAGAAGGCCGATCATCAATAATCATCGGTAGATAACTCGGGTCAGATGCATTCTGACCATCGACCACACTGGCCATCCTTACCATTGATTCCTGGAACTGAAGTTCTGTAATCACACCGTGATGCAGCCAGTTAGCAATGTGCTGGCTGGAAATTCGGAGTGTTGCTCGGTCTTCCATGAGCCCCACGTTATTGATGTCGGGTACTTTTGAGCAGCCCACACCGTGATCTACCCAGCGCACCACATAGCCCAGCATGCCTTGCACGTTGTTATCGAGCTCGCGTTGAATTTCTTCCTCGCTTAGCTGACTGCAGTCACTCAGTGGAATCGTCAGGATGTCATCGACGCTGCGCCTATCACTGCCTTCAAGCTCTGCCTGGATGCCCGCAACACAGACGTCGTGGTAGTGCGTGGCATGCAATGTCGCTGCCGTGGGTGAGGGTACCCATGCGCAGTTCGCTCCGGCTTTAGGGTGTCCTAGCTTGGTGTCGATCATGGCGGCCATGAGGTCGGGCATAGCCCACATACCTTTACCAATTTGAGCCTTGCCACGCAGACCACAGTTGAGACCGGTGTCTACGTTCCAATCCTCGTAAGCATTAATCCAAAGCTCGCCTTTCATAGCGGTCTTAGCGACCATGGGTCCGGCTTCCATGCTGGTATGAATTTCATCGCCGGTACGATCTAAGAAGCCCGTGTTAATGAACACCACACGCTCTGAAGCGCGGCGGATGCACTCGGCCAAGTTGACCGTGGTACGCCGCTCCTCATCCATAATGCCCATCTTGATAGTATTACGTGGCAGGTGGAAGGCATCCTCGACTGCACCGAAAAGATCAACGGTCATGCTGACTTCGTCGGGGCCATGCATCTTGGGTTTTACGATGTACATGGAGCCTGTTCGAGAGTTACCACCTTTGTTGGCACCGCGCAGGTCGTGCAACGAGCAAGCTGTGGTGAAAAGCGCATCCATGATGCCCTCAAAAATTTCGTTGCCCTCAGCGTCGAGAATGGCGGGGTTGGTCATCAGGTGACCGACGTTGCGAACGAACATGAGGCTGCGACCGGGCAGGGTAACGGTATCGCCACCGGGGGATGTGAACTCGCGGTCTTTATTTAAGCTTCGAGTGAGTGTCTGGCCACCCTTGGTAAAGCTCTCGTTGAGATCGCCGCGCATGAGTCCTAGCCAGTTCCGATAAACGATGGCTTTGTCCTCGGCATCCACTGCCGCTACTGAGTCTTCACAGTCCTGAATGGTGGTAAGCGCTGACTCTAGGCAAACGTCTTTAACGCCCGCCGCATCGGTACTTCCTACCGAGTGATCGCGATCGATTTGGATTTCGGCGTGGAGGCCGTTGTGCTTTAGCAGCACGCCTACAGGGTCGTCAGCATCGCCAGTGAAGCCGATGAACTGATCGGGAGACGAGAGCACACTTAAGCTACCGTCGATTTGATTAATAATGAGGCCGCCATCAACCACTGCATAATGTGCCGCATTTTTGTGCGTGCCTTGATTCAATGGGAAGTGTGAATCGAGAAAATCACGCGCCCACTCGATGACTTTGTGTCCACGAACGGGGTTGTAAGCCCCAGCGCGAACCGCACCATCCTCTTCTGAAATCACGTCCGTTCCATAAAGCGCATCGTAGAGTGAACCCCAACGTGCGTTGGCGGCATTGAGCGCATATCGTGCGTTCATCACGGGCACCACGAGCTGCGGCCCTGCAACCTCTGCAATCTCCGGGTCAACATGTTGCGTCGCAATCTTAAAGGGCGCAGGTTGCGGGAGGAGGTACCCAATGTCTTCCAGCATCTCTTTATAGGCTGCTCGGTCGTAGTCACGTCCGGGATTGGCTACGTGCCAGGCGCTGATTTGAGCCTGCATATCATCGCGGACAGCGAGCAATTCACGGTTACGCGGTGAAAAACGCGCAACAATGTCGGCTAAGGCGGTCCAAAATGCAGTGGGCTCCAAGCCCGTGCCCGGTAAAATCTCATTTTCAAGCAGGCTGTGAATTTCTGGAGCGACTTGAAGGCCGGCGCAATCGATACGTTCTGACATGGTGAGTTCCCAAGAGTTGTTACATGCAATGATGTACTTAGCGAGTACGCTATTGTCGTTTGGTTGTTACGGGGAACCCAAGCGAACTGATTAATGACCATAATTTATATTTATTATGGAAGGACAGGGTTGGATTTTAATTTGTGATAAGGCTCAGCTGGCTCGGTGCGCTCCCTGCCATTACCCTCAATACGTCCTCAAAGAGGGGTACATGAACAGCCGCGTCAATGTCGGCGTTGATCATGAAGTTTGGGAAGGTATGGATACGGAGCAGTTTTAGCTCGTTGGCCTGCGTAAGCAGGGTGTCGAGTGCCAGTAATGCAAAGGCCCCGTCCGCGCAGTCGGTAATGACATCGGCCAACAACCCTTCAAGCTCTGCCGCTAGCGTTCTTCCAGCTGTTATCAACGTCTTGGCAAAGGGTGACTGGCCGCCCGCTATCACACGAATAGACGACCCCGTCTCGCGGTAGCTCAAGTTGTCTACTTGCGAGGCAAAATTGGGATCGTTAGGCGCATAGCTCGCGCCGTGCACGAACAAAACACTTTCGTCGGCACAAAAGAGTTGATTACCGATAATGGCGAGATAAAGGCGCGCCGTAAATTTGTGCTGATCGATCAGTGCTAATCGATCTACGGCCTTCTGGATGACCCTGTCCGAGGGTACGGTGGCTGCCATCATGACCGGAGTAGGCAAACAGAGCGTTTTATTTCTTGCTGTTCTCAGCTTACTGCGGATAAACCAGAGATCGTCGGCTTTCGGTCCGACAGCTATCGCCGCAGCCGAAGTTGTAAAGGTGGTTGGGATGAGTTGCGAATGACCGCTTGATGCCAAAGAAGATGCAACAAAGGCGATGTCTGAAAGGGGGTTTAGCACCTCGCGACTTGCTGTTCGGAATGTGGCACCTGGCCAGTTCTCGGGCGGCTCTGGTTGTGTTTTATTGCCGTAGGTATCCCAGTAGCTGACGTGGAGATCGGGTAGGTCTTGTGCTGAGTTTTGGGTGCGCGAGACCGCCCGTTGCCAAAGTGCATCGGCGCGATTCGCTCGAACCGTCAGGCCCCCCGTGGCGGAGGCCGTATCTGCCGCACCCGATGTGCTTGATGTGTTCGAGGTATTAAGACGCTCAGGTTTCACCGGTGCAGACGGATTGTCGGAAACCTGCGGTCCATGAGGTATATCGACAGATTGACCAATAGCGACGGTCGGTAGTACCTCTCCTGGCACAAATTCGTCAGTGGTGTCCTGCAAACGGAACCACATGTTAAACGCCCATTTCTCCCCCGCCTCGACCGGCATGCCAGCGTGAAGGCTCAATGGGTGAGGACCACTGATATCGTGTGTTGTATTGTGGAAGATCACCATACGACCCGGTGTCGCGGGTACGGTAATACCGAGCTTGGGAAACTGTGTCGCACCGCCGGCTTGAACGTTGTTGAGATAGACGAGTGCAGTTACCAAGCGTTGCCCCCCCCATTTTGCAGCACGCTGTCCCCGGGGAAGTGACAAGTTAAAGGCATCGAAGTGCGGACGGTACTCCTGCTCGGGTCCGTAATGAATGATTTGCATTGACTCTGCGTTGGCCAAAGGTAAGCCCACGATGTCCGCGATGCGCTTACCGATCGATTGCACGACATCGTCTTCGTCGTATTTCAGCCAGTGGTTGGAACCTGTCCGACCCTCACTTGCCTTGTAGCCTTCATCCAATACAACGCCCGCACGTTTAACATGCGGTTTGGCGAGCTCGATCAAGTAGGCGCATTCAATAGGGGAGAGTACGTTATTCCGAACCCCTACGAGTGGGTCTAGCGAGTAGGCTTCGGTGGCCTCATAACTGCCTTTAAGATGGATCGTTTCACTCATAACGGTTAGCCGATGTCTTTAAAGGGCCGTCAAATGGACCGCGCAATCTGGGTGATAAGTTGACGAATCCAGCGATGACCCGGGTTGTGTTGTAATAACGGACTCCACGCCATCTTAAGCTCCAGAGGCGGAATCTCGAAAGGTACGGGCCTCGCTACCACGCGAGGGTTGTCACGTTTCAATTCGGTGGCGCGCGTGGGCAGCGTTACGATCAAATCGTTTTGTTCTGCCAGCGTCATCGCCGCTTGATAGTGGCGGGTAAACACCCTGATACGGCGTTTCTTACCCAATCCATCAAGCGCCGCATCTACCCATCCTAGGCGTTGGACATCGTCTGGGTTTACGCCAACTCCGACACCCATACCCGTTTTACTCACCCAGATGTGGTCCGCAGCGAGATACGCGTCGAGGTTGAAGTCTTCAAGAATTTGATTGTCAGGGCTTAATAGACACGAAAACGTGTCTTGCCACAGCGTAATCTGGTGGAATGACTGGGGCATCTGAACAAACCGGTTGATTACGAGGTCGACTTTCCCCCGTTCTACGTCGAGAAAGCTCACATCAGAAGGGTTCATGATGTCGAGCGTGATGCCCGGCGCTTTTTCACGAAGCTCTTTGAGTACGGCAGGAAGCAACGTCGACTCGGCATAGTCACTGGCCATGAGTCGCACTACGCGGTTTTCTGTCTCTGGTATGAATTCCTCAGTGGGTTGCAGAGCTCGATCAACATTGGTGAGGATCTCTCTTAGCTGAGGCTCTAGTTCCTCAGCTTTGGCCGTGGGAGTCATGCCGTCGGATGTGCGAATCAGCAACGGGTCGTTGAAGACCTCGCGAAGTCGCTTTAAGCCATTACTCATCGCAGGCTGGGACAGTCCTAGACTGTGCGCCGCCTGGGTAACGTTTCGCTCACGCAGCAGCGCATCAAGGTAAACAAGAAGGTTCAAATCGACGCGACCTAGTCGGCTCATGCGTGTACTCTCCGGCGTAAACTACTATTCATATTATGAATAATACATCTTCTACGCGTCTAAGTAGAAATTCTTGGTCTGAACGGGTGAACAGCTACAATAGCGACAAACTTAGGAGGCTTTATGTACACCGCACCGTTAGATGACATGCAGTTTTTGATCGACGACGTTTGCAAGGCAGGTGACCGTCTTGGCAGCTTGCCGCGTTTTGAAGGGCTCGATGTCGGCGCCGATCTTACGACGGCACTGCTTGAGGAGGCCGGAAAGCTCGCGGCGGACGTTGTCTCGCCGCTGCGTCGCGTGGGTGACATGCAGCCCTCTCGGTGTGCGAACGGTGCAGTGACTATCCCGCCTGGCTACGGTGAGGCGATTCGAGCACTGGGTGATGGCGGTTGGGTAGGTATCGCGGCCGAGGCGTCACACGGCGGTCAAGGGCTGCCGGAGCTATATGGGACTGCTGCCTGCGAGATGTGGAACTCTGCTGATATGGCCTTTGCACTTGAGCCCTTTTTGAGTTCGGGCGCAGCCCTTGCCATCTCGGCACATGCGAGCCCAGATTTAAAAGATAAGTACCTGCCCAACATCAATGCCGGTATCTGGTCAGGCACCATGAACCTCACGGAGTCAGGGGCCGGTTCTGATCTCGGGCCCATGAAGACACGTGCAGAACGTCACGGTGACCACTACAAGATCTTTGGTCAAAAAATTTACATTACATGGGGCGATCACGACGCTACTGAAAATATCATTCACCTGGTACTCGCTCGGTTACCCGATGCTCCGGCCGGCAGTCGAGGCATTTCGCTTTTTGTCGTACCGAAGTTCTTGGTCAATGATGATGGGAGTTTGGGCGAGCGTAATGATGCCTACCCCGTCTCCGTTGAGCATAAACTCGGCATTCACGGAAGTCCGACCTGTGTGATGGCTTACGGTGATAACGGTGGTGCCATTGGTTACCTCGTGGGCGAGGAAAATAACGGGCTTGCGTGCATGTTCACCATGATGAACGAGGCGCGACTAAAAGTGGGTCTGCAAGGGTTGGGTGCGTCTGAGGGGGCCTATCAAAAAGCCGTGGCCTACGCGCGGGAGCGTGTACAGGGTGGTGTGCCGATTATCGAGCACGCGGATGTTAAGCGAATGCTCATGACAATGCGTGCACTGAACGAGGCTATGCGAGCGCTCGCCTACATTGAGTCCCTCACGATGGATCTATCCCACGGAGCGCCTACCGAAGATCGTGGGCAGTGGAAGGCGCGCCTCGATCTGATGATTCCGGTGATAAAGGGCTGGATGACTGAGATTGGCATGGAAGTGACCTCGCTCGGCGTCCAAATTCACGGTGGTATGGGCTACGTCGAAGAGACAGGGGCCGCGCAATACCTTCGTGATGTGCGCATCACACCGATTTATGAGGGGACAAACGGTATACAAGCTGCAGACCTCGTAAATCGTAAGTTAGCGCGTGATGGCGGAGCGACTATGGAGGCCATGCAAGAGCAAATTAGATCAGTCGCTGAGGCTTTAGCGGGCTCAAGTGATGACCGGCTTGCTGCAATGGGCACGGCCCTATCTGATGCACTCGCGGCGCATGTGATGTCTAGTCAAACTATTTTGGAGATGTTTAAAGCGGATAAAAATGCAGCGTTGGCCGCGTCTTTTGATTATATGATGCAGACGGGCTATTTGTTCGGGGGTTGGCATCTTGCCGCGAGCTCGCTCGTTGCGATCGAGCTGTTAGCGCGCGATGAAAAAACATTGTTCTGCCAACGCAAAATTGCCACCACTGAGTTCTATCTACACCGAATCTTGCCGCGGGGAAGCGCGCACGCAGACGCTATCTTGTCACCGCTTAGCCAGTTAGACACTTACGCGACTGAGTGGTTGTGAGATATGACTGAAAGGCTGCTTGGATCGTTTGCGCAGTTCACTGCGTGGCGTGTGCTAACTGTTTACGGGACGATCCTAACGCCATTCGACCCGCGGGCTTCTGCCGGCGCGCGTAGTGGGGGTGTCGCATGTTAAGCACGCCTGATCTTTCAGATCTCAATCCGCGCGCACAAATGCTGCCCTTTCAGTTTCGTTCCTTCGGTCGTGCTTCGGTGTTCTGCGGTCAAATTGCGACCATCCGTTGTTTTGAGGATAACTCGAAGGTCAAAGAGGCCGTGAGCGAGCCCGGTTGTGGACGGGTTTTATTAATTGACGGCGGTGGCTCGCTTGCCAAAGCGTTGACCGGTGATTTGGTTGCCAAGCAGGCCATGGATAATGGTTGGGTGGGTATGGTGATTATTGGTTCCGCCCGTGATGTTGAAGTCATCAATACCTTTGACTTTGGTGTAAAGGCCCTGGGTGTCTCGCCTATTAAGACCGAAAAACTCGGGGTGGGTGAGCGCGGCGTCACGCTTACGTTTGAGGGGGTTGATGTGAGAGACGGCGATTATCTAGCGGCGGACGAAAATGGCGTCCTTGTACTCGATGGACCCTTCACTGAGACGTAGCAAAAAGGCGCTGAATTGTGCCCTCTCAATGGCAAGTCACTAAGTGCTGCGACTGAGCCTTGGTTTTCCGGTGGTACCTGAGTCGACTCATTTAGGAGGAGCTGAGACGTAACGATAGATCGAGTGGCATCACCACTTTGGTCAAGGCGCCTATGGAGATGAAATCTACACCTGTCTCGGCAATACCTCTTAAGGTCGCCTCAGTGACATTACCCGACGCCTCAAGCTCGGCTTCTCCCTTCGTCATCGCTACGGCTCGACGCATATCGTCAAGCGTGAAGTTGTCTAGCATCACACGATCCGCCTTGGCGGTGAGTGCTTGCTCGAGTTCTTGAAGGTTCTCAACCTCGATTTCTATGGGTTTTCCAGGCGCACTCTGGCGCGCTTGTTCGATTGCTTGCCGAATACCGCCGCAGGCTGCGATGTGATTTTCTTTGATGAGGAAGGCATCAAATAAGCCGATACGGTGATTGAAACAGCCACCACAGGTCACCGCGTATTTCTGGGCATTTCGAAATCCCGGAATAGTCTTTCGCGTATCCAGTAACTTAGCCTTGGTTCCCTGAACGATGCTCGCTAGCGACGCACTGTAACTTGCGGTGCCCGAGAGCATCTGCAGAAAGTTCAGCGCGGCACGCTCACCAGTCAGAATGCTTCGTGCATTGCCCGCCAAAGTGAACAGCACGTCGTTCGGCGTGAGCCTGTCTCCGTCGGCTTTGTTCCATTTCACACTAACGCCCGGGTCTACCGCGTTAAAAACCGCGTCCACAAACTGTGTCCCGCACAAGACCCCAGCCTCGCGTGTAATCACCGTCGCATGAGCGGCATCTCCACGTGAAACTAGGGCGGCAGTGATGTCACCGCTGCCGATATCCTCGTCGAGTGCGAGTTTTACGATAGGGTTAATGTCGGTTTGAGTCAGCACGCGGGAGTGTCCTTTTGGCGAGCCCTGATATCATGTGGTATTGAAACACAAGGCAGGCGAAGATTTTTACGTGACCGGCAATAAATACGGGCAAATTGTGAGTGGATGGCTTCAGGGGTGTAAACACGTGCCTTCGCCCAACTGCGCGCCAAGGCCGCCGGAGGTGTCAGTAAGGCTCCTGGTCGTACACAATATTTCGTTGCCGCCCGGTGAGTTTGGCGGCCCTCATATTGAAGCCTTGTTTACCAATACGCTTGATTCTCAGGCACACGAGTACTTTGCAGAAATAGCCCACCTAAATGTATCGGCGCACTTCCTCATTCGACGCGATGGTGAGGTCGTGCAATTTGTGGCCACGACTGAGAACGCCTGGCACGCAGGCGTATCGAGTTGGCGCGGTTTTTCTCAGTGCAATGATTTCAGTATTGGCATTGAACTTGAGGGGACCGATACCCATGTTTACAGCGACGCGCAGTACGTGGCGCTCGAGGCGCTCGTGAAAGCTTGCCGACAGGCTCACCCTGACGTTGAGCCCACAGCGATTGTCGGGCACAGTGATGTTGCCCCGGGCCGAAAAACCGATCCCGGGCCAGGGTTTGATTGGCATCGTTTGAGTGAGGACCTCGGCGTCGGAGAACTGCCAGGCATCTAGTACCAATAAGTTTTAGGGGAGAGTGAACTTGGATTACCTCGCGTTTTTGTCGTTCATGGTGGCAACTGGGCTGTATTGGTTCATGGGCCCCGGTGGTCCGCTGCATGCCATCGACGTCCAGAGTCCATTTAGAGCGCAGATAGACGACGCCAGTCGTGCAAATAGTGTATTGCTTTGGCTCGTGGGTGCCCCCACGGCGGCATTTGCGGTTCTCTTCATGATTTTCGAGGGTCTGTTTGGCGGTGCTGCGATGCTGCTGTTTGGTACCGCCGCACTTTTTTACTCGTTTGGACGAGAGGATTATCCAACACTCACGCAACGCGTTTTAGCGCGGGCGAGAGCGGGCGATAGCGCCGGTGCGGCGAGTGTGATTGACGCGATTGAGAGTGATGGCGAAGCTCATGACGACGCTGAGTTCTGTGGTGAGGCATCCATATTTTTTAGCAAAATGGCGATGCAGCGATGGTTCGGCCCCGTTATTTACTTCTTTTTGATGGGGCCAGCCGGTGCTGTCGCTTATCGATTGGCGCATGAAACGCAAGGAACAGCATTCCCTGTCAGCGAGTCTGTTATGCGTGTTATCGAGTGGCTGCCCTCGCGACTTATGGCGCTGAGTTTTGCCGTCTTTGGCGACTTTGATAAGACCTTGGGCCATGTCATTCAGAAGGGGCCCTCGCTTCAACCAAGCACCGCTGAGTTTTTCGAGGATGCCGTTGACGCGGCGTTAGAGGGTGATAAGAACGAGTTAGCGGTCTATGAGCGACTAAGCGGTCTTTTCAGACTGCTTGATCGTAGCTTCCTACTTTGGCTAGGTATTTTCGCACTCTTTGTCCTTGTCTGAGTACCACGGGACTTGGGTAGGCACATAGCGAAGCGTGCAAGAAAGTGCTCAGCGGGGGCGTCGAGTCCCCTGAACAATGTCATAGAAATGTTGTGTCATCTCTTGCCGGCTACGAATATGCGCATAGTCCTCGGGCGAGTGGTGTACACCAACATCTAGCGAGACCGTGGTCCCAAAACGTTTGAGTGCTTCGCGCATGTGCATCGCCATGCGAAACGGCTCTGCGATATTCGAAGCAACATGGAACAGTCGGGTGTTTTGTCCATGGAAGAACACAGGAACGACTGTGGGTTGATATTGCATGACGAGCTTGGCGATGAAGGTGGTCCAGGGGGCATCAATGACATCGCCGAAACCCGGTGCGTCAGCGGTTGAGACATGGCCTGAAGGAAATAATATCAAGGGAGTACCGTTTGACAGCGCTTTCCCTGCTAATTGCTTGGACCGCACATTGCGCTTCGTCGCGTCTTTGGTTTCCGTGAAGTCAATGGGGAGAAAATGCGGTACTAAGTCCCTATCCTGACAGAGCAGTGAGTTGATTACGACCTGAAAATCGTCGGCCAAGTCGAGTGCCATATTGCACATGATAAGACCGTCGATAACACCAAACGGATGATTGGCAATGAATAAAACGGGACGGTCTTTTGGGATGTTGCCCAGCGCGCTTGTGTCACCATCAAGCGTGATGTTGGTGAGTTTAAAGGCCTCGCGAAAAAACGTTTTTGAATCAATATCCATGGCTTTGAGGCGCTGATAATGTGCCTCCATTTCGTGACGCCCTAAAAAGCCTTCAAGCACCCGTACGAGGGCACGGGTCAATGGGCCATCCTCTGGCGACTCGTACGTCAGTCGTGGCTTTTCCACGATGTAGTACTCGAACATTGGATCCACTTCTGGCAAGAATCGAGGATCGTTTATGGCGGTGGTATTGGTGATAGCCATGTGTGCTTACCCAGTTTTTATCCTTAGTGTTACGTCTTGTGCTGTCTCAAAGATTAATAAAATCTTACGTTTGATTTATGAAACTTCGATGACCCGTCTTTTTCGTCAAATTGGGTCCGTCTGTATCGTCTGCCCTTATCCCTACCAGAGCTGGAATAGCGCGGTGCCAATAAATGTACCAAGCGCGTAACCGATCACCCCGACTAATACGCCCGGCGTTACCTGATCGTGCCACCCTTTTGCCGCCGCCATAGCCGGTGCTGTGGTTGCACCGAGTATGGCTGCGTTACTGGCGGTTAGTAATTCAGGAATAGTGAGGCCTAATTTGCGACCCAGTGTAAGTAGCACAAGGAGGTGTACGCTCAGCAGAATCATCACCAGCACAATGAGCAATGGGGCAACGCTAATCATGGCTTGAATATTGGCGCCAGCCGCAATCGCAGCAAAAAAGGTAAATGACAACGCTACGCCGATCTCAAACGCACCCGCAAACCAGAGCCTTATCTGTGGGAAGCCCGTCGCAATACCGACGGTAATAACGGTCATGATGGCGTATCGCCAACTTGGCAGATCCAACCACCAACATAGAAAATCAGTGAGGGCGACAATGCTGCCGGCTGCGGCAAGCGAGTACACGATACTTGCAGGTGTGACCTCAGTCTTTTCAATAGCAATGTCAGTGCTCGGGGTGTGTGGCACAAAATGGCGAGTCACCCAAAGTGCTCCGGGGATCAGCGCGATAATGCTCAGAAAAACAGCCGAGAAAAGATTGTCGGCCGCTGTGGCGGCTGAGAAGAATGACGCGTCTTTACTCAAGCCCGTAATTTCACCCAGCGCCGCGTAGTTGACGGAGCCCCCGATGTACGTGGATGCGAAGAGTCCGACCACGCCTGCTTCCCGTCGCTCGGCCGCCAAATCGGATGCGCTACCCAATTGCCCAAGATCAAGCACCAGGGCGGCAACCACAACACCGGCTACCGTGCCGAGCGTTGCGACGAGAAAGGCTGCAGTCGTTCGAGAGGCCTCTCTTGCTAATCTGCGCACATCTGCCTGAAACAGGAACAGTGGAATAAGCATGGGTACAATGTAGCTAAAGATGAAGCTGTATGCGGGCGCAGCGTGAGGGATGACTCCAAGATTAGCGGCCGTGATCGCCAACAGAATAACAACCACAGTGCCTGTGATTTTCTGTCCAATGACAGTGCGTTCAGAGGCAAAGGCCATGGCTGACAGCACCAAAATAGCCGTGAATACAGCGAAGTGCTGCTCCGCCGGAATAAGCGACATGTTTATTACCTGTTATTTTTCTAAACCCAGAGTCGCAAGGATAGCGCAAGGTAAAAACCGAGTCTGCTAAAAGTGCGTCTCGGTAGTGGTCTCGTCTCTGGCCATCTTTCCCTTATCCGACGATGTCGTGTGAAAAGCAGCGCGCTAAGGGGCTGTCTGGATAGTGCAGTCCGCGTTGAAAATGGGTTTAGTTAATCGCTCCATGGTCGTGAAGTCCCCAAAATCGATACAACTCAACATCGGCTCGTGAGACACTCTACTGATGAGTGAAGTGTCCGACATCGTGCCCGCTGCCCCATCGGTTGTTGCCGCCGAGATGGCGCGTCGAAAAGCCCTAGAGGCAATGGGGATCGACGTGTATGTCTCGCGGTTCGATTTACCCGGTGCGGCGCCCGCAGTGCGCCAAAAGGTCGAGTCTAGCAGCCCCTCATTAGTGTCGGATCATTCGAGTGAAACGGGTGCAGTCGCGGCTGAGACGGCTTCTCGACGCAGCAAGACAGCAGCGCCAACCCCGGTTACGTCAGCCGCCGTGCGTGAACGTTCCGAGGCGGTGAGGTTTTCCATGCTCTTGGCATCGGCAGGTCCTTTTTTATGGATTGAGCAATTGTCGGATGGCCTTATTCGCCAAGATCAGTTGGCGTTGATTAACGCGATGGCGCGGGCTATCAGCCCTCAAGCGTCCATTAGGCAGCAACAGTTTGATTGGCCCATGCGTGGGGGATCGGCTGTGGCGTCCGATGCGGAGTCAGCCAAGCAAGCGCTCCAGGGACTTATTCAACGTATGGCCCGCGAGGTAAATGCAAAACGCGTAGTGGTTATGGGGACGTGTCCATTTTTGTCAGACCGTATTGCTCAGTCGGCGGTGGTCATTCCCTCCACCCTAGCGATGCTGAGCAACGCCTCATTAAAGCGCGAGGCCTGGCAGGCGCTAAAACCCCTCAGGGTCATTGAGCTCGATTAGTATTGGTCTCGACGTTTACAGATCTTACTTGCCGACGCCTAGCGCCATCTGATTCAGCGCAACTCTCGCTTATCTATCAGCAGACCGACGGACCATCGCTCACGTTCCTGCAGGAACTGACGCGCAAGCCTTCGGGTGCGGCGTGGTGTGTCGTCTCATCTAACCGGCTAATTGCGGTTATTTGGCTTAATGTTCTTGGGGATGAAGCCGAAATCATCGACTTTCGCGTAGACACATCTGTAAGACAGCAAGGCGTTGGCCGTTTTTTATTGGGGGAGACATTGAGGACCCTGAATGTGTCTGGCGTCAAATCGGTTTTCTTGGAGGTGCGAGACTCAAATGTGGCAGCAATTACTTTGTATGAGCATGCTGGATTTGCCACCATTGGCCGCCGAGAAGGTTACTACGCGACATCACAGGGGCGAGAGGACGCGCTTGTGATGCGTCACGATTCGATTAAGAGGTAAAGAATCAGTGAATATTTTAGAGACGGACCATTGGTGTTTGATGTTGCCAGCTGAGTGGCAGGCTGAGACTGAAGACGACATCGTACGAATTACGGATCAGGACGAGGTCGGTGAAATTGAGATAACCACGTTGCACAAGCAATCGGGAAAGGTAATGCCTGAAGAGATTCAGGACATGGCAAGCATTGAATCGCCCGAGGTTCCTCATTGGACAGCGGTTAATATCGGCGCTTTTTCGGGTGTAAATGGGCACTACACTGAGGATGGCGCAGCCGTTCGAGAATGGTATTTGGGTTCAGAGAGCTTACTGCTCTTCGTGACCTACGTTTGCCATAAAGACGACGCAGGGCTTGATGATGCATCGGTCGATGAGCTTCTAGGGACCTTGGTCGTTGGAGATTCCCAACAGAACTAGGCGATCTCTCCCGTAACACGGACCCGCTTACTGCCTACTTCGACAGTGGTCTCAGAGCGCCGCATGTTCTCTATTCGTGTATCGATAACATTTTTCGCGGCGATCAAGAGGCCTGTAATAATAAAGGCCCCTGGTGGCAAAATCGCTAATAAAAGACCTGTGTAGTCCTCCGCTACAACCAAGGTCCAGTCGGCGGCCATAGACCCGAGAAGTAAATCCATATTGGCAAATACGGCGCCCGTGCCAAGTAATTCTCGAATCGCCCCCAGTACTACCAGTACCAAGCCGAAACCCATGCCCATCATGAATCCGTCAGCGACAGCCGGTGCGACAGGGTTTTTAGCGGCAAAGGCATCCGCGCGACCCAGGATGACGCAGTTGGTTGTAATAAGCGGCAAGAAAATACCCAAAATTTGATAAAGCTCATACGCGTAGGCTTGCATCAGCAATTCTGTGCCGGTCACCGCGGCAGCGATAATAAGCACAAAAGCCGGAAGACGAATCGACTCTGTGACGACGTTTCTAATGAGTGATACGCACAAGTTGGAAGTGACCAAGACGAACAGCGTCGCCGCTGCAAGCCCCAATGCGTTGACCACACTCGCAGTGACGGCAAGTAGAGGGCAGAGTCCTAATAACTGCACCAACGCTGGATTGTTTTTCCACAGTCCATTGTGGGTGATCTGGCGATAGCTTTGGGTGCTCATGATGCATCCTCTTCGACGAGCTCGAATAGGTCTTGTTTATGCGTTTGCGCATATTCCAAGGCACTTTTGACGGCGGAGACGACAGCGCGAGGCGTGACGGTCGCTCCTGTAAACGCGTCGAACTCACCGCCATCCTTTACGACAGCCCATCGCTCTAGCGAGGGCTTTACCAAGGTTTTGCTGTCGAAGGACAAAATCCAAGGTGACTTTTTAAGCTCAACTTTATCACCAAGTCCTGGCGTTTCCCGGTGGCTCAGTACACGAACGCCAGCAACCATCCCTGACCGGTAGACACCGACCAGTAACCGTATGTCACCACTGTAACCGTCGCGTGCGGTGACAGGAAGAATCACACCTGCGACCTCACCGTTCTTGCGAGCTCGATACCCTGATGTTTGCTCGCGCAGCGCTAGCAAAGGTCCATCGGCGTCGAGATTAAAAGTATCGTCGATCAATTGATTATCGTGAGTAAGGGCGGGAAAAATCTCCAGCAATTGTCGCGCTTCTGCGGCGCGCTCTGCCGCGGCAATGGGTGCTTTGGTCTGCTCGTAGACGCCGCTGATTAATCCCGACCCGACTGCGGCAAAAGCAGCGAGAAGCGCGGCACCAATCAGGCTCGAAATAACCGTTCTCACTCGTCGACCTCAATTTTTTTGGTGCCATATACCCGGGGCTGTGTGTATTGATCGATAAACGGTGCGGCAAAGTTCAGCAACAGCACGCCAAATGCGACAGCATCGGGGTAATTGCCATTTACGCGTATGAGATAGACCAATACACCCACACCTGCGCCAAATATGAGTCGACCTCGATTCGAGACGGCTGAACTGACAGGATCCGTGATAATGAAGAACGCGCCGAACATTGTAGCGCCACTGAACAGATGGAATAGGACAGAGCCCCCACCGGTAGAGCTACCCTCATCAAAGCCCAACAGGGCGCAAATAGTGAGTGCACTCAGCATGCCCACAGGTGCATGCCAGGTAAAAATACGCTGGCGAAGCAGCCAGATACCGCCGGCGAGGAAGGCGAGATTGACGATATCCCACCCAACTCCCGCGAGGGGACCTGCAAGCTCCGTTTTTGACATCATTAGATCATCAAAGAGCATGCCCGCGTTTTGTCGGAACAGGTCCAGCGGCGTCGCTGCCGTCACACCGTCGAAGCTTGCTGGCAAAAAGAGCGCGGTTAGGGCATCGACGAGTCCCGGGACCTCGCCAACCCCGCGGGGTTCTGTCCAGGAGCTCATTTGCAAAGGGAATGACACCAGCAACACGACATATCCCACCATTGCCGGGTTAAAGGGGTTGTATCCCAGCCCACCGAATACATGCTTACCCAGCAAAACTGAAACACCTATTCCAACCGCCACTAACCACCAAGGCGCATAGGGAGGCAGTGCAATACAAAGCAGCGTTGCCGTTACGATGACACTGTGGTCTTTGAGCGGCGACTTAAAGTCTTTACCTCGTAACCACAGCGCCCAAGCTTCGAATCCCAGAGCCAACATAGAACCAAACACAATGTTCACAAGTGTACCCGGACCAAAAAACCAGGTGAGTGCAAGAACGCCAGGAACTGTCGCAAGTAAGACCTGCTTCATGACCTGTTCAACCGATGTCACAGGCTTGTGTACGTGAGGCGATGAGACATGCATGAGGCTCATTGCTCTGCCTCCTGACTGGCTTTTTTCGCCTTTGCACGCTCGATGGCTGCTTGGACCGGATCATCTCCCGATTTTGCGCGCGCTTCGGCGGCCGCTTTTCTGGCTGCACGTTTCGCTTCTTTTGCGGCCGCTTCCCGTTCTAAACGTTCTTGACGCGCTTCGAACCGTAAACGCGAGTTGTCGGACCGTACTTTTTCATTTGCGGCCTCCCGAATCGCACCTTTTGCCGAGCGATAATATTGAACTAACGGAATATGACTTGGGCACACGTAGGCACACGCCCCACATTCGATACAGTCGAGTAGGTTATGTCGCTCAAGTTGCTCGTTATCTTTGGCGCGTGCATACCAATACAGTTGTTGCGGTAGGAGCGATGCCGGGCAAGCCTCGGCACACATACCACAACGAATACAGGCCTGTTGTGGCTGTGGAGAGGGTATCTCAGTGCGCGTTGGCGCCAGTATGCAGTTGGTGATCTTTACCACCGGCATGTCGAGGTCAGTCACTGCAAAGCCCATCATGGGGCCACCATGAATGACCCGGTCAGCCGTCTCGGCATCAAAGGCCGCCTCATCGAGCAGTTCACGAATGGGCGTTCCCAGCATGACACGGCGGTTGCCAGGTTTTTTCAATGACATGCCCGTCACAGTCGTAATCCGATCTGTCAGGGGCTTACCGTTAATCAGTGCATCGCGAACCGCAACAGCCGTACTCGGGTTTTGGCACAGGATCCCAATGTCAGCGGGGATGCCGCCCGAGGGAACCTGCATGTCGAATAGAATCTCAATGAGCTGCTTTTCACCGCCCGAGGGATATTTAGTCGGGAAGGTCACCACATCGGCGATCTCAAGCGCTTGGGCGGCGTTTGCCATTGCCTCAGCAGCCTCCGGCTTGTTGTCCTCGACAGCGAGAATGATGTTCTGTGCGCCAACCATGTGAGCGAGGATCTCCGCTCCCTCAACAATCTCGCGCGCACAACACTGCATGACGGTATCGTCCGCCGAGATGTATGGCTCGCATTCTGTGCCGTTAATGATCAGCGTGTGAATGCCGAGCTCACGGTCGGAGGCGAGCTTAATGGCTGTCGGGAATCCTGCACCGCCGAGACCTGCGATACCGGCTTGACGAACGCGCTCGACGAGCTCAGGTTTGGGTGTCTCACGCCAATCCTCAAGGCCTTTTAAGTCTATCCAGCTATCGTTGCCGTCCAAGCTGATCTCAATACACGTGGCGGTTAAGCCAGAAGCGTGTGGCACAGCACGTGACTCAATGGCAGTGACGGTGCCTGAGCTGGGTGCGTGAACGGGCACGCTGACGGGGCCCTGCGCTTCAGCAATCATTTGCCCGCCTTTTACGGCGTCACCCACTTCCACAACAGGTCTTGCGGGCGCACCGATATGCTGGGAAATAGGGAGCACTAGCTTGGAGGGTAGCGGCATTTCGTGAACGTACCCCGGGTCGGCAAGCTCCTTTCGTTCTGGCGGATGAATGCCACCATGAATATCAAAGATCTGCCTCATGCCGCGGCCTGCTCCCGCGTATTCTCTGAAGGCCTGTCAGTGGCAATAAGGTTATCGCTGGAGGCTTCATTGGGCAGTGGCCAGTACCAATGCTGAATACCGCCTTTCCTTGGAATCATGTCAATACAATCGACAGGGCAGGGCTCAACACACAAGTCACAGCCCGTGCACTCATCGATAATAACGGTGTGCATTTGTTTGGCTGCACCCAAGATTGCATCAACAGGACACGCCTGAATGCACTTTGTGCAACCAATACACTCATCCTCCCGGATAAAGGCAACGGTGGGCTCGGCTTCGATACCGTGCTCTGCATCCAGTGGCTCGGGCTCAACGTCCAACAAGTTTGCCAGCGCTTGAATGGTATCTTCGCCACCCGGAGGGCACTTGTTAATCGAATCACCCTCGGCAATCGCCTCTGCGTAAGGCCTGCAACCGGGATAGCCGCACTGGCCGCACTGCGTTTGTGGAAGAATGCTATTGATTTGATCGGAGAGCGGATTCCCTTCAACTTCAAAGCGGACAGCCGCAAAGCCCAAAAGCGCACCGAAAACGATAGCCATACCCACCAATGCGGCGAGTGCTAGCAATATCGGATTGGCGAGAATCATCTCAATCATCAGACCAACCCAGCAAAGCCCATGAAAGCCAGCGACGCGAGCCCAGCGGTGACCATACCAATCGCGGCACCTTGGAAGGCTTCGGGAACGTCAGCCACGACGAGGCGTTCGCGCATCGCAGCAAACAGCACCAGCACCAAGGAGAATCCCAGTGCCGCGCCCATGCCATAGATGAGGCTTTGCATAAAGTTGTGCGCTTGATTGATGTTCAACAGCGCAACACCCAAAACCGCACAATTCGTTGTGATGAGGGGTAAATAAACACCAAGCACCCGGTGCAGCAGCGGGCTGGTTTTTCGGACAACCATCTCCGTAAATTGGACAACGACCGCGATCACGAGAATAAACGATAGTGTTCGAAGGTACGTCAAATCGAGCGGTTCGAGTAAGTAGCGATACGTGAGGTAACTGCAAACCGAGGCAAGTGTTAGAACGAAGGTCGTTGCGGCGGACATACCGATTGCCGTATCGAGCTTGTTTGAAACGCCCATAAAGGGGCACAGGCCCAAAAACTGGACCAGTACGAAATTGTTGACCAGCACTGCGGCAACCAGCAGTACGGCATAGTCCCCTAGCATCTTACTCCAGCAGGCTTTTTGACCTGTCTCATTCAACTGCACCTAATAGTAAGGAATAGTAAGGCGATCGAACAGTGATAGTTTGGAATAGCAATAGTGCCTGGCGTTATCGGTTTAATGCTTACTCGCTTCCACCATGGCTGTCACAGCCTCGGGGTCGATTCTCTGAATTAGTGGCGAGAACTTGTTGATCTTATGACCTTCCAGCGGGCCTTGCAGGTCAGTCCAGTTAAGCGTTAGCCCCAAGAATTCCTCACTCTTTTGTCCCATAACCGGCAGAACGGGCTTCAAGTAAGTCATGAGTACCCTGAAACAGTTAATACCCACCGAGCAGGCATCTTGAACGTCTTGATCGCGACCCTCTTCTTTGGCGAGAACCCACGGCTTCTTCTCATCGATATATTGGTTTGCGCGATCCGCCAGGGCGATAATTTCACGCATTGCGCGCTGGAAATCGCGCGTTTCGTAGAGAGCAGCAATCGAATCACCGGCACTGATAAGCTCATTGATAAACGCGGGCTCACTGCAAGTAGTGCTGATTTCGTTGTCGAAGCGTTTACGCAAGAACCCCGAGCAGCGACTCGCGATATTCACTACTTTGCCAACAAGATCGCTGTTAACTCGCTGTATAAAATCCTCGAGATTCAAGTCCATGTCGTCGACATTAGGGCTGAGTTTCGCGGCAAAGTAATAGCGGAGATATTCCGCGTCGAGGTGGTCAAGGTAGGTGGACGCCATAATAAACGTACCGCGGCTTTTTGACATTTTGGTCCCATCTACGGTTAGGAACCCGTGCGCAAAAATCGCAGTCGGCTGACGCAGTCCAGCACTCGCTAACATGGCGGGCCAGAACAGCCCGTGAAAGTTAATGATGTCCTTGCCGATGAAATGATAGAGCTCTGTGTCATTACCCGGCTGCCAGAAGCTCTCGAAATCATCCCCGGTTCGCGCGCACAGATTTTGATGGCTCGCGATGTAGCCTATGGGTGCGTCCAGCCACACATAAAAATACTTTTCGGGATACCCCGGGATCTCAAAGCCAAAATAGGGTGCATCTCGCGAGATGTCCCAATCCTGGAGTCCAGCATCAATCCATTCTCGAAGTTTATTAGCAATCGGCGTCTGCAGTTGCTCACCCGAGACCCAATCCGCCAAGAGCTCTTGAAAGGCGCTCAGCTTGAAAAATAAATGATCAGATGCTTTTTCGACGGGTGTGGAACCGGACAAGGCAGAGATTGGATCGATGACTTCCGTGGGCGAGTAAGTCGCGCCGCAGGCTTCGCAATTATCGCCGTACTGGTCCGGGGTCTTACATTTTGGGCACGTACCTTTAATAAAGCGATCGGCCAGAAATAGACCTTTTACCTCGTCGTAGGCTTGCACAACACTTCTCACAGCAATGTGATCGTTGGCTTCCAAACGTTGGAAAATCGTCTCAGACCAGGCTTTATTTTCAGGCGAGTGCGTTGAATGGTAGTTGTCGAACGAAATGTGAAAACCAGCTGAATCGGCTTCGTGCAACGCCTTAATATTTCCGATGTGGGCTTGGGGGGTGACGCCCTGTTTTTCCGCCGACAACATGATGGCGGTACCGTGAGCGTCGTCGGCGCAGACATACTGGCAATGGTTGCCGCGTGAGCGTTGAAACCTTACCCAAATATCGGTTTGCACTTGCTCTAACATGTGCCCCAAGTGCAATGGAGCGTTAGCGTAGGGCAGGGCAGACGTGACGAGTATCTTGCGCGATGACATTGATTATGGGCTCACTGTAAAACGGGCGCTATTGTAGCGTTACAGGACGATCGGGAACAGCTGTTGTCACTTGTTCACAACTGATTACATATCACCTATCGGAGAGCTGCTGATATATACTCGCGACTTTTTCGGTGGAGGCTAAAATAGTGCAGGGCGTCAGCACAGTTAAGCATGTCGTGGCCATAGCGTCTGGTAAAGGTGGTGTGGGTAAATCGACCGTATCCGTGAACCTCGCGGTGGCCGCTGCACAGCTCGGCTTTAAAGCGGGACTGCTCGATGCCGATATCTATGGACCGAGCCAAGCCCGCTTACTGGGTGTGGCAGACGGCGTTATGCCTGAGGTGGTTGAAGAAAAGATTTTTCTTCCCATTGAGGCGCAGGGAGTCGCTTCGATGTCGATGGCCTTTTTGACACGTGAAAAAACAGCCATGGTTTGGCGCGGGCCGATGGCCAGCGGAGCACTTCAGCAAATGATTGAATCCACCCGTTGGGGTGATCTGGATGTTTTATTTGTCGATATGCCACCGGGCACAGGCGATATTCAGTTAACACTCTCTCAGAGAACACAACTCTCCGGTGTCGTCGTAGTCACCACTCCCCAAGATATTGCACTCATTGACGCAAGGCGCGCTGTTGAAATGTTCAATAAAGTCTCTGTGCCAGTGCTCGGGATGATTCAGAATATGGCGACGCATGTCTGTTCTAATTGCGGTCATGAAGACCCAATTTTTGGCAGCGAGGGAGGCGAGAACCTAGCAAATGAATACGATTCGCGTTTGCTTGCGAATATTCCTCTGTCGAGACGTATTCGCGAAACTAGCGACGCAGGAGAGCCGATTGTTCTTGCAGAGCCAGATAACGCAGGCGCATTAGCTTACCGTGATGCCGCATCGGTCATTATGGCATCGCTGGATAAGGCTGCGCGCCCTGCAGCGCCCACTATAAGCATGACTGACTAGGCATGGTAAGCCCGGCTCAGTAACAAAAAACTTCAGGAGTAAATGTGAGTATTAAGTCAGATCTTTGGATTCGTCGAATGGCCGATCAGCACAAAATGATTGAGCCCTTTGAAGCAGGGCAAGTCAGACACAAGGACGGTGAAAAGCTGATTTCCTACGGTACGTCCAGCTATGGCTACGACGTGCGTTGCTCTCGTGAATTTAAAGTCTTCACTAATATTAACTCGGCAACGGTTGACCCTAAGGCATTCGATAGCAACTCCTTTGTTGACGTCGAGAGCGATGTTTGTGTCATACCACCCAACTCGTTTGCGCTCGCTCGCACGGTCGAATACTTCAGAATACCCCGGAATGTATTGACGGTCTGTCTGGGTAAGTCGACCTATGCACGCTGCGGCATTATCGTAAATGTGACGCCACTAGAACCCGAGTGGGAGGGGCATGTCACACTCGAGTTTTCCAATACCACCACGCTGCCTGCAAAAATCTACGCAAATGAAGGCGTAGCGCAAATGTTGTTCTTTGAGTCTGACGAGGTTTGCGAGACGAGCTATGCTGACCGTGGAGGAAAATACCAGGGGCAGACGGGCGTCACGTTGCCAAAGACATAAGTCTTTTTGAGCAACTCGCCACGTAGCCTAGGGGCGGGATATCCAAGCCCTACAAAAAAAGCCGAGTAAGTATTCGGGTTTAAGGCGTGGTGCGACGCCATGGGTGCCCCCAGTCTCGATTGGCATTCTGCTCTGCACATCATCTTGGTTGAACCAAAAGGACGCGGTTTAAACTCAGTGCATGGGGTGCGGGCGCGTTGTCACTAGCGGTGGGCGGAAAATGCCACCTAATCCAGCCAAGTGAGTGTCTTAATGTCCACTTTAATGGTTGAGGCGCCCTCGACGTGCTTCGTCTTTAACATCAGGTAGTCGAGGCTGGGTGCCAGCCATATCTCCGAGGCCCGTTTTTTAGGATTTTTGTGTTGCGCCTGATAGCGAACGGTATCTATTTCACCGAGCGGTGTTTTTAGGGTCTCATTGGGTAATCTAAGCCAAGACTTATCACTAATCTTGGCACCGTCCACGACACGGAACTGTAAGGTGCTGGGTGGTTCACTCGAGCGCATAAGTGTCAGTCGCAGCTGCTGTTGCTGCGAAAACTGATCGAGTATGCCGGGTGACAAGGGGTGCTCGGTCCACTTGCCACGCTTCAAGCTTTTGATTAAACCATTCTCTGTATCGAATTCAACGGAGCGCTTGTTGGTCTTCAAGGTCCTGACTTTTGAATCAAAACGGATGCCTTCAATACCGGTTTCGTTTATTCGGAACTCGGCCGATTCATCCATCTTAATGAGAAAATTTTTACCGCTACTCTTTAGGCGGTAAACATCGCCCTCGCGCACTAATGTTCGCGTTAAATCGAGTGTCATGCCGAGTGCGCTTGTCTCATATACGGCCTCAAAGGGCCTTATTTTGAACGCCTCAGCTAAAGCCGATGAACAATTTATGGAAGTCATAACGAGCGAGAGGGCGGCGGTCATTTGCCAGCCAAAACACCGTGACAAGTGTTTATTCACCACGGGGGTGTTTCCACTGGGCACCCGTGGGTGGCAAGAGCTCACCATCGAGTTGTGCGCCCTGGTTTGCGTGAACTACACGCCCTTGCAAGTGCCAATTTACCGCCTCGGGAAATATAAGGTGTTCAACCTCAAGCACCTTACAAGCGAGTGTTTGAGCATCATCAGTGTTCGCTATGTTGACTCGCGCCTGCAGGATTGCAGGACCCCCATCAAGTTCATTGGTTACGTAGTGCACAGTGGCTCCCGCTTCTTTATCACCCGCATCGATGGCGCGTTGATGCGTATGCAGACCTGCGTATTTAGGCAACAAAGACGGGTGAATGTTCACCAACTTGCCTAAAAATCGATTGATAAAGACGGGGGTTAAAATGCGCATGAAGCCCGCAAGGACAACGACGTCAGGGTTATGAGCCGCGACCTCGTCTGCGAGCGCCGCATCAAAAGCTTCGCGCGTTGCGAACTGTTGGTGATCAATAACAGTTGTCGCAATACCACGATTTCTGGCGGTGATGATGCCTTGAGCGTCGGGTCGGTTACTGATGACGCTGACAATGTTTCCCGCAAGCGCTCCGCTAGTGGCAGCCTCTAGGAAGACTTCCATATTTGAGCCCCGGCCCGAAATCAGAATGACAATGTTCTTCAATGATTTCTTCGCGGGCGTTGTAATCGACTCTTGCAAGGATATGTCCTAAGGCCGTCTCAGTGGGCTTCACTCAGGAACTGAATACGACCGAGCCATCACCAGCTTCGATGCGTCCCAGCTCCCAGCAGTCTAGGCCGTGATCACTGAGAAGCTGGATGGCCGCTTCAGCTTTTGCTGGACCGACGATTACCGTCATGCCAACACCACAGTTAAAGGTTCGGTGCATCTCTTCTTCAGCGACGCCCCCCGCCTCTGCAAGCCATGTGAATACTGGCGGCATATCCCAAGAGGTCTTATCCAGAACGGCTGAGCACCCTTCAGGCAGCACGCGCGGAATATTCTCTAACAGACCCCCGCCCGTAATGTGCGCAAGCGCATGGGGCTTTATCTCGCGCTGAAGCGCAAGGAGGGGTTTATTGTAAATTTGTGTGGGCGCCATTAACGCATCAGCAAGCGTTGTTGATCCGCAGGGGCTCGCAAGGTCAACGCCCGAGATATCAATAATTTTTCGGATAAGCGAGTAGCCGTTTGAGTGGGGGCCGGACGACGCAATGCCTATGATGACATCCCCTGGCGCAACCTTATGGCCATCGATTATTTGATTTTTCTCAACGACACCGACACAAAAGCCAGCAAGGTCATAGTCCTCACCTTCATACATGCCTGGCATCTCAGCCGTCTCGCCGCCCACCAGCGCAGCACCTGCCAATTCGCAGCCTTTCCCGATGCCTTCAATGACCTTGGCGGCCACATCAATATTGAGTTTTCCAGTCGCGTAGTAGTCTAAAAATAAGAGGGGCTCAGCACCCACAACCGCGATATCGTTGCTGCACATGGCAACCAAGTCGATGCCAATCGTGTCGTGCCTTCCCAATTGCATTGCCAGACGAAGTTTCGTGCCAACGCCATCGGTACCGGATACCAACACTGGGCTGCGATAGCCCTCTGGAATTTCGCAAAGTGCACCGAAGCCCCCGAGCCCACCGAGCACTTCAGGACGCCGTGTAGCTTTTGAAACGTGTTTGATACGGTCTACTAAAGCATTGCCGGCGTCGATATCAACGCCCGCATCTTTGTAAGTTAATCCTTGGGTTTGTTGCCGGTCTGTCATAACGTCCCTCTCGTATGGTCGGGAAGATTACTCGTTGCCTTTACTTGAGGAAAGCGACCAACGCAACTTTCGCTGGTAAACTGCAAATATGAGACGTATTTACGCTAACCCTTTGGTAATTTTGATCACCACCGCGTGTTTGTTCGGTAGTGGCATCGCGCTCGCGGCGGATGAATTTTTCGCCGAGGCGGTGGCTGTTGAGGACCGCAGTGCGGGTGAGTTGGCGCGAGCTGCTGGTGACGCTCTGACCCGGGTGTTTGTAAGAGTTTCAGGGGATGAGCAAATCTTAGATGAGGCGCCATTTAACGAAGCGGTACAAAACGCGCAGTCACATGTGTTGCTCTACAGCTACCAAGATGATCAGGCCGGTGGCACCCGTGTCTTTTTCGAATTCGACGATGCGTTTGTTAGAAGTTTGTTCAGAGACCATTCGATATTGTACTGGGAGCAGCGTCGGCCGCCGCTGGTAATTTGGTTAGCACTCGATGAGCCGTTTTCAAGGCGTTTTGCTGCCCGATCGGACGATGTGGAATTGCTGGCGCCTTCGCTGGAGCGCTTGGAGTTACGTGGAGTAGAGGTCCGTTTTCCACTGCTAGACCTCGCCGATTCTGCTGCGCTGTCGGTAAACGCTATTTGGGAGCGAGACTTCGATCAAGTTAGACGTGCCTCAGCGAGATATGGAACGGAGCACGCGCTGGTGGGGCGTTGGATCGATTTGAGCGACGGAAGCAAGTTGGTTGACTGGTACTACGTTGGGCCAGAGCAGTCAGAGAACCTGCAATTTCGGGCCACTGAGCTCTCCGATATTTGGGATCGCGGTGTCGATTTGGCAGTGGATGCGATGCGTGATTCACTGGCTGTGACCTTGCAGCAGTTCGAGATGTCAGAAGCAATTGCCGTGTCTGTCAAAGGCGTTAAGTCCTATGCCGATTATCGCGCCATATCCAGTGTCTTTGATGAGCTCGGACAGCTCGTTGATTTACGAATTGACTCCTTGAACGGTGACACGGTGATTTATCGCGTTGTGGGTGTTCCTTCGGCGGAGCAAGTTGCACGACTCATTCCTTCTCGCTCGGGCCTGCTGGCTCAGCCCGTTACACGTCGTGGCGAGCTTGAATTGATTTGGGAGTCTTTCTAATGAGCGACCTCGAGCGTTATAAGCCCTCACAAACGCCATGGCTGGGTATCGCGATCGTGACAGCCCTTGCACTCGTTGCCCTAATTGGGCTGAGAGACATTTTAATGCCGTTCGCGATTGGCGCCTTGATCGCTTATCTGGGGGATCCTATGGTTGATCGCCTTGAAAATCGTGGCTTTGGACGCACAAGTGGTGTGGCGATCGTTTTTGCACTCTTCATAGGACTGCTCATCCTGATAATAGCTGTGGTCGCTCCCATCCTCTTACAGCAACTATCCGATGTTGCTGCAGGTATTCCTGACGCTTATCGCTGGTTAGCATTGGTTGCGGTGCCAAAACTACAGGCTTGGCTCAGTCTGACGCCCATCAACCTACCCGAGATCGATTGGCAGACAAGTCTTAGCGAACACTGGTCTTCAGTCGGTAAGATGACGGGCGGCGTCGTGCAACAAGTCACCGCCTCGAGCCTCTCACTCCTCACTGGCCTTCTCAACGTGGCCCTGGTGCCCGTTGTCGCTTTTTATTTGATGCGAGATTGGGACGTCATGATGGCGGCCATCATGAAACTAGTGCCTCGTGCAATGGTGCGAGGAGTTAAAACGGCTATTAACGATGCGCACTCAGTCCTGGAGGCTTTTGTACGGGGCCAGTTGGTCGTCATGAGTGCTCAGGCAGTGATCTACAGCACGGGCCTTTGGTTGATCGGTTTAAACTATGCCGTCGCGCTCGGTCTCTTGGCGGGCGCAGCCAGCATTATTCCTTATGCGGGCGCAGTCATCGGTATCGGTAGTGCACTGATCGTCGCCTATCTGCAATTCGGTCTGGATCTATGGGCCTTGGGCCTCGTCGGATCAGTATTTATTTTCGGTCAGCTCATCGAGAGCTTCGCGCTGACTCCAATGCTGATAGGGGATCGCATTGGGCTCCACCCTGTCGCCGTTATTTTTGCTCTGATGGCGGGTGGGCAACTCGCCGGGTTCACTGGCATTTTGATCGCCTTACCTGTGGCGGCTGTTCTACTCGTGTTTTGTCGGCGATTGGTTGGGGTTTACCTCACCACTGATACCTATCTCGGGGAGTGAGCTGCCCTCATGGACCCCAACCCGACGCAGCTTGTGCTGCCCATTTCCACTGATCCGGACGCAACCTGGGAGCATTGGGTTTCCAGGAGTGAGACTCAGTTATTGGAGCACGCATTGGTGGGCAGTCCGGCATTAACACCGCCTGGCGTGCTCATTTGGGGTGAGGAGGGCTTGGGAAAGAGCCACCTACTGCAGGCTGTTTGCGCACAGCTTGGTCGCGGGGCGAGTTATATTCCGTTGGGTGTCGTAATGGATGCCATGCCGAGCGCCATGCTGGAGGGTATTGAAAGCAGCAGCGCGGTTCTGATTGACGATGTTCATTTGTCTATTACCAAGCCCGAATGGCAGGAGGGGTTGTTTCACTGCTTTAACCGTTGCGTGGCAGCGGGAACGCCTCTTGTTGTCTCATCAAAGACTGCGATCTCAGGTCTCTCGGATTTACTGCCAGACCTAACCTCGCGGCTTGCTTTGCTGACTGGATTTAGGCTGCCAAGTTGGGAGATGGATGCGTTCGAGTCGTTGCTGATTCGTTTGGCAAAGCATCGAGGACTGATTCTTACCGAGGAGGTCGCTCGCTATCTCAACCGGCGCTTGAGGCATACACCTGTTGATGCCTTGGTGGCAATCGAGAAAATTGAGCTCTCAAGTCTCATCGAGCAGCGAACGCCTACTATCCCGTTTTTGAAGACACTCGGGCTTTAGGGCAAAAAAAAGCACATGCCAATACACCGTGCGCTAGGTGCAGTGAGGTGATCAGTCAATTAGCCGGTAGGTTCACTGGCCGCTAACTCACCCTCGTCCAAGACGAGATAACGCCGCAATCGTGCGACCAAAATGTAGAGCGGGATGGTATCCAAAAGGGCGACTGCGGCTTTGAATCCGTAGTTGCTGGCAATCAGAAGCAACAGTGTCTGGAAAGCGATTTCGCCGCGAAAGAAAACAGCGCCAAAGGTCACGGTTACGACCATTATTGAATCGACTAACTGACTGAGAAGCGTGCTGAAGTTGTTGCGGATCCAAAGGTGCTTACCTTTAGTCACCCGTTTCCAGAAGTGAAATAGCTGGACGTCACAATACTGTGCCGTGATGTAGGCAACCATAGAAGCTGTGACAGCGCCGCTTGTCATTGCATACATAAGCGTAAATAGCTCGACGCTGCCCTCAAGCGTCCCGCCCGAGGGAAGGGGTACGGGTTGGGAAAGCTGGAGAATTTGCCAGGGTGGCATGTTTGAAGGGTCAACCGATGCCGCGTAATGCCCCGCCGTCATCACTAATAAAATAAAAGCATTGATGAAGAGGCCAACCGTAACGAGAAAATTGGCGCGCGACTTCCCGTACAGCTCTGAAATCAGATCGGTACACAGAAACGTTAGCGGATAGGGAAGAACGCCAACAGCGAGGGCGAGTGGCCCGAGTTGTATGAACTTGGTGATGCCGATCACATTCAACAACGTCATGGCAGACAAAAATACACCGGCGAGGACGAGAAAAACGCGCTCGCGACGCTCCGTTAGTTCCCCCGCACTGAGTGTCACTTCCAAACTCACCGTTCCATTTGTCCCAGATTGGCATGAATTACTGTGCCGTTAACCACAGGGCTCTGATGCGCCCAGGTTATGACACTCGCTATTTCGTCGGGTGTGACTAAACGTCCGAAGCTATTTTGGGAACCTATTTCATGCATCAATTCGGTGTCCCCGCCTAAGTGTTGCTTGAGCATTTCCGTATCAGTGAATCCGGGGCAGATCATCGCCGTGTGGATTTCAGCGCCGATCAAATCCTGGCAGGTCGCGCGCATTTGGCCCAGCTGCGCGTGTTTACTGATGACGTAACTGTGTGCGCCAGCGACTGCTTTTTCAGATAAAGTCGAGCCGACGTACAGGATGCTTGATCCAGCTACCATGTGGGGTAACAGCTCTCGATTGAGGGTGTTGACCGCTGCCACATTCACTGCCAGCACACGCATCAAATCAGCCGTATCACATTCGCGAACCGTGTCTTTGAGCATCAACGATGCGTTGTGCACCAAGGATATGGATTCGCCTTTGACGGCGGACTCGGCAGCTTCAAGCGCTGCACGCTTAGCACCTTCTTCCGTGCTTAAGTCCGCACTAATGTTGATAACACCTTCAACAGGGCTCGCGCGCCGAGCGATATTAATGACCTTATGGCCAAGCTCAATAAATCGGTGAGCGGTTGCGGCTCCGATTCCCGAACTTGCACCGGTAATGATTGCTGTTTTGCTCATTGCACTCACACTAACGCTAATTTAGGTAGAGATTATCCTACGCGCTGATGATCGGCTAGGATTGCACGAAGCGTATAGGCAATCGTCTCTATCTTGTTGACACTTACCTGACGAGAGGATGTTGCGGCGCCTGTCTGAGTATCAGGGGTTGGTGCTACGAGCACTGAGCGGGCGAAATAGCCGCCGCTCAGCGCATTAATGCAAAACACAAATGTATAAGGAATTGCTCATTGTCTAGGTTGGTCACTCTCCACATCGATAAGCAGGCGCACAAGTTTTCCGCTGCCCACTACACAATTTTTTCTGCAACGGAGCGCGAACGTTTGCATGGTCATAACTACTTTCTGACCACGCGCATCGTCGCCGCCATGGGTGAAAACGGATTCTCGGCAGACTACAACGTCTACAAGCGCCGAATTAAGGCGCTTTGTGATCGTTACGACGAGTACATGCTGTTACCTGAATTCTCGCCCTATCAAACTATTGAGCGGGTGGGTGACGAGATCCATGCGCACTTTGCCGGTCGAGTCTTGAAGTTTTTAGCGGATGAAACTTGGGTGTTGCCGGTCACGAATGTCACGGTTGAGGAGCTGTCACAACTCTTACTTTCTGAGCTTATTGCTGCGGAGGCCGACCCCGATTTAGTTGAGGTTGAGCTGACCGTCTCATCGGGGAGCGGGCAGGCGGCGTCAGCGATTTGGCGCGCGGATTAATTTTTTTAAAAAATTTGTGAACTTTTGCCTATCCGAGTGTTCTTAAATTATGTCCATCAGGCGGCAGTGCGGCGGGCGCAGTGCAAGGGAAACGTCTGGGGGACAGGTGAGAGATCATCTCCCGATTTGAGTGGCTCCTTTATATTCGCCGACTATTTAGTCGGCGTTTTTTTTGCGCCATCGTTAACCCTTGTCAGATCTTATTACCTCAAGGATCGTCTCCTTGGTTTGCGGTCCGACAAGTACAGCCTCAACGTTTCCCGACGGTGATAAAACGACCGTGGTGGGCAGTACATTGGGACGTTCGATACCCAATTGGTGGCTTGGATCCTTAATGTTTTTGAACTCGAGACCTAAATTTAGGGCATCTGAATGCAGCGCCTCACCCGATTTACGATCAAAATTGACACCCAGCACCTCAATGCCTGTGACGCCATTGAGGTGATTAAGCTCGGGAATCTCTTCTCGACAAGGTTTACACCAAACTGCCCAGTAATTAATGACAGTCCAATTATCGCCGTCAAATAGGTCGTCTGAGCCTGAACAGCTTCCGACTGTTACCAGTACAAAGGCTATGATTAATAGTTTGAGTGACCGCATATCGCCCTGTCTTTTTATGGACATCGCCATTATAACGAGGTCCGACTCGCGGTGACGACGTGATATTGTGCATCTTTGCTTTTTTTCGTGAGGTGGCCGGTGGAAGCGCCGTATGTTCTGATCCTTTACTACTCGCGTCACGGTTCCACTGAGACCATGGCTCGTCAAATTGCTCGGGGCGTCTCGCAGGTGCCGGGGGTTGAGGCACGGCTGCGGACTGTACCCCCGGTCAGTGCAGAGACTGACGGGGCGACTCTTCCAGAGGTGCCGGATACTGGGCCGATATATTGCGAGGAAGAGGATCTTCGTCATTGCTCTGCGCTTGCATTGGGTAGCCCCACACGATTTGGAAATATGGCGGCACCGCTTAAATATTTTATCGATGGCACCTCGCCTCTTTGGATAAGCGGTGCGTTAGTCGATAAGCCCGCGGGTGTCTTCACATCAACGGCTTCGCTTCACGGTGGCCAAGAGTCAACATTGCTCAGTATGGCTTTACCACTCATACACCACGGCATGATTTTCGTTGGGTTGCCCTACAGTGCCCCGGAGCTTCATGCCACGCGGACGGGGGGAACGCCCTACGGCGCCAGTCACTGGGCTGAGGCCGGTTCTGATGGGGAACTCTCCGAGCACGAGACCGCCCTGTGCCAAACACTGGGTAAACGCCTTGCTCGTCTTGCCTTAATGGAGATTCCTTCATGACCCCACGTGGAAAGCTTACAGGTCGACTCTGGGCAACCCTTTGGATGCTGAGTGCAGGTCTGATCATTCAGGGTGGATTAGAAGTGTTTGAATTAGGCGCCCGATGGCCGGTTTGGTTGATCTCAATTGCACCGCTGTTGTTATTTCTTATCGGTGTCGCCAGGGATAATCTTCACTGGCTCATTTGGTATTGTTTGTTGCTATTGTTTTATTTCATCAGTGCGGTTGAGGATGCCTTTGCACGACCTCATAACCCTATTGTGATGAGCGGATTAGTAATTGTCGTTTTGCTCTTCTCAGTCTGCACCGCTTACCTCCGGTTCCGGGGACGCGAGAAGCGAGGCAACGAGGAAGCGAGCGAATAAAGAGGGTTGTAGATGGATTTACTCAAAGCAGTATGGCGGATTTTATCGGGTATCAGTAAGGCGATCACGGTTTTAGTACCGCTCTTGTTCCTCGGTATTTTCATCACCGCATTTTCGATAAGTTTGTCGGAGACCGTACCTGAGCCGTTACCTGAGCGGGCAGGGTTGTTAATTGCCCCCAAGGGGCGTCTGGTTGAGAGCAGAACACCACTGGAGCCCGTCGATGCGCTCTTCGCCAGTGAGCTGGCAGGTGAGGTACTGCTGTCTTCGTTGATTGAGGCTATCGACGAAGCAGCTGCTGACTCACGTATTACATCAATCGTACTGGACCTTGAGGATCTGGCAGGGCCCTCCACTAGTCAGGCGATGGAGATTATCCAAGCGATCGAACGTTTTTCGGCGTCAGGAAAACCCATTGTCGCCGTAGGTGATTACTTTAGTCAGTCACACTATCTACTTGCCGCCCAAGCAGATGAGATTATTTTGCACCCGGAGGGTGGTATTAGCCTGATGGGTTTTGGTGTTTACCGCACGTATTTAAAGCAGTTCTTGGACAATATTCGGGTCAAATTCCATGTCTTTCGAGCCGGTGAAAATAAATCGGCAGTAGAGCCTTATCTCCGTGATGACATGTCACCGCAGGAGCGCATTGTCGTCGCACGGTGGCTCAATAGCCTTTGGGACGATTACACGGCGCAAGTAGAGAAGGGGCGCGGTAAGTCCGAGGGCGACGTGACGGCATTCGTTAATGACTTCCCCGCAAGGCTTGAAGCTAATGGGGGCGACTTAGCTCAGGTATTTTTGCAAGAGGGCTATGTCGATGCGCTCTTGAGCGGTGATGAGGTCGATGTCCGTGTGACAGAGATCGTGGACGCGGTCGATGATGACGGCGACGTCGTTTTGGTGGGCCTTCGTCGTTACCTGATCGATATTCGGCAACCCCGCGATGAGACCGTGGCAACGATTGCCGTGGTGCCCGTGGAGGGCACATTGATACCGGGCGAGAGTATTCAAGGTTCTGCTGGTAGTGAGACGATCGTCAATCAGCTAACAGAGGCAATGGAGTCAGATGCAGCAGCCATTGTTCTGCGCATAAACTCGGGTGGTGGTAGCGTCTTTGCCTCTGAGGAAATTCGCACAAAAGTGCAGGAAATTTCAGAAGCAGGAGTCCCTGTTGTGTCGTCGATGGGGGGCGCCGCGGCATCGGGCGGATATTGGATTGCGGCTGAGACGGATCAAATTTGGGCGTTGCCAACCACCATTACCGGCAGCATTGGCGCCTTTTCTGTTTTTCCAACGATCGAGGGCGTATTCGACTATTTCGGTGCTACTGTTGATGGCGTTGGAACGACGAACATGGCCAGTGGGTTTGATCCAGCACAGCCCTTGGATGAGAACACGCGTCGTATTTTCCAAGCGATGATCGACGGTGTTTACAACGAGTTTTTGGGGTTGGTTGCGGGCGGACGAGACATGACTGTTGAGCAAGTCGATGCCATCGCCGGCGGTCAAGTGTGGATCGGCCGCCAAGCGCTCGAGATTGGCCTCGTGGATGAGCTTGGCGGTTTAAACGATGCGATTAGGGCCGCCGCGGAACTTGCAGGACTTGATGACTACAAGGCGGAGCGATTTGGTGCGCCCATTTCGCCACAACAGTTGGTTTTGGAGGAGCTAGGTAAGAATTTGGAGGTGGCGATGCCTGCGACATTACAAAACGCTGTGGCGTGGCTTGCCCCTTTTCAAGAACCGTTAGTGACGCTGTCGCAACTTCAGGATCCAAAGCACATTTATCTCCAATGTTTTGACTGTAACTATGCTAGCCAGCATTGATCTGCCGATAGGGGATCGCGATGGTGCTGTCTTAGCGGCCACAATTCTACTCATTCGAGACGGTGGCCAAGGGCTTGAAATCCTGCTGCTGAAGCGGAATTCCAACGCAAAAAATATGGCTGATGTATGGATGTTTCCCGGCGGAAAAATCGATGCAGAAGACACGGGTAATACGGAGCTTGAACGCGCAGCTGCGGGTGGGCTGCGAGAGTTAAGTGAGGAGGCCAGCATCTCGCTTGAAGTTGAGTCGCTGACAACGTTCTCTCATTGGTTGACACCGGCGGGTCAAAAACGGCGGTTCGCGACGTGGTTTTTTATTGCTGTCTTACCCGCGGATGCGTCTGTGCAGGTTGATGGCGAGGAAATGGTGGACGCCGTCTGGATAAACCCTCGGCATGCGGTGAGCGAACACAAAGCGGGTCGCTTGAGACTGCCGCCCCCAACTGTTGTGAGTCTGCTCGATGTCGCCGAAAGCGAGACAACTGCCCAGGCGATAGCCAAAGCGGATGCACGCAGGGCGCCGTATTTTTATCCCAAGATTCTCGCAGAAGACCCGGAAAATGTGGTCATGCTGTACCCGGGCGATGCGGGATACGATGGCAGTGACGAACTCGCTCCCGGCGAGCGGCACCGGGCGCGGTGGGTTGACGGTGTTATCGATTACGAACGTAGTTTCGAGTTTGCTTCGCGTTAGCACTCACCAACGCCGTTATGGACTGCCGATTTTATCAGCTGCGTTTACAGGGCCTAGTCCAAAAGGGGATAGCTTAGCGCCGCCTGAGCGCTACAGGCAGTCTCGGTGATGCCCTGCTGTGGCGCTAGTCGGTGGGCATCCAGCGAGCCCCTGGCAGGCGCTTACGTTGCTTGCGCAACTGCTCATCGAAGAGTGCCTTAACCGGCGTTTCTGCCTTAGCGGCAAGTCGGCGCGATATCATGGTGATCGGGAAAATATAAATATCTTGGTCCCGATAGCGAAGGGCGCGTGACCGGCCCGCTCGGTCCCGATAAACCACCCAATCAAAACTGAGCTCCTTCGCAAGTAGGTCTCCAAATACGATTCCCATTGCTTGCTGAGTCTTTGCATCCTCAGGATCGATCCAACGGCGATCGATAATTCTTTGCAGAGTATCCAAGTCCCGACTGGGCATTCCCGATAGCCTGCGGCCAAGACGATTCGCCAGCGCTTCAATAGCGGCACGCTGCTGCACCATATACTGCTTATCTATGGCGCTGAGTGGGCGAATCTGTAGCTCAAAGTCTGAACTATTCGCTGTCTGCACGGTCAAAGCAGTGATAAAAAAAACAAACGAGACGAACATCCACTTCCGTCCCGGTGAAACCGGTTGTGAAACGGCGCTCGACATGGATAATTGCGGCTTCATATTCACCCTCACTACGAATTTCCCCGCCTCAGGAGTACGCTGATGATAACCGGAAGCATCGTTGCGCTGGTAACCCCCATGACAGAGACGGGGGATATTGATTGGGCGGCACTTGAGCGTCTCATCGATTGGCACATCGCGAATGGCACGCAGGCCCTAGGTTTAGTAGGAACAACGGGTGAAGCATCGACCCTCAGCCACCCGGAGCACCGTGAAGTCATTCGCTTCGGAGTGAGTCATGCGGGTGGTCGTATCCCGATTATGGCCGGGACAGGTTCTAACTCCACCTTAGAAGCGGTTGAATTGACCGTATCGGCGGCAGAGGCAGGTGCTGATTGCGCCTTGCTGGTCACGCCTTATTACAATCGGCCGACCCAGGAAGGTTTGTACCAGCACTTCAAAGCGGTCGCAGGGGCCATCAATCTCCCGATCGTGCTCTACAACGTACCCTCGCGTACAGGCTGCGATCTCTCAGTAGAGACAACCCTGCGTCTTAGTCAGATCGAAAATATTGTTGGGCTGAAGGATGCAACCGGTGATGTTGCAAGGGGCGCAGCCCTGATTCAGGCCTTGCCTAAGGGTTTTGCCGTTTATTCAGGAGACGACAGCACCACCTGTGATCTACTCGACGTAGGTGCTGCGGGCTGCATATCGGTTACGGCGAATGTTGCGCCTGCTCAAATGGCGGACATGTGTAAGCTGGCATTGGCAGGCGATATGGCATCAGCGCGAGCCATCGATGATCAAGTGAGGGCGTTACACGGTACACTCTTTATCGAATCCAATCCGATTCCCGTAAAATATGCCATGGGTAAGATGGGGTTGATTGAACCGACGATGAGATTACCGCTTACACCATTGAGTGAGACGCACTGGGATACATTGAACAAGGCGATAGACGAATGCATAAAATAAAAGGCGCTGCCGCATTTCTCATGGCAACACTCGTGAGCGGTTGTAGTTACCTACCTGAGTCGGTGAAGACACTGCCTTGGGAGACTGAGAATGAGCTCTCTGGGGACTACGAGACCGCCATTGAAACCTCGCCCATTGAGGTGCCGTCTGATTTGGATTCTGAGGCGATCCAGCAAGGCTATCCGATCCCAGAGGTGGCTATTAATATCGCGATTCCTGTGACCGGAAAGGTACCTCGGCCTGCTCCACTGACGGCGAGCTCACAGGTAGATGCAGTCCGTTTGCAACGTCTAGGGGGTAGTAGCTGGGCCGTGGTCAACGTGGCGCCAGGTCAGTTATGGCCTCAGGTACGTGCCTTTCTTGTCAGCAGCGGTATCGATGTCTCTAGTGTGGACGCAACTGGTGGTCTGATCGATACAAACTTTGTATTACTGCAGGACCGAGAGCTCGAATCGCGTTTTAGATTCCGCGTGGACTCGGGCGTTCAGCGCAATACGTCTGAGTTGCACATTTTGCAGCAAAATCAGGCGAAGGATATCGATCTAACGTCATGGCCCGAAAATTCGGACGACGACGATCTCGAACAAAAAATGCTTCGCAACATTGCACAGTTTATTGCCAACAATGCGGAGTCAGCGCCCGTTTCGATGATGGCGGGACAGGCGATGACGGGCGCGGGACGCATTTCGCTTGAAGAATCGTCTGCCGGGACACGATTGAAGCTAGCGCTCCCATTCAATCGCGCTTGGGCGGCAACAGAAAAAGGTTTCGCTGATGCGGGCTTTAGAGTCGATGACAAAAATCGAAGTGCAGGATTGTTTTATGTGACTTACCTCGGGCCTGACGGTGAGGACGGCGAGAGTTGGTTTGGGTGGCTTTGGGGCGGCGGTGACAGCGATGATCCGCTCATTGGACGTGAGTTTCAGGTCATGTTGAGTACCGAAGAGCGCAAACTGATTTACATCGACGTGCTCGATGCGCAAGGTCAACCCATCGATCAAATTGAGCAACAGGGATTGCTCATCCTCCTGCAGGGCAATATTACGTAATGTTGCGCCTTGCTTCGCTGGGCTCCGGCAGTAAAGGCAATGCAACACTTGTCGCTTCGCAAGATACCGTTGTGCTGATCGACTGCGGCTTTGGGGTGCGCGAAATGATGGCTCGCCTACCGCGATTGGGGTTGGAGATCACGGACATCGATGCGGTGTTGGTTACGCATGAGCACTCCGACCATATCGCAGGCGTTTCCGCCGTGGCGAAGGCTGCATCCGCGCCCATTTATGCGACACACGGTACGCGACAGTCAGGCAAGTTGGATTCAGCTCGTTCAGTGGTCGAAATTGAGAGCGACTCACGCTTTGCGGTGGGCGACATTGAAGTAAGTGCGGTTACGGTTCCGCACGATGCCAGGCAACCCGTGCAATACCGCTTCTTTCACAACGGGGTGGCGGTGGGTGTGCTCACCGATCTTGGTTGTGTTTCAGCGCACGTGCAAAAAGCTTTCTCAGGTTGCGACATGCTTTTGCTCGAGTTTAACCACGACCTGGACATGCTCAGGCGGGGACCTTATCCAGCAACCTTAAAGCGTCGCGTCGCTGGCGATTACGGTCATTTAAATAATGATCAAGCGATGACAATGCTGACGTCTATGACGTCAGGCACACCTAATATTGTGGTCGCGGGTCACATCTCTGAGCAAAATAACTCTCTTGAGGCGGTGTCAGAAAGGCTTGGAGACTGGTCGAAAGCATCTCAAACACAAGTAATTTACGCCACACAGAGTCAGGGATTTGACTGGATTTCGTCAGATACGGCGCCGCTTTCGGTTAACGTCGCCTGAGGCGGACTTCGTTTCCACCGTCGATTACTCCACAGGTAACTTTCAGGTTCGCTGCGAATCGTTTCCTCGGCGAGTTCCACGTAACGCTCGATCAGCGCTTCTTGCGATAAAGTCCCGGGTTCTCGACAGATTTCAATGAGCTCTACCTCGTAATAACCCCGATTAAGACGTTTTCCGCGGACAAAATAGACAGGATATTGCGTGATATTGGCCAGCGTCGCTGGACCGAGAAAAAAGCCCGCGGGCTGATTCATGAACTGCGTCCAGTGGGCAGTCTCTCGTTTGCCCGGTGCTTGGTCCGCGAGCAGGGCGAGGACGCGAGGTTTACGTCGATTGCGCAATACATGACGACCCATCGCTTTCATTGTGACAAGTGTTGCACCCCAGCGGCCGCGCGACTCCAGCGCAAATCTGTCAGCACCTTTATCGTGCAGCGGTTTATAGACACCATCAAGCGGCGCCGAGGCGGCAAGGCTTGCTCGCTGCATCAACCACTCCCAATTTCCGTGGTGTATTGACAGCAAAATGCCGGGCTTGGGTGTTGTTTCTGAAGAAGCCTGCAACGGCTCCCAGCCAACCAGTTTCATACGTTCTTCTAATTCGGCTTTCGGGATGCGCCAGCCATAGAGTGACTCAATGGCGACTTCAGCGAATTGTTTGTAAAACCGTTTGCGTGTAGTGAGATACCACTCATCGGTCTCGCCGGGAAAGGCCGCCCGCAAATTACGGTCAACGGTCTTGACCCGATATTTGACAACCGATTGAGTAAGCCAGGCAATCACCGTTGATAAATGGTAGGCGTATGCGAGCGGCAGTGCCGCAATAGTGCGGTAGAGCCAGTAAGTCATGACTGGCAGTGCTCCGGTAGCGTGATTTGGATCGCCGACGAAAACTTGGCAACCCCGTCACATTGGAGGGCTGGATTATCGGCCAAGTTAATCCGCTCTACCCGAGGTAGCGATGTCAAGGGCACGCTGTCGATCACATTATTACCGTCAAGCTGCACCTCAATTAGCTCAGTCATAACTGACAGTTCTACGAGATTTCGAATCTCATTATTTGAGAGCTTTAGGCGCCGTAGGTTTGCGAATTGGGAGAGACCGAGCAAGGAGCTAATCCCGGCATCTGAGCAGTTCAAAACCTCTAAACCATCGGCAGTGTATATCTCGAAATCTTCGATGGCTTGCTCAATACAGTTGGCCAGGGCTTTGTCGTTGACGCGATAGTCGGTAAAGAGTCGTTGCGGTGAGTAGACTGGACGGTCATTAAAGGTTACGTCGTATTTATCAATATTTTTGCAGGCGGTCAGGCCCATGAAAACGAAGCTTGCTGCAATAAACTTAGTGGCAACGTTCCTCCTTCGCCTACCGGGCGGCCGCTTTTTAAATAAATGAGTAAACATGACGAAATCCAGTGTCTGAGTCAGTATGATGCCAGTGCAGGCAGCGAAGTTCGAGAACGAATCTCGACGTGCTTATTGGGTTCGTGAGCGTGTAAGGGTGACACGGTGGCACTAGAACAGCTTGAGGCGACATTACAGAAACAATGGCGATTGGGTCAAAGCCTTGTTTTATGCTGGGCCTATGACCCAAGTGGCCTGTTAACGCTTGTTGTCCCTCACTATTTTTTGGGTAACTTCACAGCGCCTGAAGAACACGTATCGGACCCTTTAGCAAACGAGGCGTTTGTCAGGGATCTCTTGTCAGGCTCTAGGCATAAAGGGCACAAAGAGATCTTCGAGATCGCGGCGCGTTTGGGCGTTGCACCGAGTTTCATCAAGTTGGATCTCGCGCCTGCTGACGACGAGGCGACGATTTTAGCCATCGATGAGCTCGTTAAGCGCTATAGCGTCGCTCATGTTGAAGAGCGCGCTGTGGCGCTCTTCGATATTGTAGACTTTTCTTTATTTCGACCCTTCGAGCAGGCGAGCCAGCTTAATAGCTTGTCGTACTCAATGAACTCGGCCTATTCAAAACTGAAGCGCGAGGGTGTTGAAGTAAACTTTGCACGGACTACCACAGGGGATGGTTACTATGTTTGGAATAGGGATTTGGGGGCCTTTCCCAATGTCGACTTGCTTACCTTCTTCCTGCTCGTACTGATTGACAACGCGGTTGCGAGAGAAAAATCGCAAGCGGGTACCGTTCCGGTTCTTCGCTCAGCCTTTCACTTGGGGAGTCACTACGAACTGTCTCAAGCCGAGGGAATAAATCCAACTGTCTTCAGCTACATCGTTGGTGATGTAACGATACGATTGGCCAGACTGATTGAACAGGTACCGCCATGTGGTATCCACTTCGGACAATTTTCCTCCTGTTTACCCGAGTCTGATGCGTTAAAAACAACGTCTGATTTTTTGAATTACGCACGCGATGAGTTGCTGAGTATGTCGGGCCTTCAAATTGGAGAGCGGCAGCTGACAGCAATGGATTTTGAGGACTGGTCGGCAGGCGAGTCCCATGCTCGTACTATTGAATTTAACGACAAACACGGGCTTCGTCAGCAGGCGCTGTCGGTCGGATTTAAAGCGGTTTTGGGTGATGTTCCACTCGAGCTAGGTGTTCGAAATCGATGATGGCATGTGAGGTTATCCCTGCATCTAGATCAGCGGAGCAGGCGGCGAAGCGTGTGGCGAATGAACTTGGACTGCCACTTGCGAGTTCCTACGCTCATGCCGTGGCCCCGGTTGCCTTAGTGGTGGACACTCATGAAGTTTGGTTGCAAGCTCTAGAGAAACCCCGTCCTGGTCGAGTTACGATCGACTTCTCATCGCCTGACATGCTTTACCGTCGTAAATCGGGGCATAACGAACCGCTTGGGCGCGCCGTTGGGGTAAAGAAAGATCTGAAGCCGAGGGTATTTGATGCGACAGCAGGATTAGGTCGAGATGCCTTTGTCCTCGCTGACCTGGGTTGCAACGTCGAGCTTTCGGAGGCATCACCGGTACTGTTTTTTTTGCTGACGCATGCAAAGCAAACCGCGCTGCTGAGTGCCCAGACCAAAGTTGTGGATGCTGCCCAGCGGATGACGATCAGTCGCGGGGACAGTGCGCAGCGCTCCCTCGCGGGGTTCGATGTGATTTACCTCGACCCTATGTTTCCTGATCGAAGTAAATCAGCTGCAGTCAAAAAAGATCTCGCGACCGTTCAGGCGCTTCTTGAAAACGATGCAACCGGCGAGCAGGGGGCGGCGCTGCTGGATTGGGCACTGTCGCAACCCGTTGGGCGCGTAGTGATAAAGCGACCCGCAAAATCCCCTTATTTGGGAGGCATGAAACCCTCCCATGCAATTTCCGGTAAAACGGTGAGATTCGATGTTTTGGTGCGGCCTAATGCCAAGGGAGAGTTGTGAGAACGTCATTGCTATTGTTGGATTACGTACCGACGCCTGAGCTGAAAAAACAGCACACGATGACTTACGTGGGTTTGGCGTTGGGGGACGACGACCTCGTCGACAGCGTGATCGCGGTCGACTTGGCTACGGTTGAAGGGCAGGCTCGCGTGATGGATTGGCTCCGCCAGAATACGGTCCCGAGCTGCGTAAAGTGCCGTTTAGATAGTCCAGACTTTGAGGGCGCCGCCTCGGAATTCTTACAAGCTAAGGTTGTTGGCGTGACCCGGATTCTCGAAGCAACGCTCATGTTAAGTGCGTCGATTCACTGGGAGTTTATCATCGACGCAAATGCCGATATTTGGTCAAAATCCTGTGAGGCGTACTTTAGGACGCTCGCTCAGGGTCTCGCTACACAACTACCGCAGGCCAAAATCACCTTTGTATGAGGTTCGGCGGTCTCGCCTCTGCTTTAAGTCAGTACCCGAGTGAGTATGCCCTCGTAGATAGCGGCTAATTTTGGGATGTCGGATATCAATACGTGCTCATTACGTTGATGTATCGACGCATTGATAACGCCGAGCTCGATGATCTGCCCGCCCATTTTTGCAATAAATCGCCCGTCAGACGTCCCACCACCGGTGCTGAGTGTTGTATCGACGCCTGTGACTTCCAAAATACTCTGCGTTGCTGCATCCACAAGATCGCCGGGTTCAGTCAAAAAAGGATTTCCGCTTAACTGCCAGGAAATATCATAGTCAACACCGCTTTTATCCAATAAATCCTCACACTTCTTCTTGATACCGTCGGCGGTGATTTCCGTCGAGAACCGCAGATTGAAAACAGCGTTTAACTCACCGGGAATCACATTCGTGGCACCTGTCCCTGACTGAATATTGGAAAACTGTAGCTGTGTAGGGTCAAAAAAAGCATTGCCTTGATCCCACTGCAATGCGCTGAGTTGGTTCAACACGTCAAAGGCTTTGTGCATAGGGTTATCGGCAAGGTGCGGGTAGGCGACGTGGCCCTGTTTGCCCTTTATCGTAAGCGTTGCGTTGATGGAGCCTCGGCGACCGTTCTTTATGATGTCGCCGAGCTGGGATGTGCTGGAAGGCTCGCCAACGACGCACCAATCGATGGTTTCCTCTCTTGCCATCAGCGTATCAACGACATAGCGAGTGCCGTGAACTGCCGGACCCTCTTCGTCAGCGGTAATCAGAAAGCCTATGCGTCCTTTGTGGTTCGGGTGCTTCCCAATAAACGATTCCGTTGCAACAACCATGGCGGCGAGACTCGACTTCATGTCTGCCGCACCTCGACCGAATAAAAAGCCATCTCGCTCTGTCGGCACAAACGGATCGCTATCCCAATGCTCTAGGGGTCCGGGTGGCACCACATCGGTATGCCCCGCAAATACGAGGAGTGGGCCCTCATTGCCACGCGTTGCCCACAGGTTAAGGACTTCCTCGGCTTGTAAGCACTCACAGGTGAACCCAATATTAGCGAGTCGCTCTGCCATGAGCGGCTGGCACCCGTCGTCGGCGGGCGTCACCGATTGTTTCTCAATCAGTTCTCGAGTGAGCGCAATGGCGTCGTTGTACGAATTAGTTGTTTGCATGAAGGCTTTCGTTGAGTTCTATGGCGGTCTTGTTCGTAAGGCATTCTACAGCCCCTGACTGTGAATTACGGCGAAAGAGTAAATCTGAACGGGTAGCCAGATGCCGCGCTGCAATGGTTTCGATGGTATTTCGTTGATCGTCGAGCACGTCTACTTTTGTTCCGGCCGTTACAAATAGCCCAGCCTCGATGGTGCAACGATCACCCAGCGGAATGCCCAAGCCTGCGTTGGCACCAATTAAGCACTCCTCACCAACGGAGATGATGATGTTGCCGCCACCGGACAGTGTCCCCATGGTAGAGCATCCGCCACCCAGGTCGGACCCTTTACCAACCATGACTCCAGCCGATATACGGCCCTCAACCATCCCGGGGCCTTCGGTACCCGCATTGAAATTGATGAAACCCTCATGCATTACCGTTGTACCTGCACCAAGGTGAGCGCCCAGACGGACTCGGGCGCTGTGTGCGATGCGAACACCTGCCGGCACTACGTAGTTTGTCATCTTTGGGAATTTATCAACGCTTGCAACCTCGAGCACGCGCCCCTTGAGCCTCGCAGTGAGCTGCCGATCTGCGAGCTCATTTAAATCAACGGGGCCCTCATCCGTCCATGCCACATTGGGAAGGAGCGGAAAAATACCCGACAGGTCTGTGCCATGCGGCTTAACCAGCCGGTGGGAAAGAAGGTGCAGCTTTAGGTAGGCGTCCCCCACCGTCTCAGGTGCCGAGTTGTCATTCAACGATGACGCAACTATCCGGCGTCCGCTCTCACGTAGCCGTTCAGCGAGGGCTGCCAGCGCCTCATCACCAGCCGCTCTGCAGTCGGTGGCGACTGAACTGAGCGATGCGTCGTCGAGCGTGCCTGATACACCGTGGAGGGCATCGGCTAATCCACCGGAGATATTTGCTCTGGGTGCGGGGAAGAAAACGTCGAGTATGTCGCCATTTGCATTTTCTGACGCAACGCCGAGACCAAAGGCATGGAGGGTGCGAGACATTGAGTATGTGCTCCTGAGGTAGGTTTGAATAAATGAGGTTTAAGAGAAATAGGTAGCGTAGGCGTCTGCCTTGAAACCGACGTCGAGTACCTCGTTGTGCTCTAATACGGGTCGCTTAATAAGCGTTGGATTAGCAAGTAATACCGAAACGGTATTACCTGTTTGCGCTTCTAACCGCTCGTCCTCTGACATGTTCTTCCACGTTGTACTGCGCTTGTTAACCATTTTTTCGGCGCCCAATGCGGTCACCCAGTGGCTAATATGAGATGCAGCCGGCGTGTTCTCACGTACGTCCACAAAGTCGTATTCAATATTTTTCTCTTCCAGCCACTTTCGCGCTTTCTTTACGCTGTCGCAATTGGGAATGCCGTAGATGGTAGTCATTTTTGATGATTTCTCTCTTGGGGAACGTTAGGGTTTGTTGACGCGTTTGGGATGTTTTCTTGTCGGATAGCACGTAGTGCAAATTTCGCAAACGCGGCCATCACAGCCACGCGCCGAGCAAAATTCTCGGCCATAAAAGATGATCTGAAGGTGCAGATCATTCCAGCGGCTCTTTTTGAATACCCGCTTTAAATCGCGCTCTGTCTCACTCACATTTCGACCACGGGTCAAGCCCCACCTTTGTGCTAGCCGGTGAATATGCGTGTCTACGGGGAAGCTTGGGACACCAAAGGACTGTGCCATTACGACGCTCGCCGTTTTGTGTCCTACCCCCGGCAATCGTTCGAGGCTCTCGAAGTCCTGCGGTACTTCGCCCCCGTGCTCATTAATTAGGATCTCACTTAAGCCGCGAATGGCTTTTGATTTTTGCGGAGACAGACCGCAGGGCTTGATGATTTCACGAATCGTCTCAACGCTTTCTTTCGCCATATCAAAGGGGTTGTCGGCCAACGCAAACAGCGCAGGTGTAACCAAATTGACTCGCTCGTCTGTGCACTGTGCACTCAGTAACACGGCGACAAGCAGGGTGTAGGGGTCTGAATGATCGAGGGGAACGGGTGGGTTGGGATAAAGCTCTTGTAACCGCTTGTCGATAAACGCAACCCGTTCTTGTTTTAGCATGTTGGCTGACATTGTCTCTTGCCTTACCCGCGCCTAAGCCAATGGCATATGCGATCTGCCGCCTCAAGCGTTTCCGCGAGGGTAGCCACAAGCGCCATGCGAATATGGTCGGAGCCCGGGTTAATCCCGTTTACTGATCGGCCAAGAAAACTCCCCGGTAGAACGGCAACATGCGTGTGACTGAGTAAGTCTCGTGCAAAGGTGGTGTCTGATGTGGGTGTCCTTGCCCATAAATAAAACCCAGCTTCGGGAATGCTGACCGGTAAAACCGACGAAAGTCGATCGGTTACAGCGTCAAACTTCGCGCGATAAAGGGCGCGGTTTTTAACAACATGGTCCTCGTCAGACCATGCGGCGATACTGGCTAATTGGTGATGTAACGGCATCGCGCAACCGTGATAGGTGCGGTAGCGCTTGAACTGTGCGATGAGCTCAGCATCGCCTGCGACAAATCCTGATCGCAATCCGGGCAAGTTCGATCGCTTAGATAGGCTATGAAAAGCGAGGCACTGCTTAAGCTCGGTATTCCCGTAAGTGCTCGCTGCTTCAAGGAGCCCAACGGGCGGACGCTCCTCGTCGTAATAGAGTTCGCTGTAACACTCGTCACTGATCAGAACGACGTTGTGCTCAAGGGCTTTCTCGATGAGAAAATGGAGTTCGGCTTCGGGAATGACGGCGCCGGAGGGGTTTCCCGGCGTGCAAATGAAGAGCATCTCACAGCGCTCCCAATCGTCGTCAGACAGTATGCTGTAGTCGGCGAGGTGACCTGTGGCCTCGGTTGCGGGAACAAGCAGGGGTTCAACATTAGCGAGCAATGCTGCGCCCTCGTAGATCTGGTAAAACGGGTTGGGTATGACAACGCCACCCCTGCGGTTCGGTGTCACAAGCGCCTGTGTAATGGCAAATAAACCTTCGCGAGTCCCGTTGACCGGGAGCACTTCGGTGGCGGGGTCGATCGCACGGGTCTTAAATCGCGACGCCACCCAGCGCGCAATGCTTTCTCGAAGCTCAGCTTGTCCGATAATAGAGGGGTACTTTGCGACTTCTTCAACAGAGGCAACTAGGGCCTCCAGCACGTGTGCCGGCGGCTGGTGTTTTGGCTCTCCTATCGTCAGCGCAATTCGCTCTAGTGGGGGAAGCTCTGCGCTCGCTGTCAGCTGTGCAAGCTTCTCAAACGGATAGGGGTGAAGTGTATTAAGGCCCGGATTCATGCGGCTAAGCCCGTGTCTAAAGCCGTACACACCTGCTCTCGCAAACGCTCACACACAGCGTCGTCGGCAAGGCGATCGCCCTGTTGTGTGGTGAGGAAAAACACATCTTCAACACGCTCTCCCAGTGTTTGAATTTTTGCCCCTTGAATGCTGATATTGTTTTCAGCCATGATTTGGCCAACCCGTGCTAAAAGACCGGGTCTATCGGGTGAGCTAAGCTCCATAATCGTCAGGTTTCGATTGCTGTCCTCAATGAACGTCACTTCAGTGGGTGACAGAAAAGAGCGCAGTGTTCGGTTTATGCGCTGATTGCTCTGACTCAATGTAGACGTTGTCAGGGCAGCGATAATGGCGCGTTCGATCATGTTTAAGGTTTCAGGAGCACTGTCAACGGGTGAACCATCAGCCTTCAATACAAAAAACGTATCGAGCGTCGCACCATCGGTACCACTGTAAATCCGCGCATCGTTAATGCTTAGATCGAGAAGTTCAAGCGCCGAGCAGACTTTTGGAAATACATTTTCCGTGTCTTGGGTGTTCACAAAGATCTGGGTCGCATTGGCTATTAGCGACTCCGAGGATTGTTTGATTAATACCAATGGTTCGCCGCTGTCATCAAAGTCCGCAATGGCCTCAGTGTGCCAGGCGACATCCTCTGGGCGCTCGCGAAGAAAGTAATCATCACCTCGTGCGGCCCAGATTTCATCAAGTTCGTCGTCGAGGAATCCCCTGAACTCGAGGAGGTGCGCTGCCGCCTTCTTGGTGGCACTAATAACATCTTCACGCGCAAGCGGATTTGTTAGGCCGCGTCGCAGCGCGCGACGTGTTTCCGTGTAGAGATGTCGTAGCAAAGAGCTTCGCCACGCATTCCAGAGCTCAGGGTTGGTCCCGTTAATGTCAGCAACGGTTAGCGTGAACAAATAATCAAGGCGCTCTTCGGTAGAGACATGTTCGGCAAAGCGCTGAATCTCTTCCGGATCAGAGATATCCCGTTTTTGTGAGAAAGAGCTCATGAATAAATGGTTACTTACCAGCCAGACGATTAATTCGGTATCGGGCTCGTCAAAAAAGTGCTGTTCACAGAAGGCGCGAGCATCGACCGCCCCCAGCTCGGAATGGTCGCCTCCTCGCCCTTTTCCAATGTCGTGAAATAAGGCTGCAACAAACAAGAGTGTCGGGTTTCTCAAGCGTTGGGCAATGCGCGTTGTGACGGGAAAGGTATCGGTGTAGTCGGCGCGAAGGAATCTGCGGCAGTTGGCAATCACCTGCATGGTATGCGCATCGACCGTGTAGGTATGAAACATATCGAATTGCATCTGTCCGACAATAGCGCCAAAGGCCGGCAGGTACCGGGCGAGTACGCCATGGCGCAGCATCCTTCGCAACTGCTTGGTCATATTGTGCGGCGCTGCAATGATGTCGCGAAATGCACGACGATTTACAGGGTCCTGTTTAAAGTCATCATCAAGCAGCGGGGCGGAGCCCCGTAACAGTCGTGTCGTCTCTGGATCAATGCGTTTAATGCGGCTATCACGCGCAATGACGGAAAAAATCCGCAGCAGATTGGAGGGGTTGGCTGAAAAAACAGCCTCATGTCGCGCGGAAATGCGGTCATCAATCAATTCAAAATCTTCATCGATAATGACGGATGCCGAGGCCTCGTTATGCAACAAGGTCTTTTGAAAGATATCGATCAGCAGCGCAGTGGTGTGTGACACAGCTTGCACGTTGCGAAAATACGCCTGCATGAATTGTTCCACGGCGAGTTTGCCGTGATCTTCAAACCCCCATTGCTTGGCGAGCGTTTGCTGGTGCTCAAAAAGAAGACGATCTTCTTCTCGTCCTGTTTTGGCATGCAGCGCAAAACGAACACGGCTTAGCGCGTCGTGCCCTTCGTTCAAAAGAGCGAGTTCTTCCTCTGTCAGGAACTCTCCAGTCGGAAGCTCATCAAGCCCAATCCCAAAATGGCGGCGGGCTATCCAGCCAATAACCTGAATATCGCGGAGACCCCCCGGGGACGATTTCACATTCGGTTCCAAGCTGTACCCGGTTAAACCGAACTTTTCATGACGAGCGCTCTGTTCTTCAATTTTTCCGTTAAAGAACGTGGCCGTTGGCCAAACCTGCTCACTCTCTAACCGGCGAGTAATTTCGAGAAGTAAATCATTGCTCCCGCTTAACAAGCGCGTCTCAAGCAAGGTCGTCATGACAGTGATATCGCTCGAGGCGAGCGAAATGCACTCATCGGGCGTCCGGACGCTGTGGCCTATTTTTAGTCCTAAGTCCCACAATGCACTGATAAAGCCCGACAGTGCAGTCGTATCAGGGGCTCTCTCGTTTGCCACAAGAATAAGAACGTCTATGTCGGACTCGGGAAATAACTCCCCGCGACCATATCCCCCCACGGCGGCTAATGTTGCGCCAGTCTCGTCGAGGTCGAAGTGGTACCAGAGTCGCTGAAGCGCGGAATCTACGGCTAGACATCGCGAACGCAATAACGGTGTGACCGATACGTCGGGCGAAAATTGACCTGCAAGCTCGGTATTACGGGCTTTGAGCTCACTTCTAAGTTCTGCAATCAATGCTGTCAGTAACGGTGTCGCCATAGGTTCGAGTGTCGTGTGTTCTCGTTTAGTACGGGTTGAAAACCAGATTAGAGCTTTTAGGTCGTAAGCGAATAAATACTTAGGTTGCGGCTACCGCCATTACGACTCTGCCTATCCCTTCAAGATAGGTCTTAAAACGGAAGTGTCTCGCTGGGTCTTTTGGTGAGTACTTCGCATCCATCATCAGTGACCGCGATCGTGTGCTCCCACTGGGCGGATAATCGGCCATCACGTGTTGTTACAGTCCAGCCGTCTCGCGTGTTGAGTTTGGTGTGTCGTTTACCCGCGTTTACCATCGGCTCGACGGTAAACGTCATGCCTTTCTCTAGCACAAGCCCTGTGCCGGCACGCCCGTAGTGGAGCACTTGAGGTTCTTCGTGAAAAACCTTGCCGATTCCATGGCCGCAGTACTCCCTTACAACGGAGTAATACGAAGATTCGGCGTACTGTTGAATGACCTGTCCAATATCGCCTAAGCGCGCGCCTGGTTTGACCAGCGCCAGTCCTTTATAGAGACACTCTTGCGTAACCCGCATGAGACGTTCCGCATGCGGCGCTACTTTACCGACGGGAACCATAATACTGGTATCACCATGCCAACCATCTTTTATGACAGTGACATCGATGTTGATAATGTCGCCTTGCTTCAGAACTTTGGCCTCTGAGGGAATGCCATGACAAATTACTTCGTTGACAGAGGTACAGATGGATTTGGGGAAGCCTTTGTAGTTGAGCGGCGCCGGGATGGCGTTCTGAACGTTAACGATGTAATCGTGACAGATACGGTCAAGCTCACCCGTTGAGATGCCGGGGACAACATGGGGCCGGATCATTTCCAGTACCTCTGCTGCGAGGCGACCTGCTTCGCGCATACCTTCGAGGTCTTCATCAGTTTTAATAGCTACGTTGCTCACTTACTCGATTCCAAGCCTTGTCGTTTCAGATGGGGGTTTTTGGGTAGTTTACCGCATGGGAGGGGCAATATTACAGTTAAAGGCTTCTGGAGAAAGCAAGCCTGTGGTATAAAGCGCGCCGTTATCGGATATGCCGGTAATAAATAGCACGTTTACACACAACAAAGTGCCGGGTGCCGATACGTCGGTTGGACATTTTGCGTAGACGGAAGTGAAACCCAACTTAGAGAAAAGTTATGACACAAGTAAGCATGCGCGATTTGTTGCAGGCCGGCGCGCACTTTGGCCACCAAACTCGTTTCTGGAACCCCAAGATGGATCAATACATCTTTGGTGCAAGAAACAAGATTCACATCATTAACCTCGAGCACACGGTTCCCGCCTTTAATGACGCGCTTGGATTTATTCAGCGTTTGGCAGAGAACAAGAACCAAATCATGTTCGTTGGCACGAAGCGTGCCGCAGGTAAAATTATTCAGGAGCAGGCGGCGCGTTGCGGAATGCCGTACGTCAGTCACCGATGGTTGGGTGGCATGCTCACCAACTACAAGACCATCCGGTCATCAATCAAGCGTCTGCGAGACCTTGAGACTCAGGAGCAGGACGGCACGTTCGACAAGCTCACGAAAAAAGAAGCTCTGATGCGTTCGCGCAGCAAAGATAAGCTCGATCGCTCTATCGGCGGTATTAAGGACATGGGCGGACTGCCCGATGCGTTATTTGTCGTTGACGTAGATCACGAGCGCATTGCGATCACTGAAGCCAACAAGCTGGGTATTCCGGTCATCGGCATTGTGGACACGAACAGTAACCCCGACGGTGTCGATTACATCATTCCCGGTAACGACGACGCGATCCGCGCGATCAAGTTATACGTTACAGCGGTTGCTGATGCGGTCATGGCGGGTAAAGGCGCGGGTTCTGAAGCGCCCGTTGTCGATGAGTTCATGGAAGTCGTTGAGACAGAAGAAGCCGAGGCGCCCGCTGAGGTTGCCGGCGACGCCGAGTAAATATTTATCGGCCGCGCCTAGCGCGGCTTTTTTTTAAGTGTGGTCTCGCACTAAAGGCGAGGCTGTTTTGAGACGTTAGAAGGGTTAAAAAATGTCTGCTGCATTAGTTAAGGAATTGCGGGAACGAACAGGTCTGGGTTTGCTCGAGTGTAAAAAGGCACTTGCTGCCGCAGGTGGTGATGTCGAGGTTGCTATCGAGGAGCTTCGCAAATCAAGTGGTATGAAGGCGGCGAAGAAAGCGGGTCGTACGGCAGCTGATGGCGTTGTTGCGATGAGAATCTCTGCGGACGGTAAGTCCGGTGTGATCGGTGAAGTAAACAGCGAAACCGACTTTGTTGCTCGCGATGAAAATTTCGCAGGCTTCGTCTCGCAGGTTATGGATAAAGCTGTCGAATTGCAGACTGACGATATTGCCGCGATTGCCGGTGGCGAAATCGAGGACGCTCGCCAAGCCCTGGTTCAAAAGATCGGTGAAAACATTTCCGTTCGTCGTGTTGGAGTCGTTACAGCTAACGACGGTGTCGTCGGTGGTTATGTTCACGGCAACAGTCGCATCGCGGTGCTCGTTGAGCTCACTGGTGGTGATGAAGAGTTGGCGAAAGATGTGGCGATGCACGTGGCCGCTGTGAATCCAGCGGTGGTGTCACCTGCAGATATGCCAGAAGATCAGCTGCAAAAAGAGCGCGAAATTTATACCGCGCAGGCAGCGGACTCTGGAAAGCCTCCAGAAATCGTCGAGAAAATGATTGAAGGGCGCATTCGCAAGTACCTCGCCGAAAACAGCTTGACTGAGCAAGCGTTCGTAAAAGATCCCGACGTTACGGTAGGGAAGCTCGTGAAGGCAGCTGGCGCAAGCGTAGCGGGCTTTACACGGTTCGAAGTGGGTGAGGGTATTGAGGTCGAGAAGGTCGATTTCGCTGCTGAAGTTGCCGCACAGCTGGGTAACTAAACCGACATATAAGCCGCTCAGCTCAGCCGTGCCGCTTGAGCACGGTCGAGTGTGTTGAGTGGATGCAGGTGGAGGCGGTTGGTGGTCTGCCCACAAACGCTAGGAATAAGGCTCGCAGAGGTTGAGTTTGGCCGGCTTAGCGCTCCTCATGGCGGGTTTTGAGCAGGTTGTCAGTCCGTTGTAAGAAGGTGGCGACTAAGCGGTAAGAAGGTTGTGAGAAAAAACGCCGCTACCCTTGCGGTGGCGGTACAGATCCGGGAGATAAGTATGGCAACAGAAAAAGTCTACAAGCGCATCTTACTTAAACTCAGCGGGGAGGCCCTAACGGGCGATCAACCCTTTGGCATCGATCCAAAGGTACTCGACCAAATGGCACTGGAGATAGGGCAGCTGGTCGGTATTGGTGTCCAGGTGGGATTGGTTGTTGGGGGCGGGAACCTCTTTAGGGGTGCCGCACTGCAAGCAGCCGGTCTCGATCGCGTCACTGGCGATCACATGGGTATGCTGGCGACTGTAATGAACGCTTTGGCGCTTCGCGATGCGCTCGAGCGCTCAAACATCGCAACGCAGGTGATGTCTGCGATCCCTATGAGCGGTGTGGTCGATCATTACGATCGACGAAAGGCAATTCGTGCAATGTCACAAGGCGACGTTGTGATCTTTTCAGCAGGAACGGGCAACCCGTTCTTTACCACTGATTCCTCAGCGTGCTTGCGAGGCATTGAAGTCGAGGCGGACATTGTTCTCAAAGCGACAAAGGTGGACGGCGTGTACAACGCAGATCCCATGAAGGATTCGACGGCAGTTAAATACGAGTCCCTCACCTATGATGAAGTGCTAGACAATAAACTTGGTGTGATGGATCTCACAGCCATTTGCTTAGTACGTGATCACGAAATGCCTGTGCGCGTTTTTAATATGTCGATGAAAGGCGCGTTATTGAGTATCGTACGGGGTGGATCTGAGGGTACATTGATTCAGTAGCGGCGGTTTGTTTGCTGCGCTACCGATCTGGAGATCAAAAAGATGATTGACGACATACAAAGCGATGCTGAAGAGCGAATGGAAAAGTCGCTTGAAGCTTTGGGGCAGAATTTCAATAAGATTAGAACGGGGCGAGCCCACCCCAGTATTCTTGATGGCATTCGCATCGACTATTACGGCGCCGAGACGCCGCTGAAGCAAATGGCGAGTATTAACGTCGAAGACGCGAGAACGCTGGCTGTGAGTGTTTTCGATAAGTCGATTACGCCCGATGTGGAAAAAGCAATCATGAAGAGTGATTTGGGCTTGAACCCGTCTACCGCAGGCGATGTGATTCGTATCCCCATGCCCATGTTGACCGAGGAAACGCGTAAGGGATACATCAAGCAGGCGCGAGCCGAAGCGGAATCAGCGAGGGTGTCCATTCGAAGCGCGCGGCGTGATGCGAACGGCATGCTCAAAGAGCTCGTAAAGGAAAAAGAGATCTCGGAGGACGATGAACGTCGAGGTCAGGATCAAATCCAAAAGCTTACCGACGCGTTCGTTGCGAAAGTTGATGCAGCGCTCGGTGCCAAAGAAGCCGATTTGATGGAAATTTAATTGCGGGTTGATCGCGAAGTGACGCTTCCCGCCAGCCCGACAGGGCCTGCCCCCCAACACATTGCCGTCATTATGGACGGCAATAACCGATGGGCGAAGAAAAAGGGTGTTCCGGGGCCCGTTGGACACCGCGCAGGTGCTGACGTGGTGAAACCGCTGATGTACGCCTGCCGTGATCGCGGCATTAAAACTTTGACGCTTTTCGCATTCTCTAGTGAAAATTGGCAGCGACCCGTGCCGGAGGTTCGTGCTCTGATGGCCTTGCTGTCTCGATACCTCCGGCGCGAAATTAAAGAACTCGCCGCCGATGGTGTGCGGATTCAATTTATTGGTCGACGAGACCGGCTCAGCCCAAGAATTGCAAAATTACTCGAGGACTCTGAGCGCGCGACCTCTCACAACACCGAATCTACGCTCGTATTGGCACTCGACTATGGCGGTCGGTGGGATGTGAGCGAAGCCGCCGCCTCACTGGCTCGAGATGTCGCCGCAGGCAGGTTGTCAGCTGACGACATCGATGAAACGTTACTGAGTTCACGGATGGCGCTTGCCGACAAGCCAACGCCTGACTTGTGCATACGCACGGGTGGCGAGTGGCGACTGTCGAACTTCCTCTTATGGCAATTCGCCTATGCCGAGCTCTGGTTCACTGATACGCTCTGGCCTGATTTCAACGTGGATGAGCTAGATGTAGCCATTGAGCATTTCCGCGGGAGAGATCGTCGATACGGTGCGCGGCCAAAGGTGGAGAGCGTCTAGTGTTAGTTAAGCGAATCTACACCGCTCTGGTAATGATGGGCATCTTTTTGGTGGCGGTGACGCAGTTGTCTCCTTTTGCTATGTCGGTTGTGGTTGCCGTTGTTTTTGCCGCCGGGGCTTGGGAATGGGCGGGTTTGTCCGGTTGGGATGCCCGCTGGATAAGAATGATATTTTCACTGGTCTTCGTGGGACTCTGCACAGGCTTTATTTTGGTATACCACCCTGACCTCATTGAGAGCTCTGCGGCCATACGTCCCGTACTGGGGGTCGCTTGTTTTACATGGCTGGCTAATGCGTTCTTGGTGGAGAGTTACCCCAAGTTGTCTTTTTTGTGGCGCGCACGTGTCACGCGGTCTTTGATTGGTCTTTTTGTTTTGGGCGCTGGCTGGTTGTCTCTGTCTTATATGGTGGGATTGCCTAACGGGTGGATCCTTACAACACTCTTCATCGTGGTAGTCGCGGCCTCAGACGTTGGCGCTTATTTTGTAGGAAGCACCCTTGGACGTAATCCGCTGGCGCCCGATGTCAGTCCCAAAAAGACGATCGAAGGCTTTTGGGGTGGGTTGCTCGTCGTACTGGGTCTGGCCGCGGTTGTATGGTGGTTACTGCCCCCGGAATACGCTCACATACACCCTGTTGAAATCTTTTTGATTGGACTTTTTTGCTGCGGTGCCTCGGTACTAGGGGACCTCACGATCAGTATGTTCAAGCGCGAGAGCGGCTGTAAAGATTCGGGCACATTGCTCCCAGGGCACGGTGGCTTGCTCGATCGATTGGATTCAATCTGTGGTGCGGCACCGTTTTTTGCGCTGTCACTTATCTTGGTGGGCTACGCCTGATGCAGCGAGTGATGGTGTTGGGTGCGACTGGCTCAATTGGGCTGAGCACACTTGACGTTATCGGGCGGCACCCCGACAAGTATCGCGCCGAGGTGCTTTGTGCGAATCGCTCCGTGGCCGAAATGGCGGCGCTGTGCTTACAGCACGAACCTCAGCACGCGGTAATGTTTTGCCCTGATGCTGCTGAAGAATTAGAAACTCGCTTGAGCGGTCGGGTAGCGACGCGCGTCCATGCCGGCGAAGCGCCCATGGTCGACTTCGCACAAAGCCCCGATGTCGATACGGTTATGGCCGCCATCGTCGGGTTCGCAGGGCTATCAGCTGCCCTTGCAGCAGCAAAGGCGGGGAAGCGGTTGCTGCTTGCCAATAAAGAAGCACTCGTCAGCGCGGGTGGTTTATTTATGACGGCCGTTCGCGAGGGTGGCGCCTTACTCCTCCCCGTGGATAGCGAACACAACGCCATGTTTCAGTGTTTGCCCTGTGATACACAGGCACGACCGCAGATGGCGCGTGTTGAAAAGATCTTACTGACCGCATCGGGTGGCCCGTTTCGCGGTCGCTCGCGGGACTCGCTTCACAATGTGACGCCCGACGAGGCTTGTGCACATCCCAATTGGTCGATGGGACGAAAGATTTCGGTGGATTCGGCGTCGCTTGTGAACAAAGGTCTGGAGCTTGCTGAGGCATGCTGGTTATTCGATAGAAAGCCATCGGAAATAGAGGTAGTCGTTCATCCGCAAAGCATCATTCACTCGCTCATTCGTTACGTTGATGGCTCGGTGCTGGCGCAGCTCGGGCAGCCCGATATGCGAACCCCAATAGCCTATAGTCTATCTTGGCCAGATCGCGTGTCAGCGGGCGTTGATATTCTCGATTTGGTCAAAACAGCAAGGCTGGATTTCGAGTCACCCGACCTCGATGCTTTTCCGTGCTTGAGGCTTGCTTACGAGGCTATTGATGTGCCGGGTGGGATGTGTGCCTTTAGTGCGGCTAACGAGGTGGCGGTGGATGCCTTCTTATCAGAGAAGATTCGGTTCACCGATATTGATCAGACAATTGCGGCCACACTCAACTGTGTAACATTGGCGGAACCAACGACGCTCGCTGAGGTCCAAGCGTTAGATCGAGCGGCGCGCGAAGCTGCGGGCGCGTTTATTTCTGATGTCTCGTTTAGGTAGTAGTTAACAAAGCATGCAAATTTTATTTTCTATCATGATGGCATTGGTGACGCTGGGTGTCCTTGTGACGATCCATGAGTTTGGCCACTACTGGGTTGCGCGTCGTTGTGGTGTGCGAGTGCTGAGATTCGCGATCGGCTTTGGGCGGACGCTTTACAGCTGGCAGGGTCGAGACGGAACAGAGTTTGCGCTTTGCGCCATTCCACTGGGCGGCTACGTAAAAATGTTGGACGAGCGCGATGGTGAGGCCGTTGTTACGGAGGCTAACCGTTCTGAGTCCTTTAATGCACAACCTGTTCGTAACAAGCTTGCGATCGTGGCTGCAGGTCCCGCCGCTAACTTTCTTTTGGCCGTTATGGTGTTGTTTGGCCTTTTTCTGAGGGGCGAAACAGGTTTGGCTCCTGTTATCGAAGCTGTTGCAGTGAATTCCATTGCCGAAGAGAGTGGGCTGGTTGTAGGGCAAGAGGTCATAGCGGTTGATGGGCAGGCCACCAGCACCGTTTCAGACGTAAGGTTCGCCTTACTAAAGCGTCTCGGTGATACAGGCCACATTGACCTGACCATTGGAAATGCCTTGAGCGATGTAGGACAGCGTTATGCACTCCCCATTGTGAACTGGCTTGGTGAGGCGGAGGCGCCAGACCCCGCGGCAGCCCTCGGGTTGTCATTAGGTTTTCTTCCGATCAGACCCGAGGTGGGCTCCCTGTCCGAGGGGGGCGCAGCTGCTCGTGCAGGTTTTCAGGTCGGAGACGTAATCATTGACGCGGCGGGTGTGCCGATGGCGCAGTGGACGGATTGGGTCGAATTTGTCCGCGCGCGCCCTAATCAGCGATTTGATGTCTTAGTCGATCGCGCTGGCAGTCAAGTTACGCTGAGCGTGATGCCGCAAAATCGCAATGCAATCGGAACAGTTGGCATGGGTCTGGCGCTGCCAGAGATTCCGGACAGTCGGATTCGCCGTCAGAGCCGCGGGCCGATAGAGGCGCTCGGTGCGGCTGTTAATCGTACGTATGAGTTGACTATTTTCACCTTCGAGTCGATGTGGAAAATGGTGCAAGGGCTGATTTCGACAAAAAATTTGTCGGGCCCAATCGCTATCGCGCAAATCGCTGCCAGTACGGCAGAGAGCGGATTTACCACGTGGCTCTCGTTTCTTGCATTACTGTCTATTTCTCTCGGCGCAATAAATTTATTGCCCATACCTGTGCTTGATGGTGGACACATCGTCTTCCATGTAGTTGAGGGGCTAATGGGTAGGCCAGTGCCCGAGCAAATCCAAATAATGAGTTTTCAGCTGGGTTTAGCTGCTGTTTTTACACTAATGATGTTTGCCATCTACAACGATGTGGCCCGACTGTGAGATACTCCCGCGCGCTACGCAGTAACCAAAGATAATCGAAGACAAAATACGTGAAATTAGTCCTCAAAAAAATAAGCGACCGGGCTCGCTGTTGGCTCGGAAGTGTGAAGCGTTCCAGCGGTCTGGCATTGATTGTTACCGGCTTTATCGTTGGCCTTTCGCCGACCTCAATTGCGCAAACTGAGCCCTTTGTTGTTGCGGATATTCGCGTCGAAGGTTTGCAGCGCATTGCGCCTGGAAGCGTCTTTGCGGCTTTGCCGGTAAGCGTTGGTGATGTTGTCGATGAGCTCGCCATTCGAAGTATCTCTCGCAATCTGTTTTACACCGGGAATTTTGACGATATTTCGGTGGGGCGTGACGGCAACGTACTCGTACTTACTGTGGCGGAGCGACCGAGTATTAGTGAGATCACGATCGAGGGTAACAAAGCGATCGAGACGGAAGCGTTGTTAGATGGCCTTAAGGGGGCCGGCCTTGCTGTTGGGCAGGTATTTCAACGATCTACGCTTCAGGGCATGCAGGGTGAGCTTCGACGTCAGTACGTGATTCAGGGGCGATATGACTCGTCAATTGATACCGAGGTGATACCCGAGCCTAGGAACCGAGTCTCCATCAGCATCGAGATCGATGAGGGAACAGTCTCAAAAATCAAACACATCAATATTGTCGGCAACGAAGTGTATAACGACGAGGAGCTACTTGAGCTGTTCGAGTTGCAGGTTGGCGGCAGGTTCTCGTTTTTCTCTAGTGCTGATAAGTACAGTAAGGAAAAGCTGGAATCCGACTTAGAAACCCTGACCAGTTACTACCAGGACCGGGGGTATTTGCAGTTTGAGATCGAGTCGACCCAGGTGGCTGTGTCACCGACTAAGGACTCAGTCTTCATAACTGCCAATGTCGCCGAAGGGGATCGATTTACGATCACCGATGTGGACCTTTCCGGTGACCTTGTGCTGTCAGAGGAGGATCTATCTCGCTTCCTTTTGGTGGGTCCAGGTCAGGTCTTTTCGCAGCAATTGGTGACCAGCACTGAAGAATACCTCACCCGCCGACTCGGGAATGAGGGCTACAATTTTGCCAAGGTAACGGGCATCCCGGAAGTTGGCGACGGCGAGGCTGAGGTCTCAATCAAGTTCTTCATTGATCCCGGCAGGCGGACTTATGTCCGGCGCATTAACTTCAAAGGAAACTCACGAACCGCCGACGAGGTTTTGCGACGTGAAATGCGCCAAATGGAGGCAGCACCTGCCTCCGCAGCGGCCATTGAGCAGTCGCGTATTCGTCTTCAACGGTTAGGCTTCTTTAGCTCTGCCGAGGTCGAGACTGTCGAGCTTCCCGGTTACGACGATCTCGTGGATATTGACTTCTCAGTTGAGGAGCAGAGCTTTGGCTCTATAGGCGGCAGCTTAGGTTACTCGCAGTTTGCGGGGCTTATTGTTGGCCTGAATCTGCAACAAAATAATTTCTTGGGCACGGGGCGGCAGGTTGGTCTGAATCTGAACACGTCGCAGTGGCAGAGCGTTGCAAGCATCAACTACAACAACCCTTATTTTACTGAGGACGGTGTGAGTCGAGGGTTCAGCGTCTTTTACCGAAAGTCTGACCTTTCTGAGATTAATGTCGCTAGCTACACAACGAACACGGTGGGTGCCACCATGTCGTTTGGCTACCCGATCAGTGAAACGCAGCGACTCGGTTTTAATCTGGGAATCACGAATACCGACATTACATCGGGACGCTACGCGGTACAGGAAATACGCACCAGTCCGCGACTAATAACCGGTGTGGAGCAGTACTATACCTCCACCAGGCAGCTAGACGGGACTTACTCGGGACCTGAAGAGTTGTTTCCCATCACCGATTTACCGCCTGAGGCGTTCGTCAATCTTAATAATGACGGTTTCCTAGATCAAAATGGCAGTGAATTCACCAATTGGTCGATTACGGGGTCTTGGATTCAGTCAACCTTGAACCGAGGGCAGCTTGCGACACGGGGTGTGTCTAACTCGATTTCAGCGCAATTGCAGATGCCGGGATCCGATCTTGAGTTTTTCAAACTCAACTATCGGGGGGAGATGTACGTTCCTATCTACGGTGATTTTACGTTCCACTTGCGGGGTGAGGTCGGTTACGGCGACGGTTATGGCGACACCACTGAACTTCCGTTTTATGAGCACTTCTATTCGGGTGGCTTTGGCAGTGTCCGTGGATTCGAGGCGAATACCCTAGGACCGCGAAGCACCCCTCCCATTCTCTATCAAACGGGCCTTGCGGTTACAGGAGTCGATGAGGATGGCGCGCCCACTGAGATTGGTGGCCCTGATGGTTTAGGCTTTGGCTACATTGTGAATCCTGAGACGGGTCAAATCGAGACGCAGCAGGTATTCACAGGACGTCGCCGCGCTGATCCGTTTGGCGGCAATGTCGTCATCGAGGGCTCTGCAGAGGTTCTTTTCCCTATGCCTTTCGTCAAGGATAGGAGTTCTATAAGATCCGCGTTCTTCTTAGACGTTGGCAATGTTTTCAACACGAATTGTCGTGAAAATCAGCTCAACTGCTTCGGCGTTGACGCCAGTGAGTTGCGCTATTCAGTCGGCATTGGCGTAACGTGGTTAAGTGGTTTTGGACCACTTACATTTGCACTTGCGAAGCCGCTCAATGCTAGCGACACTGATCGTACAGAAGTATTCCAATTCACGCTGGGGCGTGGATTCTAATAACTAACCAGGAGGTTATCCCAAATGTTGTTCCGCTTTGTCGCCGTATTGGCACTGATGGTTGCATCGACCCTAGCGCACGCTCAAGGTCGTATCGCTGTTGTGAATTTGGAGGAGGCCATTTTACAAACCGACTCCGCGCAGCAGCGTTTGCGTGATTTCGAGGCCGGTGAATCTTTTGCTGAAGATAAAGCCGAGTTTGATAGCTTAAAAGCTGAGCTCGACAAGTTGGTGCAAGATTTCCAGCGTGATCAGGCGGCAATGAGCGAGGACGACCAAGTGGCTGCTCGCCAAAAGATGGCCAGTAAAAACGCCGACCTTGAGTATGTCGCAAAGAAGTTGCAGGCCTTGCAGCAGCAGAATGCGCAACGCGTTTTCCAAGAGCTTGTTCCCGCCGCTCGACAGGTATTAGGTGAAGTGATCGAGACCGATCAGATTGGTCTTTTGCTCCAAGCGCAATCGGTGATCCACGCCGATCTCGGTTACAACATCACGGCTAAAGTAACCGACAAGCTCAACCAGCTACCTCAAGAGTAATATGCCGACTCTGGGCGATGCAGCCGCGGCATTGGGTCTCACCTATAAAGGTGACCCAAGCCTTACGCTGAATCGCCTTGCGCCCATCTCTATGGCCGAGACGGGCGATCTTTCCTTTATCGCACAAAAGAAATTCGTTAAATCGCTTTCTGCGTCGGATGCCTCAGCGATCATTTGCCCCAGAGACTGGGTGGGTGACTACGCGGGGGCTGTACTGTTTAGCGATGAGCCCTACGCCGATTTCGCGCGTGCCACTAAGCTGTTTGATAATCGACCACGCCCATCTGGGAGAGTTCATTCGAGTGCCGTTATCGCAAAGACAGCCCAATTGGGCGCTCACGTAACGGTCGACGCTGGTGCTGTTATTGGTGAGGGCGCTACGATTGGCAACGATGTGTGGATTGGGCCTAACGTTTGGATCGGCGAGCGGACCGCCATTGGTTCGGGGACTGAGCTCAGAGCCAACGTGTCGATTTATCACGGTGTTGCTATTGGCCACGATTGTCTGATCCACGCCAGCACCGTAATAGGTTCCGACGGGTTTGGCTTTGCACCCACGAGCACGGGTTGGGAGAAAATTCTCCAGTTGGGCGGGGTCAAGGTGGGCGATCGTGTTGAGATTGGTGCGGGCTGTGCCATCGATCGTGGGGCACTCGAGGATACTCAGATCGGCGACGACGTTATCCTTGATAACCTGGTGCATATTGCGCACGGTGTGAAGATTGGCCGGGGATCGGCCGTCGCGGGGCAGGTGGGTTTTGCTGGGGGATCGGAGCTCGGCGAGCGCTGTACCGTAGGGGGACAGGCTGGCTTTGCGGGGCACCTCAAAATTGCCAATGATGTGCATATTGGTGGACAGGGTCGAGTTTCTAGGGATGTCAGTGAGGCGGGTCACTACGCGTCAGGAACATCGCTAATGCCTGTTCGCGATTGGGCGCGCAGCGCCGCGCGCTACGAAAAGCTAACAGAGATGGCTCGCCGCATTGAGGCGCTTGAAAAACTGTTATCGGAGAAAGCCAACACTGGCGAATAGGGAACACCAAACTATGATGGACATTGAGGGGATCAGAAAGCACTTACCGCACCGTTATCCCTTTCTTTTTGTAGACAGGGTTGTGGCAATCGAGCCTGGTGTGTCGATTGAAGCCTACAAAAATTTAAGCATTAACGAACCGTATTTCGACGGCCACTTCCCGGGTAATCCGGTTTTTCCGGGCGTGCTTCTCGTTGAAGCTATGGCGCAGGCGGCGGGAATTTTGGGGTTTGTGACCATGGGTAAAACGCCAGAAGACGGCTCCATATACTACTTGGTTGGTACCGACAAACTCCGATTTAAGCGGCCTTGTGTGCCGGGCGACTGCGTCAAGCTTGAGGCGTCGATTGTGAGTGAGAAGCGCGGTATTTGGAAATTTGACGTGCGCGCATCGGTTGACGGAAAGACGGCGGCATCGGCCACGATATTGTGTGCTGATCGATAAGCAATGATTCATTCAACAGCCATCATTGACCCCCGAGCGACGTTGCATCCGTCGGTGAACGTGGGGCCTTATTCCATCATTGGTCCCGATGTGGTGGTTGGTGCGGATACGATTATCGAATCCCATGTTGTAATTAAGGGCCCGACCACGATCGGTGCCAGAAATCATATATTCCAATTTAGCTCCATTGGCGAAGCCACTCCTGATCTTAAATATCATGGAGAGCCCACCACGCTGACGATTGGTGACGATAATGTCATCCGAGAGAGCGTTACGATCCATCGCGGTACCGTTCAAGACCGTGGCGATACGTATATTGGCAATAGCAATCTAATTATGTGTTATGTCCACATAGGCCATGACAGTGTTGTCCGAAATAACACAATTCTCGTTAACAATACGGCGTTAGCTGGGCACGTTGTCGTTGACGACTGGGCGATTTTATCCGGCTACACCTTGGTGCATCAGTTTTGCAAAATTGGCGCTCACAGTTTCAGTGGTATGGGCACAGCGATTGGTAAGGATGTGCCTGCCTATGTCACCGTATCGGGTAGCCCTGCCGAAGCAAGAACGATTAACGCCGAAGGCCTCCGGCGCCGAGGATTTTCAGAATCCACACTTTCCAACCTGCGCCGCGCGTTTAAGTTGATATATCGGCAGGGGCTGACGTTGGACGTTGCAATGGAACGCCTCTCCACCATGACGACAGAAACACCTGAAATCCTTCCGCTGATTGAGTCACTTGAGGCGTCCGAGCGCGGTATCGTCCGGTAATGTCGAGTGCGCCATACCTTGGTGTTTTAGCGGGTGAAAAGAGCGGCGATATTTTAGCCGGATCGGTGCTTCGTGAACTCAAACGCCGCAACGAAACATTACGCGTTACCGGTATTGGCGGCGAAGCTACTGCACTTCATGGGCTTGAGAGCCTCTACGACATGGACCGTCTTGCTGTCTTTGGCTTTACCGAGCCGCTAAAACGTCTTCCCGAGCTCTTATCTATGCGGCGCGGTATTCGTCAGCATATGTTGCTGGAGCGTCCAGATGTTTTTCTCGGTGTTGATAGCCCTGATTTTAATCTCACACTGGAACAGCAGCTGCGTGCCAAAGGTCTTAAAACTGCGCACCTAGTGAGTCCCTCGGTGTGGGCATGGCGACCCGGACGAATCAATAAGATTAAAAAAGCGGTAGATTTGATGTTGTGCTTGCTCCCGTTTGAGAAAGACTTTTACGCGCAGCACGGTGTTGAAGCGGTGTGTGTGGGTCACCCCCTTATTGAGGAGTTCTCGGCCCTGCCGGATCAGGCGACGGCAAAGCACTATCTTGGACTTCCTCAGAATGCGCCGGTTCTTGCATGCCTCCCTGGGAGTCGATCGGGCGAAATCGAACATATTGGTCCTACATTTACGCAGGTTGTAATGCGACTGCTTGCGTCAGACAGTGAAATGCGCGTTATCCTTCCGGCTTCCTCGGAGGAGCGCATGGATCAAATAAACCGGCTCATGCCAATTGATGATGAGCGCTTTTTAGTCATCGAAGGTCAGAGTCGATTGGCAATGACGGCATCGGATGCTGTGCTGTGTGCGTCCGGTACAACAACACTGGAAGCGATGCTGATTGGCAAGCCAATGACAATAGCTTACAAAATGAGCTGGTTCTCTTGGCAGATTCTGAGTCGCATGGTCACTTCGCCTTTTGTGGGCTTGCCTAATGTTATTGCGGGTAGGGCAGTCGCGCCTGAGTTTTTGCAGGGAAATGCAACGGTTGAAAACCTTTACCAATCGGTACTCGAGAGCTTCTCTCGTCAGGGTGATGAGCAAAAGACGACCTTTAGCGAGCTTCGCCAAACTATTGGCGATGACTATGCTGTGCGCTCAGCCGATGCATTAGAGGCGCTTATGGCTGGCGAGGGCTTTGAATGATCGTAGCGGGATGCGACGAAGTCGGGCGAGGCCCCCTAGCCGGCGATGTCGTCGCTGCGGCCGTTATTCTTGGTGAGTACACGCCTGAAGGACTCACAGACTCTAAAAAACTGTCGGAGAAAAAACGGCTGCGTTTGTATTCTGAGATTGAAAATCACGCAATTGCGTTCGGTATCGGCCGGGCGAGTGTAAGTGAAATTGATGAGCTCAATATTTTAAATGCCTCATTGCTCGCCATGAAGCGCTCGGTCGAAGCCCTGGGTATTAAACCCGACCACGTGCTTGTTGACGGCAACAAGCTTCCTACCTGGGAGTACAGTGCTGAGGCGGTGGTAGGTGGTGACGCGTTGATTCCGTCTATCAGTGCGGCTTCAATTCTCGCCAAGGTGACACGTGATCAGGAGTTGATTGCACTGGATCAACACTACCCTGAGTACGGTTTTGCTAAGCATAAGGGCTACCCTACCGCACAGCATATCGCGGCAATTAAAGCACACGGTGTCTTGCCCATACATCGCCGTAGTTTTGGTCCAATCGCCCGTTTGCTACAAACGTAAATCAGGTTTAAATAAGTTCTATGGATCCCAAATTCGTTCATCTTCGTGTTCATTCAGAGTTTTCGCTCACCGACGGTTTGGTGCGTGTAGGGCCTCTGATGAAGTCGGTGGCCGCAGCGGATATGCCGTCGGTGGCTGTGACGGATCGGACTAATTTCTTTGGGTTGATTAAGGCTTATAAGGCCGCTGAGCGTGAAGGCGTAAAGCTCATTATAGGGGCCGATTTTGAGGTACTCGAGGACGATGAGCGCCGTTATCAGGCGACGTTTTTAGCACAGTCCGCAGAGGGTTATCGAAACCTCACACTTCTTATTTCTCAGGCTTATCAGGAAGGTCAGATCTTGGGTCGACCTTTGCTAAGACGTGATTGGATTCAAGCGCGAAGTCAGGGTTTGATTGCATTGTCTGGTGGCAGGCTAGGTGACGTGGGTCAGCATCTGGTTGCAGGAAGACGCCAAGAGGCAAAAGCCGCACTTGAGTGGTGGATGTCGCTGTTCCCGGATCGTTATTACGTTGAGCTTCAGCGAACGGGTAGAGAGAACGAAGAGGACTATCTTCACGCAGCGGTGGCACTGGCAGCTGAAGAAAACTGCCCGGTGGTGGCGACAAACGAAGTCTGCTTTCTCACGCCAGAGGAATATGATGCCCACGAGGCGAGAGTCTGTATCGGTGATGGTCGAACGCTAAATGATCCGCGCCGGCCACGGCACTTTTCAGATCAGCAGTACCTTCGATCTCCCGATGAGATGATTGCGTTATTTGCCGATATTCCAGAGGCAATCGAGAATACGATTCACATCGCGGCTCGTTGCTCGACTGAAATAGAACTGGGTAAAGCGTATTTGCCTGATTTCCCAACACCTGAAGGGGTAAGTATCGAGCAGCACCTCGAAGATTTATCTAACGAGGGACTCGATAAGCGGCTGGCAGCGCTCAATATTGACGATGATGAAGTGTATCGTGCGCGTCTCAAATTTGAGCTCGATATCATCAATCAAATGGGGTTCCCGGGCTACTTTTTGGTTGTTATGGACTTCATCCGCTGGGGTAAGGCAAACGGCATACCGGTGGGGCCAGGCAGGGGTTCTGGTGCAGGATCTCTTGTCGCTTATGCGCTCGAAATTACCGACTTGGATCCGATCGAATACGATCTCCTTTTTGAGCGATTTTTGAATCCGCAACGGGTTTCCATGCCCGATTTTGATGTCGATTTCTGTATGGATCGCAGGGATGAAGTGATCGATTATGTTGCGGAAACATACGGTCGAAACGCCGTATCTCAGATCATCACATTCGGCACCATGGCGGCAAAGGCGGTTGTACGAGATGTTGCGCGTGTGCAGGACAAGCCTTACGCATTGGCCGATAAGATGTCCAAGCTCATACCCTTTGAGGTGGGTATGACGCTGGAAAAGGCGCTTGAGCAGGAAGAGCAATTAGTCAACCTTCTCGAAGAAGACGGCGCTGCCCAAGAGATTTGGGATATGGCGGTCCAGCTCGAGGGATTGACCCGAAACGCAGGCAAGCACGCAGGTGGTGTCGTCATTGCGCCCTCACAGCTAACAGATTTCTCGCCCTTGTTTTGTGATGAAGAGGGGCATGGGCTCGTCACTCAATACGACAAGAACGATGTTGAGGATGCGGGTCTCGTAAAGTTTGACTTCTTAGGTTTGAGAACCCTTACCATCATTGATTGGGCCGTCGCGATGATCAATGAGCGCGAGGACATTGCATCGCCTGTCGATATCAATCAGATACCGCTTGATGATGGTGCGGTCTATAGTTTGTTGCAAAGCGCAGAGACCACGGCTGTATTTCAGTTGGAAAGCCGAGGTATGAAGGAGCTGATCAAGAGTCTTCGCCCAGACTGTTTTGAAGACATCATCGCTTTAGTGGCCCTGTTCCGGCCGGGGCCACTCCAGTCGGGTATGGTCGAAAACTTCATCGACAGAAAGCACGGTAGAGAGCAGGTTTCCTACCCGGATGCGCAGTATCAGCACGAGTGGTTACAGCCAATATTAGAGCCCACTTACGGCATCATTCTGTATCAAGAGCAGGTGATGCAAATCGCGCAGGAGCTGGCCGGCTACACCCTCGGTGGGGCTGATCTCTTGCGCCGCGCGATGGGTAAGAAAAAGCCCGAGGAGATGGCAAAGCAGCGCTCTGTTTTTGAGGGCGGGGCTAAAGACAAAGGTGTTGATCCAACACTTGCTATGAAGATTTTTGATCTGGTTGAAAAGTTTGCGGGCTATGGCTTTAACAAGTCGCACTCCGCTGCTTATGCATTGGTCAGCTACCAAACAGCTTGGTTGAAGCGGCACTACCCCTCTGAATTCATGGCGGCGGTAATGAGTTCTGAGATTGATAACACAGATAAATTGCTGAGCCTTCGCGATGAATGTAAGCGCATGGGTTTAACCGTTAAAGCCCCTAATGTTCTTGAAGGAAAATTACATTTTTCTGTGAACGCAGACGGCCACATTATTTACGGTCTTGGCGGCATCAAGGGGCTGGGTGAGGGGCCTATTGATGACTTGCTGGAGGCGAGAGGTAACTTGCCTTTTAGTGACCTTTTCGACCTGTGTAGCCGGACTGATCCCAGGAAGGTGAATCGCCGAGCGCTTGAAGCGTTAATAAAGAGCGGGGCCCTTGATGAGCTGGGTGCGGAGCGATCTGTGCTGATGTCAGCGTTGGACGATGCGCTTCGCGCCGCTGAGCAGTCGGCGGCCAATGAGGCAGCCGGCATGGGTGATTTATTTGGTGAGGTTGTTCCCTCCGCAGAAAACGGCGACCCCTATCGCGATCATCGACGTGCGCGTGCTTGGACACTCCGAGATATCCTCGCCGGTGAAAAAGAAAGCTTAGGGAGCTTCCTTAGCGGCCACCCAATGGATGAGTTCCAACAAGAAGTGCGTAAGTTTTCACCCCGTTCGATACGTGAGCTGACGGCAGGCAGTAAACAGTGGGTGGCAGGTTTGATTGTGGACGTTCGACTCGTAAAAACTCAGCGCGGGACCATGGCTGTGCTGCAGCTGGATGACGGGACAGGTCAAATTGAAGCGACGGCCTACAGTGAGGTTTATGAGCAGAATCGTGACTTACTGGTAAAGGATCAAATTGTGCTCGCAGATGGCCGACTGCAAATGGATGACTTTAGAGGGCAGCTTTCTCTGCGTGCTAAATCATTTACAACGCTCGAAGCGGCTCGCAGCTCACGCGTTCGTGAACTTAAAGTCGGGTTGAGCACTGATGCAGTTAAACGTGGGGTTTCGTCTGAACTGAAGCGTGCCTTTTCAGCGCACTCGGGTGACTGTCCAATTGTTGTCGAGTACAAGCAGCCTGCGGGGTCAGCAATGCTGAGATTTGGCGAGCGATGGCGTGTCACACCTACCGATACATTGCTTGATCAGCTTAAAGAGTTGGTTGGACAGGATGCCGTCGAGCTCGTCTACGAGCGTTAGTATTACCAATTGCCTAAAAATGGCAACTTATGACACGATGCGGCATAAGTTCCATAATAAATATGACAAATGAAACATTTAACGGTCTTATTCTTAGCGGCGTTAATCAGCGCGTGCTCCAAGCAGCCCGAGTGCAGTGTTAACGTTGGTGGGAATATGTTGGCACCCAGTTCGGGTTGTCTTGTCGTTGATCAGGGAGACGTTCTGCTCGTAAAGATCATGGGTGGTAGTTACGGTCCTCCGGGCGGTTCAGTCAATAAAGGTGAATCGGCACAGTGTGCGGCGGAGCGAGAAACCTGGGAAGAAACGGGAGTAGAAGTCCGTGCTGGGGAGTTGGCGAAAACGTTTGAGAACGGGTTCCAACTTTATTCGTGTGAGTCCGTCTCCGGCAGAGACATCAATATAACGCGGCCGCTAGAAATTAAAGACGCAGATTGGTTCTCGGATGAGCAGCTCAGCCAGTTGCGTTGGCGATACCCAGAGCAGGGTAGTATTATCCAGCGATTAGTTCAGGGTAGTGAATCATGACAGAGGTTGAGTTGCAGGCGGCAGCGTTTAGGCGCCTCGTCGGTCATTTGCAAGAGCGCACGGACGTTCAGAACATCGATCTCATGGAGCTCGCCGGCTTCTGTCGAAATTGTCTCTCTAAATGGTACGCAGAAGCAGCCAGCGAGGCAGGTGACTCAATGACTAAAGATGCTGCTCGCGAGCTCATCTACGGTATGCCTTACGAGGAATGGAAAACCCGTTACCAAACCCCCATCGCTGAATAAGTAGCCGAAGCTACATCACACGAAGTGGTTCACGTAGCCACCTTACGTCAGGCCGTTTCTAGGTAAGACTCGATACTCGGACACGAGCAAATGAGGTTTCGATCTCCGTAAACGTTATCCACTCGGTTAACCGGTGGCCAGTATTTGTCCGACCTTAACGAGTCAACCGGCCAAACGGCTTGCTCGCGCGAGTAAGGCCTGTCCCAGTTTGTCGCGGTCACCTCGTCCAAGGTGTGTGGCGCGTTTTTGAGCGGGTTATTAATGGGGTCGAGACGACCGTCTTCCACCGCCCTGATTTCATCTCGAATACACAGCATTGCGTCACAAAAGCGATCAATCTCGGCGAGGGACTCTGATTCAGTTGGCTCGATCATTAGCGTGCCGGCAACTGGAAATGACATCGTGGGGGCGTGAAAACCGTAATCGATTAATCTTTTTGCTACGTCTTCTTCTGAAATGCCACAGCGCTCTTTGAGGGGTCTAATATCGATGATGCATTCGTGCGCCACTGTGTCATTGCGTCCTGTGTAGAGCACGTCAAAGTGTCCTCGCAGGCGCTTGGCGATGTAGTTGGCATGAACGATCGCAATACGACTTGCGTCTGTCACGCCATCCGGACCCATCATGGCGATGTACATCCACGAAATGGGGAGGATAGAGGCGCTACCAAACGGCGTCGCGCTGATGACATTGTTTGTGGCGTCGAGACCGTCTTGTGGCACAACAACCGACGAGGCCAGATAGGGTGCAAGATGTTCACCAACGCCTATCGGTCCCATACCTGGCCCTCCGCCACCATGAGGAATGCAGAATGTTTTGTGTAGGTTCAGATGAGAGACATCGGCTCCAAATTTACCGGGTCCTGCCAAGCCAACCAGCGCGTTTAGATTTGCGCCGTCGACGTAGACTTGGCCACCGTGTTCGTGGATTAGCTCACAGAGTTCGACAATAGAGGCTTCAAATACGCCGTGTGTAGATGGGTAGGTGACCATGATCGCCGCAAGGTCAGCGGAGTGTGCATCGACCTTCGCTTTGAGGTCTTGTATGTCGACGTTGCCGCTGTCATCGCAGCTAACGAGCACAACTTTCATTCCCGCCATCACGGCACTGGCCGGATTGGTGCCATGTGCGGATGTGGGTATTAGACAAATATTTCGGTGCGATTCACCGCGTGCGCGGTGGTATCGACGAATTGCCATGAGCCCAGCATATTCTCCCTGTGCGCCCGAGTTTGGCTGTAGCGACATCGCGTCGTAGCCGGTGCACTCTGTTAACCATTGAGACAGCTCTTCCAGCATCGCCAGATAACCAACAGTCTGATGGGCGGGAGCAAACGGATGCATTCGAGCAAACTCAGGCCAGGAGACAGGGATCATCTCTGCCGCCGCGTTGAGCTTCATCGTGCAGCTACCCAGTGGAATCATCGCGCGAGTCAGCGAGATATCTTTGTTTTCCAAGCGCTTTAGGTACCTCAGCATTTCCGTTTCTGTTCGATAGTCGTGAAACAGCGGGTGCTGAAGATAATCCATCTCACGAATGAGTAGCGGACTCACTGACGATGGCTTGTCACTTTTTTCTTCGGTGCCCTCCGCCGAATAGACGCCGCCGAAGAGTTCAACGAGTGACTCGAGTTCCTCAGCCGTGGTGGTCTCATCAAGTGAGATACCAACATGGGTGTCATTAATACGACGCAGGTTAAAGCCGCGCGATTCGGCGAGGGTGTGGATGGCATCAGCTGACCCGGTTTGTATGGTGAGTGTGTCGAACCAGCTGTTATTTACGACCGTGTGTGCTGTGCCGCCTAGGGCGCTAGCCAGTTGTGTTGTTAAGTGATGCACCCGTGTTGCAATGGCTCGTAGGCCCTCGGGGCCATGATGCATGGCGTACAGGCCGGCCATAATCGCAAGCAGGGCCTGTGCTGTGCAGATGTTGCTCGTCGCTTTTTCTCGTCGAATGTGTTGTTCGCGTGTCTGCATTGCCATGCGAAGGGCTTGACGTCCGCGGCTATCAATCGACACACCAATAACCCGCCCCGGCATCGATCTCTTGTACTCATCGCGGGTCGCGAAAAATGCGGCGTGGGGACCACCGAACCCCATTGGAACGCCAAAGCGTTGCGAGCTACCCACGACAACGTCTGCCCCCATGGAGCCTGGCGACTTGAGTAACGTAAGTGCGAGAAGGTCACTTGCGACGCCGACTAGGATATTTTTTTCATGAGACGTTTTGATGACGTCGCTCAAGTCTCGCACATCGCCAAATGTGCCCGGATACTGCGCTAGAAGCCCAAAGGCGTCGTCGACATTCTCGAGGGATTCAGGGTCAACAAGTCGAACTTCAATGCCCAGCGGCTCTGCTCGTGTTTGAATGAGCGAGATGGTTTGTGGATGACAGTCCTCAGCGACGACAAAGGTCGATGACTTGGATTTTCGATTCATCCGATGCATGAGTGTCATGGCTTCGGCAGCAGCGGTGGCTTCATCAAGGAGCGAGGCATTGGCAAGCGGCATGCCTGTAAGATCAATAATGACTTGCTGAAATGTCAGTAGGGTCTCTAGACGCCCTTGTGATATTTCGGGCTGGTAAGGTGTGTATGCCGTGTACCAACCGGGGTTTTCGAAAACATTTCGAAGGAGCACAGCTGGCGTGAGCGTGTCGTAATACCCCATCCCGATACAACTGCGCATGACGGTATTTTGGTCTGCGTAGTTACGGAGTCGCTTCAGTGCTTGAGCCTCGCTTAGGGCTGGGGGCAAACGAAGTGACGCCTTGGCTTTGATATTGTCAGGAATCGCGGTCTCGATCAGCTGCTCAACACTTTCAAAGCCGACGCTTGACGCCATTTCTTGCTGTTGGGCTTTGGTCGTTCCAATGTGACGCTGCTGAAAATGGTCCGTGACGCCCTGATTCAATGCTCTCTCTCCTAAGAATTAATGACAAATTTCGTGTTGCGACAATAATAACACTTGGCTCGTAAATCCGGAGTTGGCGACGTGGGAATTGTCGTCATTTAAGCTGATTTGTTAGTGCTATTGATACGCGATCGCGTCAATAAACCACTCAGTTTCCTGCTCAGGCGTTTGCACAACGACGGTATCGCCTGCGGTCTTTCCAAGAAGAGACCGTCCAAGGGGGGAATCGCAGCTTAGAAGGCCCAGACTTAGGTCAAATTCATCAGGACCAACAATTTTAAATTCTTGTAACCGCCCATCGCCACCCTCGAGAGTGACTCGAGCACCAAAATAGACTTTAGAGGGGTCGGTTGGGGAAGTATCCACCACAGTGAGCTCGTCTAGACGTTTTTGAAGGAAACGCACGCGGGAGTCGATCTCTCGGAGCCGCTTTTTTCCGTAAATGTAATCGCCATTCTCTGAGCGATCGCCATTGAGCGCCGCTGCATGCACGACGGCCGTTACTTTAGGTCGCTCATCTTTCCAGAGCATTTTGAGTTCGTCACGCAGTCGCTGGGCTCCCTCCGGTGTAATGTAGGGTGAGCCTTTGGCACGGGGCGGGCGATACCGCGACATGAATGCTCCTTCTGTGTTTTCGTGGATGTCCTTGTAGATTTGAATGCCATGCTGCGCCATCATCTCTAATGAGCGAGTAAAGCAGATTCAAAGAAAATTAGGGAGTCACATGCGTCCAAAGCTGACCTTTATATTTTGCCTCGTTTTTGGCGTGAATCCCTTTGTGTCGGCGAGCGAGGGTTGCCCGGTGTTGGAGGGGAATTTTCAACCGGGTGGTTTGCTTTGGGGTAAGACAGAACCCAATGCACGGCTGGAATTCAATGATGTCCAAGTGCCCGTACTAGAAGATGGCACATTCCTGTTAGGTCTCGGGCGTGATGCGCCAAACAAGCTCGAGCTGCGGGTAAATGAGACGAGCCTGTGCCCTATCGAGCTTCAGACAAGGCAGTATCGTATTTCGCGTGTTGAGGGCGTACCGCAAAGAACCGTGACACCGCCTGAGGAGCAGCTCGTGCGGATTCGTGAGGAGCGACGGCGCGTTCGGTCCGCCAAAGCAAAGCGTGTAAAACGTGAGGAGTTCCTCTTCGCGGTTAAGTCGGGGTTAGCGTGGCCCGTGACAGGGCGAATCAGTGGTGTCTATGGCAGCCAGCGGTTCTATAACGGAAAACCGGGTAATCCTCATTATGGTGTCGATGTCGCTCGACCTACCGGAACACCTGTTCTGTCGCCCGGGCCGGGCGTTATCACACTGGCAGAGCCCGATCTTTTTTACTCAGGGGGTACCGTCATCCTCGATCATGGTTTTGGCCTCAGTTCTTCGTTTCTTCACATGAGTCGCATTGACGTGCAAGTGGGGGAGGAAGTGCGCACAGGTGATCCCATTGGGGCGATTGGCGCAACGGGTCGCGCTACGGGCCCTCATTTAGACTGGCGAATGAGTTGGTTCAACCAGAGAGTTGACCCGCAATTACTTGTACCGGCCATGCCCTGACACTGATTAGAGCGTATACTCAGCGCGCGCCAAAGGAGAAAGACGTGCTCGATAAAAAATTACTGCAAATTTTGGTTTGCCCTGTGACGAAGGCCCCGCTCGATTTTGACGAGGCAGCTCAAGAGCTCGTCTGCAAAGCGAGTGGACTTGCTTATCCGGTGAGAGACGGCATTCCCGTGTTACTCGAGGGTGAGGCGAGGGTGCTCACCGCAGACGAAAAGCTTGGGTAGTCGCTATGGAAGACACGATATTTGGAAAAATCACCCGGGGTGAAATTCCGACGGATTTTCTCTACCAAGACGAGCAATGTGTTGTCATCAAAGATATCTATCCCCAAGCGCCAACACACGTTTTGATTATTCCGCGGAAACCCATACCGATGTTGTCTGTGGCGGATGAGGAAGATCAAGCACTTCTCGGACACCTCTTAGTGGTGGCGGGTAAAGTCGCAAATCAGCTGGGAGTCGAGGATGCTTTTCGGCTAGTTATTAATAACGGAGAGGGAGGGGGTCAGACCGTCTTCCATCTTCACTTGCATATTTTAGCGGGACGCGACATGAAAGAAGGTGAGCTTGCTCAGGGCTTGAGCTAATAGTTGAGCTACTAGTCGACGTCCTCCAAAAAACATATTTAGAGATTTGACCATGAAAACCGCTGATATTAGAGAGGCTTTCCTTTCCTACTTTGAGCGCCAAGGGCATACCCGTGTGGACTCCAGTTCATTGGTTCCTCACGACGACCCGACGTTGCTATTCACTAACGCGGGAATGAACCAGTTTAAGGATACGTTTCTTGGGTTGGAGGTGCGTGACTACAACCGCGCAGTATCAAGTCAGCGTTGCGTTCGCGCGGGCGGTAAGCACAACGATCTTGAGAATGTTGGTTACACCGCGCGACACCATACGTTTTTTGAAATGCTGGGAAACTTCAGCTTTGGTGATTACTTCAAGCGCGAAGCCATTAATTTTGCATGGACCTTTTTGACGGAGGAACTTCAGCTTCCGAAAGATAAGCTTTGGGTAACGGTCCATATTTCCGATGATGAAGCGGCACAGATATGGGTCGATGAGATTGGTGTGGATCCCAACCGTCTGTCGCGCCTTGACGAAGACAACTTCTGGCAGATGGGCGACACAGGCCCCTGTGGACCTTCGTCGGAAATTTTTTACGACCATGGTCCGGATGTACCTGGCGGCCCACCGGGATCGCCTGATGATGATCTCGATCGATACATCGAAATCTGGAATCTCGTGTTCATGCAGTACAACCGCGATAGCGCGGGGGTCTTGAACCCTCTGCCGGCGCCCTCTGTCGACACCGGTATGGGGCTGGAGCGGATTTCTGCGGTACTGCAAGGCGAACACAACAACTACGATATTGATCTCTTCAAAGCCCTGATTGCCGCGGCGGCTGAGAAATTAGATGTTGAGGACCACAGTCACACGTCGCTGCGTGTCGTGGCTGATCACTTGCGTTCTTGCGCCTTCCTTATAACCGATGGCGTGCTGCCAAGTAATGAAGGTCGAGGCTACGTACTGCGCCGTATTTTACGACGCGCGATTCGCCACGGTAACAAACTGGGTGCCACTGAACCGTTTTTTGCGAGTCTCGTGCCGGCCTTGGTTAGTGAAATGGGTACCGCTTACCCTGAATTGGTGAGGCAGGAGGGTGCAATTATCAAAGCCCTTGCGTCAGAGGAAGAACAGTTTGCGCGTACTCTTGATAAGGGTATGGATATTTTGGAGCAGGCACTTGCTTCGCTCGATGGCAATCAAATCCCGGGTGATGTTGTCTTCCGCCTCTACGATACATTTGGTTTTCCAGTCGACCTGACCAATGACATTGCGCGAGAGCGAGGCCTTGAGCTGGATATCGAGGGATACGAAGCGGAGATGCAGGCGCAGCGCAAGCGTTCACAGGAAAGCGGCTCGTTTCAGGTCGACTACAACAACGTTATCAACGTGGCGGGTGAAACTGAGTTCTTAGGGTATGGCGACGTTGAGTCGACGGCGAAGGTTCGAGGGTTGTTTGTAGACGGGGATGCGCGAACGGCTATTTCCGCCGGTGATAGCGCGGTTGTAATCCTTGATAGGACACCGTTCTACGGCGAAAGCGGCGGTCAGGTGGGCGATACGGGATATATCGTCTCTGACAGTGCGAAGCTTGAAGTTCGCGACACCACCAAAGCACAAGGCCATCATTTGCACCATGTCGTTGTGATAGAGGGAGAGCTTGCCTCGGGTGACGAGGTAAAAGCAGCAATTGATGCTTCGCTGCGAACGCGAATCAAAGCCAACCACTCCGCGACACATTTAATGCACGAAGCATTGCGGCAAGTCTTGGGTGAGCACGTCCAGCAAAAAGGCTCATTGGTAGATGCCGATAAATTACGATTTGATTTTTCGCACTCTGAGGGACTGACTGCACAAGAGCTTCAGCAGGTCGCTTCGATCGTGAACCAGCAAGTGCAGAGTAATGGCGAGGTCCTTACGCAAGAGATGGATATGGAGTCGGCGGTTGCTGCTGGTGCGACGGCTTTATTTGGAGAGAAATACGGCGATGAAGTCCGTGTGCTCACCATGGGTACGGATCGATTTTCGGTAGAGCTTTGTGGGGGTACTCACGTCAGTAGGACGGGCGATATAGGCATTTTTCGAATTCTGACCGAAGCGGGCGTTGCCTCAGGTGTTCGTCGTATCGAAGCGGTCACGGGTGTCGGGGCGCTCGCGGATATTGCAAAAGCTGATCAAGCGCTCGCCGAAGTGTGTGACGTTGTAAAAGCGTCGCCCGCATTAGCCGCTGAGAAGGTTTCTAATCTCCGAAAAGAAGTCAGGGACCTCGAGAAGCAAATAACCCAGCTCAAGCAGAAACTGGCGACCGGTGCTGGCTCAGATCTTACGGAAGAGGCTGTGCAGGTCGGTGATACCAACGTCTTAGCCACCGTTGTTGACGGTGCAGATGCGTCCACACTCCGGCAAACACTCGATCATTGTAAGAATAAACTCAGCTCGGGCGTTGTGCTTCTCGCCGCTGTCGAGGGTGACAAGATTTCACTGGTTGCCGGTGTTACCAAAGATCTGACCGACAGGGTTCGAGCAGGCGATGTGATGAAGGAATTTGCAGGTCGCGTCGGTGGCAAAGGGGGCGGTAGACCCGATATGGCACAGGGTGGAGGCACCGATGTGAGCGCCCTGAAACCGGCGCTTGCTGACCTTCCCGAATGGGTTTCTGAACGGCTTGGCGGTTAGTCGCACAATGCGATATGAGCACTTTGCACGGTCATATCGCCTTTAAGTGATGGCGTAAACCGTGTTTAATACGCGACTTTTCGACGGCCCTTTTTCTTCTCATGGCACTTATTGTCCAAAAATTTGGTGGCACGTCGGTCGGCTCGATAGAGCGTATTGAAGCCGTAGCCGATCGTATTGCCAAACATCACGCGAGTGGTGATCAGCTCATTGTCGTTGTTTCTGCGATGTCGGGAGAGACCAATCGGTTGATCGGTTTGGCGAGTGAGATCTCAGACGAGCCTTGTCCCAGAGAACTCGACATGCTGGTTTCAACCGGAGAGCAAGTTTCGATGGCATTACTTGCCATGTCGCTTCAAAAGCGTGGGGTTGATGCCATTTCTCTCAAAGGCAGTCAGGTCGCGATAAAGACCGATAGCTTTCACAGCAAGGCCAGAATCAAAGATATCGACAGCACGCGGCTACACGCCGAGCTATCAGCAGGTAAGGTTGTCATTGTCGCAGGTTTTCAGGGCGTCGATGATCAAGGTGAGACCACGACACTTGGACGTGGCGGCTCAGATACCTCCGCTGTGGCGTTGGCAGCGGCGGTTAACGCAGCTGAATGCCAGATTTATACTGACGTAGATGGTGTCTACACAACTGATCCACGTGTCGTTGACGGCGCGAAGCGTTTGGATAGCATCACATTTGAAGAGATGCTCGAAATGGCGAGCATGGGGTCTAAGGTATTGCATCTTCGATCGGTCGAGTTTGCCGGGAAGTACGGTATACCGGTGAGGGTACTAAGTAGTTTCAAAGATGGGCCGGGAACGCTCATCTCCGTTGACGAGGACAATCTCATGGAAGCGCCCACCATTGCAGGCATAGCATTCAATCGCGACGAGGCAAAGCTGACCATGGTTGGCGTTCCTGACACGCCAGGCATCGCTTATCAGATACTCGGCCCAATCGGTGAAGCAAATATTGAGGTTGATGTCATTCTTCAAAACGTCGGTGATGAAGGAAAAACAGACTTTACGTTTACGGTTTCCCGTAACGATTTGTCGCGGGCAGAAGCGATATTAGAGACCCATATTTCTGAGCTGGGTGCTATGGAGTGGCGGTCAGACAGCAAGATTGCCAAGGTTTCAGTCGTGGGCGTAGGAATGCGCTCACACGCGGGTGTTGCGGCCACCATGTTCCGAGCTTTATCTGAGGTAGGCGTAAATATGCAAATGATCAGTACCTCCGAAATCAAAATCTCGGTCATCATCGAGGAAAAGTTTCTCGAGCTGGCTGTACGAGCGCTGCACTCTGCGTTCGGTTTGGACGCCGACGAGGCTGGAGATACTGACGCCTGAGGTGTAGGGTGACTCCGGGACTGACAAACAAGGACGTTAGTGATGCTGATATTGACCCGCAGAGTCGATGAGTCGCTTGTCATCGGTGACAACGTCACCGTGACCATATTAGGTGTTAAGGGCAACCAGGTGCGCATAGGCGTCGATGCGCCCCGTGACGTCACTGTTCATCGTGAGGAACTTGCCCAAAAGCAAGGTCGTGGTGAGGCGTCACAGTCACAGGATCCAAGCGACTGAGGTCCTAACGTAAGCTGATATATCGGGTAATGGCATCTCAAAAAAAGGTACTGTGCACCTAATTCAAGTGCCCTGCACCGCCACACTGGGGTCGTTCCAATCTGCAACCTTTCCATTCCCTATGCGTGTCGTTTACGTACTCTGCACGCTTGGTTATTCTGGGTCGGGATGACTGAGAATAAGAAATGATGACGACTTCAAATATCACTGTTTCACCCCTGACGCCCGCAATTGGGGCGGAGATTGGCAATGTCGACTTGGGGCAGGTGACGGAGCAAGAAATAGCTGATATCCGCGCTGCGTTACTCAAATACAAAGTGGTGTTTTTTAGAGAACAAGCGCTGTCGCAGGCACAGCACATTAGCCTCGCAAGATGGTTTGGTGAACTCGAAATCCACCCGGCAACACCTCGCTCTCAGTCCAATCCCGAGGTCCTGCATATCGCTCATGGCCCTGAATCTAAAGGGCAAGAAAACTTTTGGCACTCCGACGTGACTTGGCGTGAAAAACCGTCACTGGGCTCAATTCTAAAGGCGGTAGAGGTGCCCGCGGTGGGGGGGGACACCCTGTTCGCCAATATGGTTTTGGCCTACGAACTTTTGCCCGAAAATATGAAAGAGGCAATAACAGGGCGAGTCGCCGTTCACGATATTGCGCGGGTCTTTGCTCAAAGACTCAATAAGTCTGCTGAGGAGTTGCGCGAGCGTTATCCCCCGGTGGAGCACCCAATTGTGAGGACACACCCTGAGACGGGCGAGTCTGTTTTGTACGTGAATACGGCTTTTACCAGTCATATTAAAGGCATGGACAGAGACGAGAGTTCAAAGTTGCTGCGCACCCTGTATCTAACGGCCGCTAATCCCGAAATACAGTGTCGATTCCGATGGAAAGAGGGCTCTTTGGCTTTTTGGGACAATAGAGCCTCGCAGCACTTCGCAAGTTCAGATTATTTTCCGCAAGTGAGAAAGATGGAGCGCGTAACGATCGCTGGTGATCGGCCCTTTTGGCGTTCACCTTAAGAGATTCGTTGCTCGGCATTTTGTGGGCTCGAGATATCGCAATTCGTATCGATTGTGATATTCTCGCGCGCTTGTTGAGCGATGCCCTTAAACCGGGGGTTTCGCAGCGTTATTTTAACGACGACACGCGCCAGAATACGGAGAAGTGGCCGAGTGGCTGAAGGCGCTCCCCTGCTAAGGGAGTATACGTTAATCGCGTATCGAGGGTTCGAATCCCTCCTTCTCCGCCACTAATAAAAAAGGGACTCGCTGAGTCCTTTTTTTATCCTGCTCAATGGTGGGTTGGAAAAAAGTTATCGCGCATCACCCGAAAGCGACTGGCTATAGCCCGCATGCACTGGACCTGACTGTCTTCATTTATGTCGAGTTTTCTTGTAGCCAACAAACGCGCCAAAGAAAAATCCAAGAATCACTCCACCCGGTCCCAAAATAAATATTCCCCATAACGGGCCTTGATTGGGTTCAGAGCCGATCAGTAATCCGATCAGTAGTGGTCCGAAGAATCCGACAACAAACCCTGTACCTCCGAGCAAAAACGCAGTGCCAGCGCAGTACCCTAAAATGATGGCTAACCGTTTCAAATAGCTCCTTAAACACTCACTCGGGTGCGTTTCCTCTGCTATTATAGATTTACTATAAAAAGGATGAGTGTAGCAATGATACTTTACAGCGGTGATTTAAGTCCTTACAGCGCAAAAGTGCGCATGCAAATTTACGCTATGGGGGTTTCTGATGACTTTAGCTTCGAGTTGCCGGTGGTTCAATTTTTCTCCGGGAAGCTGAAAGAGGTATCTCCTATAGGGCGAATTCCTATTTTGAAAACCGACGAGGGTCTTATTCCTGAGTCAGAGGTAATCGCTGAGTATATTGACGAGTTGTACCCGCAGCAGTCACTCGTCGGTAACACGCCTATCGAGCGTGCGAATATTCGAGTATTGAGCCGAATCGCAGACACTTATCTGATGGACAATATTTTCCTGGCGCTTGGTCAAATGCGGGTGCCAGAGCCTAATCAAGCGATCATTGATCTACTGACCGCTCAAGTCGTACGCGGTGTGACTGCTCTGGAAGAATATCTTACGGCCGATGGATATGCCGCCGGAGGCAGTGAACTCACTCGCGCAGACTGCAGTCTAGTTCCCGCGCTCTATATGTGTGACCGGACACTGCCTCGACTGGGTATCAGTAATCCTGTTTTGGGACTGGTGAAAACCGAGGCTTATTGGGGTCGGATACAACAGAATGAGCATGCAGCGCGCGTTATAGCTGAAATGGATCGCGGTCTTAAAGCGCGCCTTGATGGTTCAGAGCAACGTATGGTGGCAGAGGCGATGAAACAGGCGGCTGCCCGGAGCGGATCCTAAATAGAGGAAACCACCTTGATTCTCATGATGTTCAGGCGCTTAGAAAATCGCTTAACGTCTTGTTCGTGATCTCAGGCACTTCCAGCATGGGTGTGTGCCCGACGCCTGGCAGAATTTCAACTGACAGCTGGGTCGCATAGCGGTGTAGGTCATCAATGAACTGGGGAATGAATGTTTGATCCTTCTCACCCCAGATCAGCAACGCGGGCACATCTGTCTTCGCATCTCTTGACGGCCAGAAGTCAGCATCGGTAATGCCACCTAGAGGCGGAATATTGGCCCGATACCAATTGATACCACCGTCAATTGCACCTGGTTGGGCGAGGCCTATGCGCATGATTTCGTCATGCTCTTTGGTGTAGTGGGGGCGGCCTCTAAACGGCGCGTAAGCCCGTTCCCAGACGCGTGCAGCCCCATTTTCTGTCATTGACGTGTGGAGTTCACCCTCTCGCATTGACCACATGTAACTGGAGCGGCGTTGTTGCTCGCTGTTAGAGGCGAGTAGCTCGATGAGCTGGTTCGCGGGCGGCGCATTGATCGCAACAACCTTGTGCAATCGATGAGGGTAGTGCTGAGCATACGCCCAGACTAACGCACCACCCCAATCGTGCCCTACGAGGTAAAAGGGCTCATCGCCATGAAGGTGTTGCGCGAGTTCATCGATCTGAAGCGCGAGATTTTCCAGTTTGTAGAGTTCGATGTTGGCTGGCTTCGACGACAAGTTTACGCCCGGTCCGTCAATGGCAACCACCCTAAATTGCGTTTTGAGTGCTTCAATTTGCGGGTAAAACGAGAACCAAAACATGGGGAAGCCGTGGTACAGAATCAGAAGCGGGCCGGCACCCGCTTCCACAAAGTGAAGGCGGCACCCACCGGTTTCGAAGTAACCGTGTTGGTAGTCTTCCATGGTTAGTTAAACGTCCCTCAAAAATCGCACTAATGCGCGCGATGTGCTTCGAATCCCGCTTTAATAAAGTTAATCGTTGTCTCGACGGAATTGTGGCGATCGATACCGTACTTATGCGCAAATCTTGCCGCGGAGAGCGATGCTGCCGATGCCATAAGCGCGAACATTGCCGCCGTCTTTTTACTGACGTTGAGGTTACCTGCGATGGTCGAGACCAGCATTTTTTCCCGTATTTCACGGTTCTCGGACACGTCCGCCTCAACCGCTTCCGCGATATCTGGCTCAGAAAGCAGCAGGTTGATGACGCTTTCTTCGACACACTGGTCGTAGTTCATTGAGACGTATACACGCAAAACTGCATCCAAGGTGTCAGCGCCATTTAAAGATGCATTCAAGCCAGTTACTAGGCGTGTAAATTCACGACGAAGAAGCTGTTGTAGCAGCGCTGTTCGCGATGAAAAGTAATGAAAAAGAAGCGGTTCACTCACCTCGGCTTCGACCGCGAGCTTCTTTATTGAGAACAACTGCAGTCCGTGCGCAACGACCAAGTTTTTCGCAACATCCAATATCTGATCGCGTCTAGCGTCGGGACTTAAGCGAGTTCTCTTCGGGGCGTTAGTGGCTCTTTTTTGCGACATAAATAGGGTTGTACATGAAACAACGTGATACCACCACTTTATCAGAGGCAATACCTAATAGTTGCGATGATACCCCTAACCTCTATGGCATACTCAATGTGGTCGATGGGTTCGAAAGGTGAGCCTGCAAAAAGGCCTATAAGAAGGAAGAATAAGGACATTGGACAATAAAACTATCTTTATTACGGGTGCGGCGAGCGGCATTGGTAAGGCTACAGCGTTGCTGTTTCACAGCCAGGGGTGGATTGTAGGTGCTTGCGATGCGAGTCGAGACGCCTTGGACGTGCTGTCCAATGAGTTGACAGAGCGCTGCCCCACGTACTGTGTGGATGTTCGTAATTCAAGCGAGCTTGAGGCTGCGATCGCAGACTTTTGCTCGCAGAGCAGCGGTCGGTTAGACATCATGTTCAATAACGCGGGCATTGCAATTGGTGGGTATTTTGAGGACTTACCAATGCAGAAGACGCGGGACATGGTCGACATCAATCTAGTGGGTGTTCTCAATGGTTTTCATGCGTCGATTCCCTACTTAAAAAACACCAACGGTGCGCTGTGCATCAGCACGTCTTCGTCGGCCGCAATCTATGGCGCGGCAGGAATGGCTACTTACACAGCGACCAAGTACGCCATAAAGGGGTTTACGCACGCTATGAGTGTCGAACTCTCGCGACTCGGTATTCGTGTGGCAGACGTCATGCCAGGGATTATCGATACGCCTTTATGGGCCGGTGCACGCTATAAGAATGGAGAGGTGGCCGGTACCTACGAAAAGATACCGAAGTTGAATGCAGATCTAACCGACGAGAGGAGAACCATTGCGCCTATCGAAGTTGCGAGAGCCGTTTGGAGCGCCTATCACGGTGACCGCTTGCACTGGTATGTGCCCGAGGAGCTCGAGCGCAGCGATAAGGCCACCTCCGCCGACTACCAAAAGCGGCGAGATGAGCTTTTGAATACTCGAAAATAATACATAAGCGAGGACACAGCGTTGTGAGTAGTGGTCAATCTGAGTTAAGCACGTCAAGCGTTATCGGCATCCACCACGTTGGTATGTCAGTCAGCGATTTAAAGGCATCGGTTGAATTTTATTCAGAAGCCCTCGGTGTAGACCTGCATAGCACGCCCGAAACGATGCAGATCGAGGACGGCAGTCTGGGGTTCTCAACGCCGAGTAGTAGCGCTGTACTGGCATTCCCCAATGGTTATTTGAAGCTCTCTGAGTACGACCGATCTGATCTTCCACCTTCTGCCGTCCTGCCTGTAAAAGGACCGGGCATCACGCATGTCTGCTATCAGTCGCCGACCTCCCAAGATATTTATCAGCGTCTAATGGATGGGGGCGCTACGTCGGTTAGTCGCGGAGAACAGCCCGTTCATTTGTTAGGGCAGGGCGTCTACTACGCGTACGCCAGAGATCACGACGGCATCATGTACGAAACCGAGCACCTCGATCACACGCCATTTGAGGGGCCTATTTGGTTCTCACATGCAGCGTTGGTATCGCCCGATCTTGATCGTTTGGTTGAGTTTTATTCTCTTTTGTTTGATGCCAAGCCCAATCGACGGACGGATCGGGCATCCGGGCCTCGGTTTGACGAGGTTGCCGGGTACGACAATGTCATGATCCGAGCCGCTTGGTTTGATATTGGCAACATGATTTTGGAGATGTGGCAATTTGTGAATCCAGTGACGCCGGAGCCTCAGCGAACGGCAGCAATCGAAGATCTCGGGTACAACAAAGTTGCTTTTGAGGTCTCGGATCTACAAAAAGAATATGAGCGTTTGACGGGTCTGGGTGTCGCATTTTTATCGTCGCCCGCTATGTCTGTTGATGGTTGGGAGGTCTGTTTAAGAGACCCTGATGGCAATCTCATCAGTTTGATTCAACCAAAAACACAAGACGATTTTTCCGTTAGTCATTTAAAACAGAAAACGTGGTAGCGATAAGGGGGGAGACTCATGGCGCCAATTCCAAAGGGTGGCACTGTAGCCGTAACAGGAAGCGCTGGCTTTATTGGTGGCTGGGTCGTCAAACAGTTACTGGATAAAGGTTATCGTGTTCGCGCCTGTGTCCGCGACGTTTCTGATGAAGAGAAGACGGGCTTTTTAACGTCCATGCCCGGTCATGCAAGTGGCCGCCTGACCCTGCACGCCGCGGATCTTGACACGCCGGGATGCTTTGATGAGATATTTCAAGGGTGTCACGGCGTTGCGCATCTCTCGCACGTGTCCAGCTATGACGATGAAGGCTATGTGAAACGTGTTTGTGATCACATCATCGACAGTGTCAATCGATCCGGTTCGGTCAATCGTGTGGTGGTCACTTCCAGCATAGCCGCCGTCATCTCAGAACAAGATATGCAGGAGCTCGTGCGACGGCCGGTTCTCTTTGAGGGCCGGTACCCCGATGAGCAAAACCCAAACCGTACGACGGCGCGTGGTCAGGGATACTCTATAGGCAAGGTCATTGCTGAACGTGCCTTTTCCGACGCGGCTCATGCGAGTGGACGATGGGATGCAATCACCTGCTGCCCTGGCGACAACGTGGGACCTATCTTGGCACGCCATCAGAAGGAGCGAGGGCCCTGGCAACACCATATCGAGACGATGCTGCTCGGTCGTTACAGTCAAAATATCGTGGGGGCCTATCGTCCTTGGTATACGGTCGACGTGCGCGATGTGGCTGAGGCGCACATCCGGATGCTCGAGCGAGATGGTTTGAAGAATGGGGAGCGGTTTATTGCGTGGTCGACGGAGACCCGCAATGTGGAAGATGTGTGCGCGAGTATTGATCGGCTCTTGCCCGAGTTGGGGTTTGCGGGCGCGACGTTAGTTGATCCATTGCCCGACAAGGTTAAGGCCCGAGAAGCTCAATTTAGAGCTATATGGGGCGGATGTGAGCTGCGAAATGATCGAATTAAAGATGCCTTGGGCATGGAGTTTCGGTCGCTCGACGAATCTATTCGCGATTGTGTTGAATCGCTGATTACCATTGGCGGTGTGCAACCGGTCCTCAAGTAGGTCGGCTGAGGCCGCGCCCTCAGTGCGGGAGCGCCGTCTGTCTCAACGTCCTGTACTGCGTTATTGCTCAGGCATCGAATCCCGTATCGTTATCGGATAGGCGGGCTTCCATTTCTGGCCTTTTTTGATCAGATCGCGATTCACTATTACGTTTGTCTAATTCGGCGACTATTGCTCGGTGTCGCGCGGCGGTGAGGTCATAACGGCTGTACACAAACACCGCTATGACCGCTGAGACCGCCATAGCGGGGCCCGCAACGATGCCCATTCGCGTGAGTATGGCCTCCTCTAGTTGGCCAGGCACAGCCTCGAAAGGTAGTCGGACGTAGAGATCTAAGGCAATGCCTGCAAATAGGTGGCCTACAGAATAAGAGGCTTTTGCAAAGAAGGCGCGAGCGGAGAAAAACAAACCGTCTTGTCGAAGCCCCGTGGTGAGTTCGTTTTCATCGATAAGATCGCCAATCATGCCCATGATCGCCACCCCTCCAACGCCAATCGTCAGGGCGAATGCGCCAGCATTGGCGATAAGAATGGGGAGTAAATTCTCATCGTGGTTGGCGGGCAGTAATCCAAGAAGCCTAAGATCAATCACTAATTGCGCAAAGATGGTCATGAAAATCAGCGCTGTCACAATGACTGGCTTACGATCGAACTTTTTCTGAAGCACTGGCGAGGCGAGCGCCCCGACGATAATCATGGGTAAGGCTATGAAGCCAAAGTATTTGATCTCTTCGGGAGCAAGCTCCCAGAAATACGTATTTATGAAGACGTTAAAGGTGTCATAAATTCCGCTCGTGATCATGAAGAAAAAATAGCCGACCATGAGAATGAGGTAGTTGCGGTTTTTGAAGGTGCCAAGAATTTCTCGAAAGAGCATGATGATGGTGAATCGCTCTGTGGGTGCAGGTGCCTCGGTCAACCGTTCGACATGCTTGAGTGTCAGTAGCGCACACCCCCAAACGGCGATGACGATCGCAGCGCAGGCACAGATGACCATGGGTCCATAGGCGGCTGGGTCGAGGTGACCGGGTACCAGTTGCCCATCGCTTGCTCGTACTCGCTCTCCTGCAAAAAAATAACCCCAGGTGGAAATCGCCACGAGTGCACCGGATGCAGCACCAATCATCGTATTGGCGCTGAACAGTTGCGAGCGTTGAAACTGGTCCTTGGATAGTTCACCGCCTAGCGCAAGGTGCGGGACACTGTACAGCGTTAGAAATGCCCGACTTAAGATGGTGGTTAGGGCCAGCCAGAGAAACAAACCGAGCTGGTGGCTGCCCTCAACGAGGCCCTCGGGCGGATTAAAAATACAGTAAACCATTAAGGCAAGTGGCACAGGCGCGACAAACATGAAGGGGTGTCTGCGACCATATCTTCCACGCCACCGATCAGAAAGTATGCCGACAACAGGGTCGGTAAGCGCATCGCCCACGAGGGCCAGCATGATGGCGATACCGATTAAAGTATTCGATAAGCCTATGACTTGATTGTAAAAAATGGTGATAAATGTGTTGAAAAGCCCCATGTAGACAGCTTCCGCCATCGCGCCGGAGCCAAAGGCAAGCTTGGTTCCAAAGCTCAGGCGCAGGCTGCCTGCTGTGTCTGTGTTGTTCAAAATGAAGACCCTTAGCCAAGACCCTCGTCACACCAAAATGACGATGTTCTCGAAAACTTATTATTGTCAGACTTTAATAAAAGCGTTAGCTTACAGACAACAATGGTCAATTGCATTACTTACCGACATTAGCGAGGTCCTTATGTCACACAAAGAAGGTCGAATTATTCACGATGCTGACAGTCACATTATTGAGGCTCGTGGTTGGCTTGAAAGCTATGCGTCTGAGTACGTTAAAAATAACTTGGAGACGGGAGCGTTTGATCTAAACATGTCAGCGCTGGATCCCCTCATGAACGCGGCTAACAAACGTTTAGCTGGCGCTGATCCGGACCTGACCGAGGCGCTTCGTTCAAATATTTTTGCGCACCCCGGCAAGCGTAATATGTGGAGTGCTTATGGCGCTGTCGAGAAAGTTGAGCGCAGTGCTGCGTTGGACATCATGGGTGTCAGCTCGCAATTGATCTTTCCCTCGGTGGGTGCTGCGCGGTTTGCGCGCTCAAGCGATATGGATGTGGTGTACGGCGGTTGCGATGCACTTAATCGTGGAATGGCAGACTTCTGTGCGGATGATCCACGACTACTTTCAGTGGGCTATCTGTCCTTGCGTGATCCTGAGCGTGCGCTTACATCGCTCAAACTTGCCTTGGATTTAGGGGTTAATGCGATTTGGATAGGGAGTGACGCGGTTGAAGGGAGAGCACCATCGCACATCGCCTACGATCCTCTCTGGTCGATGATGCAAGATGCGGGTGTGCCCGTCACACTGCACATTGGCAGCGGTCAAAATATGCCATCGGTGTACATGAACACCGGAGTGGAGCGTGTGCTTGAGGGCAATATTGGTAACATCGAGACAACGAAGCCAAAAGATCTTCCCGTGGTCCACCACAGCATCGAGCGCTGGATTACCTGCATGATTTATGACGGTGTATTAGAGCGTTTCCCTGAGCTCAAAATCGGGATCATTGAACTGGGTGCCAATTGGGTTCCCGCTACGTTGATGAATCTGGATATGGGTGTCTCGCTGTTAGGTAAATTTGATCAAGGGCTGAAAAAGCTCTCCATGAAACCCTCGGAGTATTTTCAGCGGCAAATTCGTGTGGCGCCTATGCACACTGAAAATACCGGATGGATTCTTCGAAATGTGGGTAAGGATATTTTGATGTTCAACACCGACTACCCTCACCCTGAGGGTGGCAGTGATCCCTATGGCGATTTTGAGCGCAGTTTGGACGCAGTTGAGCCCACTAAAGAAGAGCTCGATCGGTTTTATCGTTGGAATTTCGAGGACTACCTCGGTCTCAGGGCTTAAGTTGTGAGTCGATGGGGTGAGGGAGCTGTTTATGGCGGCAGGTTTGTCCTGTGAGTGAGTCGCCAAGAAAACCGGTGTCGCCCGCTGCAGAACTTTATTTGTGGGGATTTCCCACCGTATCAGTGCACCGCACTCGACTCATGCTGTCGTCTCACCATGACACCGGTACCTTGCGCCACATTGAGTCCTTGGCGACACCGAGCGATAAAGCCATCGTGGCCATTAACAACGACACCTTGTACTCATCGGGGTGGTACGACTTATCGTACGGCGATGTGATGATCGACGTCCCACCCATGGATAAGCCCGATCGGTACTGGAACCTTATGGTGGTCGATGCGTATACCCATGTTGCCTATGTGTCACGTCGGCACCACGGTGTGTCGGGGGTGTCTGCTCGCGTTACTTTCGACCCAAAAGCCGAACCACTGGATGACGGAGCCACCACAATTCGACTGGGTACACGGACGGCTTGGATCATTATTAGAGTTCTAGTCGAGTCCCCAGAAGACGTCGCTCAAGCGAGAGTACTACAACGACAATTCAGTGTTAGACCTGCCCCTGACCACCCACATATTAGAATGGAGCCTGCGGGCCGCGCTGCAAAAATCGCGGAGTCGGGCGCGCCATTTTTCACGGAACTCAGAGGCTACGTCGCGCACTCGCCCCCGGCGCCATGGCACCCAGCCTTGTCCCCCGCCGCTAAGGCAATATTGGATGACCCGTCGTGTTTAACGGACGCCGAGTTAGAGGCAGGTATTCAAGAAGCAGAGACGTTGATTAAGTCCGGTAGAACCACCGATACGGTCTTTCAAAATGGCTGGAGTACAGGCAGGGCTGCGGGCGGCCCCGGTGATGATATTTTGAAGCGGGCGGTGGGCGCCAAATTCGGACTTGGGGGGCATTATGCGGTCGAAAATAGATCGTATATGGCGTTGTCGGACTCCCAACGAGGGGCATTGAGTGGGAAGCACGAGCTTTGTATGAAGTTTGATGCCGACAACTTACCGCCGTGTGATGCCTTCTGGTCACTGACCGCCTATGGCATGGACCTCTACCTCGTTGAAAACGAGATTAACCGTTACTCCATTGGTGATCGAACCCCCAATTTGCACCGCGATGATGATGGGGGGCTGACGGTTATCTTGTCTGCGCAAAGACCTCAGCGGGCTGGAAACTGGCTGCCAGTACCCGACGGTCCCTACATGCTTGGGATGCGCGTTTACGAAGGACATTCCTCGGTGCTCGATTGCGATTGGTTTCCTCCACCTCTGACTCGTTAAGCGCGCAATTTAGGTTTAAGCTCTGCGATTGGATCGAGTGCTAATGAGATAATAAGTGCAGGCGCCCCCATGAACTCAGAGACATTGAACGAAATTCCAACAGTCGATTGGCTCGACCTCAACGCGGATCGTGACAAGTTCATGAGCGATCTGCGGTACGCGCTGTCGGAGTGTGGTTTTTTGGTGCTCAAAAACGCGCCAGGACTGGACGATGCATTCCAGCAGAAAGCCTTTCAAGAGGTTCGTCAGTTTTTTGATGCGCCCATGGACGTCAAGAAAACCGCACATATATCGAACACGCCGTATTTTCGAGGTTATACGCTACCGACGCCTGCCGATCGTGGCCAAGGGCAAGTTATTGAAAATTTCCAATATGGGTTTGAGCAAGCGCCTTTGTGCGCGCACGACGATGCGTCTCAACCGATTCACAAGCGACTTTTTGTCGGTCCTAATACTTGGCCCAAAACAGATTCAATGCCTGAATTCAGGCCACTCATTGAGCAATTAACAGAGGTTTATCACCAGTTAACGCATCAACTGGGCGAACTCATTGTTGAATCTTTGGGTGAGGACCCAGCCGAGTTTCGGCGTTATTTTGATCTTGAAGAGCCATACCTTGCGGCGAGCCTCAATCATAACTATAGCCTTGAGGTTTTCTCTGATGAGGCAAAAAAGGCGGTTCGCGACTCGTATGCGCGATTCGACGCGGATAATGTCGGTGCGCACATTGACGGCCCGCCTTTCATTGCGCTGTTGATTAATGACCGTCCGGGCCTGCAGGTGGTGGCGGGAGAGGGTGATTGGGTGAATGCGCCCGTTACCTGTCGAACCGCTTCGGGAGAGTACGATGTGCCTGTCATTGAGGGGTCGGTTATCGTGAATACGGGTGGTACGCTCATGCATCTGAGTGAGGGGCGATACGCGGCGACATTGCACCGGGTCAATACGTTGTTGATTCCAGAGGGCGAAACACGTGTCTCCATGCCCTATTTTTTGCTGCCCAAAATGGAGGGTGACTTAGTGCCTTTTGGGAGATCAGCGGCCGATAAATCCGGTGCCGCTGGTTACGAAGCGGGACGCGACCGAGGCGCCAACGCCTGTGTTAACCGCATGGGAACTTTTCCACAGGTTACACGTCGATGGTGGGTTGATGAATTTGAGGCCTTGAGCGAACAGCAGCGCAAGGAGGTCGAAGCAGAGACGCAAGCCGCCTTCAAACTTGCCTCAGAGCGCGGTAAGCGCTTCAAAGCGCGGTCTTCGAACTAGCCAAACTAAAATACCACCTTGGAACTTTCCGAACGGTGTGGAGGCGCTTTCACTCCTGGGTTAGCCGTTTAGTGAGCATCAGACTTTTTAAGTAGGTATAGGTGCGTAACGGTTTTACTGTGCTAGCGTTCAAGGCTGGCGGCGATCTTTTGTTAAATTCACTAGGGGGAGACCCTGATGACTGCTATCGAAAAGAGTTATTACTGCGGTGCGTCAACGACTCAAATTATTTACGAGACCATTGGTGGGTTCTTCGACCGGGTAGCTGAGAAACATCCTGACAGCCAGGCCTTGATACTCCGACATCAGGGCGTCGAATGGACATACGCCGAGCTACAGCGTCGTGTAGATCAACTCGCTGCGGGCTTACTTGCTCTGGGTATTGTTCCCGGGGACCGGGTAGGTATTTGGGGCCCCAACAGTGCTGAGTGGGTGTTGACCCAGCTCGCCACTGCCAAGCTCGGCGCGATTATGGTGTGTATTAACCCCGCATACCGACTGTATGAACTCGAATATGCCCTCAACAAAGTTGAATGCAAGGCGCTGATAACCGACGAGTCTTTTAAAACCAGCGATTACTTAGGCATGTTGAACACGTTAGCGCCCGAGCTTGAATATTGTGAGCCGGGAGCACTGGCGTCGACTAAACTGCCGAAGCTCAAGCACGTCATTCGAATGGGGTCATCATCAAGTGCGGGTATGCACAACTTTGACCAGGTCTGTGAACTGGCAACGGACGCAGATCGCGCCGCGCTCGTGGGTCTTCAAACTCAATTAAAGCCCGATGATGCGATTAACATTCAGTTTACGAGCGGGACCACGGGCAATCCGAAAGGGGCAACGCTCTCGCATTGTAATATTCTTAACAACGGCTACCTAACGGGCGAGGCGATGCGGCTGACTCCCGCTGACAAGTTATGCATTCCGGTCCCGCTGTATCATTGTTTTGGTATGGTGCTTGCAGTTCTCGCCTGTGTTTCTCATGGCGCTACTATGGTGTTCCCTGGTGAGGCCTTTGACCCTCAGCAGACATTACAAACTGTTCAGGACGAGCGATGCACTGCCCTTCACGGTGTGCCGACAATGTTCATCACCGAGCTTGATCACCCCAATTTTTCAAGTTTTGATCTTTCGAGCCTCAGGACGGGAATAATGGCGGGTGCGCCGTGTCCAATTGAAGTGATGAAGCGCGTTATTTCAGAAATGCACATGCGGGACATACTCATTGCCTACGGACAAACAGAGCTCAGTCCCATCAACAATATAACGTTGCCTGATGATTCACTCGAGCGCCGAACTGAGACGGTAGGGCGTGCGATGCCGTGGGTCGAGATCAAGGTGATCGATGATGCAGGACACGTTGTGCCGGTGGGGGAAAAGGGCGAGATATGTACGCGTGGATATTCGGTGATGCAGGGATACTGGAACGATCCCGAAAAAACCGCGGAGACGATTGATGCCGCTGGTTGGTTGCACTCCGGTGATATTGCCACAATGGACGCCTGTGGATATGTGCGAATTGTGGGTCGGATAAAGGACATGATTATCCGCGGGGGGGAGAATGTTTATCCGCGGGAGGTTGAGGAATTTCTGTATCAGCATCCAGCGATTTCTGAAGTTCAGGTGTTCGGTATACCCGATAAAAAAATGGGTGAGGAAGTGTGCGCCTGGGTCCAGCTTAACGAGGGGGCAACGCTTTCAGCTGATGATATAAAAGCCTTCTGCAAAGATCAGATTACGCACTTTAAGATCCCAAGGCATATTCGGTTTGTGAGCGAATACCCCATGACCGTAACGGGTAAGATTCAGAAGTTTGTTATGCGTGACGAAATGCTTGCATCGCTAAACCAAAACACCTAGACGAAATGCGGGGCGATACCCTTGCTTGCGCGCAACGATTAAGGACTATTTTGAGCGTTGTGTTGTGTGGCCCAGATACGCATTCCATCAGCTAGTCCGTCAAAAAGGGGGGCTGCCCACTCGCCGCCCGCTTCGATGCTTCCTGCTTTTTCTACGATATCGATGGCCCGCGCTACCTCTATGATAGTGACGTGGGGGCCATATTCTGCGGCGCGCTCGATCAGGGGGTGCCACGCGGCTGAAGCGCCTTCTTTATTGGATAAACCACCGCGAACCCTAGGACCTATATTGCCCAGATTAACCGCCTCATAAAACGGCTGAATATGGTCTTGAATGAGCGACTCCCATTCTCGGTCGCGAGCGTTTGTGCCAGTTACCAACATTTGCGCTCCGGGAGTAGGGTTTTGTGCATTCGCAATATGGGCATCGGCGGTTAGTACGACTGTTTGCACATTGTTATTGCCCTTGTGCACGCCCGCTATGAAGTGCTCTAAGGCCTGAAATCCCGGTAGGTTTTCACCATAGTGCGTAATGCTCGGTGTGAGCACGAAGAAGCCACGATCTCGCAGTCGCTCTGCCATGGCTGTTTGTGTGATGGTATTCCAGCGCTTTCCTATACTTCTGTCGTCGACTGATGCTCCCGGCTGCAAGCCACCCGGTTCTGTGTATTGCATGGGCAAAATTGCGATGGGCTGGCGAGTCGCTATTTTTATAGCGGCGACATCGGCGTGGGTCCAATCTTCACCCGTATAGTTGAAGGCAACTCGGTAGCTTCCTGAACCTTTTTTGTACGCATATACACGCCCGTCATCGACGATACTTAAATGACTATCGCTTTTACCGGTGTCGGGCACAGATGCGAACGGCTGCGATGCAACGAGTAGTAATCCGAGGAGTAAACTGCGTTTGGCGCACAGCACGTTTAGGGTGCTTCCAAACGATAGACGTGTCTGGCGACCCCTGAAAATAAAAGATTTTTGTCTTCCTCTGCATAGTGCGACGTCATCTTTTTGAAGCCGTTGTAGAGTACGTGGTACCCCAAGGACAGACGGTCAACGGGGAAGTTACTTTCAAACATGCATCGCTCGGGGCCAAAGCAGTCAATTGTATGGCGGTAGTATCGGGCCTGCGCCTGGACAAATTCGTCAGAAGTTGGAGGTCGTTCTCGTCCATCCCAACCAAAGCCGTTGTCGGGCATGGCGAGACCACCGAGTTTCATATAAACGTTTGGGCATTCAGCCAGCTCGGCAATGTGGACTTTCCAGGTCTCGAAAATGGCTTCTCGATGATCGGCAAAAGGCCCAACACCGAGTGGCGTTCCAAAATGATCGAGAATCATGGTGGTGCTTGGCACTGCGCGTGCAAGGGCTATAAATTCGGGTAGTTGAAAGTGGTAGAGCCATGTGTCAAAGGTAAGTCCTCGATTTCCCAGCTGTTCGACCCCCTGTCGAAATAGGTCTTGCTCAAACAGCTTCGCCTCAGCACCACCGGGAATAAGGAGTCCTTCGATACCCTCCGAGCAAGCGCCCGCCTGACGAATACCCTTAAACAAGCCATTGGCGGTTTCGTCATGCGCGTCTAGGACACCCTCAAGTTGCGTATCGCGTAGGTCAGCGCGCGCGACGATTCCAGCTATTTGTGTGCGGCTACCTTGCTCTTTAGCCCTGGTGGCTGCCTGAGCAATGAATTCAGTTTCGCCAACGCTTCTGAGGTGCTCTGGACCCTCTTTATAGTAGGCTGCACCACATTCCATATAGACCGTTTGCGACACCTTGTGACCATCGGTTGTGTCACCAAGTAGTTCTGTGAGGTTGTAGGCCATACTCGGCTCTGGCCAGAGATGATGATGAGGATCAACAATATCGCGGTCCGGATCGACAATCTCCTCAATGACCTGCGCAAGCCATGCTGTATTGTTAAACATTGTGTTAGCTCCTCACCTTGCCCTATGGCCAGATAAGTGGATATCACATTCGCTGGCCGGTGGAAATAAACGAGCAGAATTAGCAAATCGGCACGGTGTTTGCAGGCACAGAAGGGATAGACAGGCTTTGAAAGGTTTCCGAAAGTAAATGGTGTCGACATTTAAACGATCTACTCGTCAGTTCATGGACGAATTTTGCGCGGCACGAGATTTGAACAGCATATTTATGCGCAATGCCGAGTCGTATTTTCTCGACTATGCGGCGCGGCTCAGCCAGCGTGCACACGCTTCAAATAGACCGGTTGTTGTTGGTTTAAACGGTGCACAGGGGTCTGGAAAGTCAACGCTGAGTGAGTTGCTGGCCGAACTGTTACCCAGATTCTTCGAAGTAGACTGTCACGTGTTGTCCATTGACGATTTTTATTTGTCTAAGGCGCAACGTCGAAAATTAGGTGCGGCCGTGCATCCTCTTTTAGCAACGCGGGGTGTCCCGGGAACGCATGATTGTCCTCGGTTGAACGATGCCCTCGCCGCCTGTTCTGAATATTCATCTGGCGACATCGCACTGCCTATTTTTGACAAGCTCAAAGACGATCGCACCAGAAAGGTGCGAAAGATCAGAGTTGGTGCAAAGCCCACAATTGTTTTGCTCGAGGGGTGGTGCGTTGGAATTCCCGCCCAAGCACCCCTAGATCTGGCCGTCCCGGCAAGCAGCTTCGAGTTCTCAAACGATAATTTAGGGACGTGGCGAGGGTACGTGAACGATCAGCTTGCGACCGTTTACGTGGATATTTTTAAGAAGCTCGACTATCTCAGTATGTTGAAACCGCCCTGTTTTGAGGCGGTATTAGACTGGCGTGTGGAGCAGGAGGTGCGCTTAATCGCGAAACGGCGTGAAGTGGCGAATGACAACGCGATTAAGGGAATGAATGTTAAACAGGTTGCGGAGTTTGTAGAGAACTTTCGTAGGCTCACTTGTCACGCTATGACGGTTCTCCCCGATTTGGCCAATGAAACTTGGGAGTTGCAAGCCGATAGATTGATCCTTTCGGAGGTGACGTCTAAATGAGCAGCTCGCCGGTCATTTATACGGATTTAGACGGGACACTCCTTGATCACGACACGTACTCGGCTCACGAGGCCAAGGAGATATTGGGGCAGTTATCGGCGAGTCATGTCCCGGTCATTCCAGCTACGAGTAAAACGTATGCGGAGGTCGCTGATTTCAGGGAGCAGATGTCCTTAGACCATGCCTTCATTGTGGAGAATGGCGCGGCCGTCTACGTACCAATGAGTCTGAATATCCGCTGTCCAATGGGAAGCAAGATCTTTGAGGACTACTGGGTTCGAGAGTTCGGAGTGAGACGCCAGGCTCTTTGCGACGTGATTGAAGCGCTCGATATGTCCAGCCAATTCGCGTTTAAGTCTCTTAACGAGATGCGCGCGGCCGAGGTGGCGGACATTACAGGACTCGATCTTGAATCTGCGAAGCGTGCTCAGATGCGTTTGTATTCGGAAACAATAGACTGGCGAGATTCGAGCGACGCGCTTCAGAAATTCAAAACGGTGCTGACCGATATAGGGTTTGCGGTGTCGCACGGGGGTCGTTTTGTTCACTTAATGGGACCAAACAACAAAGGCATTGCTGCTCGTTGGTTTCAAAATTTATTGAAACGTGAGTGGACACCTGACCTCATTTCCATCGCCGCTGGCGATGCACCCAATGATCGAGAGATGTTGGAGGGCGCTGATTTTGCACTCGTTATGCGAAATGACCGTGGCACACCACTTGTGCTCGAGCGCTCAGGTTCAACTTATGTCTCAGACGGCTCCGGGCCCAATGCATGGGCTGCCGGCATACGCGAAATCTTTAAATCGAACGGTTGGAGAATTTAATGGCTGATTTTTATCAAAGCCCGCACATTGCCACTTTGCATAACCTACGAAACCGCTCCGTTGAGGAGCTTGAGGCCCAGCTCGTTAATTTTTCGGCGTCGCGACCTTTGGGGCTGATTCTTCCCTCGCTCTACTCAGAGCTCGAAACTGACGCGATGCCCCTCATTCGCTCAGAGCTCCAAAAAGTCCCTTATCTATCCCAAATTGTTATTGGACTCGACAGAGCTGATCAGAGCCAGTACGAGTCGGCTCTCTCTTTTTTTAAAGGCTTACCGCAGCAGCATCGAGTGATGTGGCACGACGGCCCACGCCTGCGCGCCATTCACTCCGAACTCGCGATCAGAGGGCTTGCTCCCCATGAACCCGGTAAAGGGCGGAATGTTTGGTACTGCATGGGTTATGCCTTAGCGACGTCCAAGGTGGATGCGGTTGCCCTTCACGATTGCGACATTCTGACCTACGACCGAAGCCTACTTGCAAGATTGATTTACCCGGTTGCGCATCCACAATTCAGTTTTGATTTCTGCAAGGGATATTACGCCCGTGTGGCAAATGAGAAGCTCAATGGACGCGCTTGCCGACTTTTAGTTGGGCCTTTAATTCACGCCACAAAACGCGTCTTGGGCGAGAACGATTTCCTGAATTACCTCGACAGCTTTCGCTACTTATTGGCCGGAGAATTTGCGTTTCGTAAAGACCTATTGAACGACATGCGGGTGCCCAGTGACTGGGGATTAGAAATGGGTGTCGCGTCGGAGATGTACCGAAACAACAGCACTAATCGCATATGTCAGGTCGAGCTCACCGACAATTATGATCACAAGCATCAGGAGTTATCCGCTAATGACGCGGGTCACGGGCTGTCACGAATGTCGCTGGATATCACGAAATCTTTGATTCGGAAGCTGGCTATTCAAGGGACGGTTTTTAATCAAGAGACGTTCAGAACACTCAAGGCAACGTACTACCGTGTTGCGCTCGATTACGTTGAGAGTTTTCGCCGCGACGCGATCATGAACGGCCTGGATTTTGACACCCATGCTGAAGAGCAAGCGGTGGAGTTATTTGCTACCAATATTTTAGAGGCGGGTAAGCAATTTCTTGAGCGTCCACTGGACGCACCTTTCATGCCCACATGGTCGCGTGTGGTGAGTGCAGTCCCCGACATTTTTGAGCAACTCATCGATGCTGTTGAGGAGGATCACCGGGAATTTTCATCGCGAGGGCTGTAATGCAAGGTAGAGGTAAGCGCCATGAGTAAGAGCCACAGTAAAATAAAGCACCTACTCGGTACGCTATACGGTTCTCGTCAAGAGACCAACGTCGATGAGGTCTGCGTCAGTCTACTCAATGCGATAGGACTGGACGGCGCTGGCTCAGAACGGGAGGTCGTGGACACGAGGCTCTGGAGTGAGTCGGATATTGCGCTGATTACCTACGGCGACTCAATTTTATGTGAGGATGAAAAGCCGCTGAGTGTGCTGCATCGTTTTTGTTTAACGCACTTCTCTGACTGTGTGAGCTGGGTGCACATACTGCCGTTTTTTCCCTGGACATCGGATGATGGCTTTTCCGTATTAGATTACTCGACGGTTAATCAAGCCCTCGGTGACTGGGATGATATCCGAGCGATTGGTAGCGACTTTAAGTTGATGGCCGATCTCGTGCTTAACCATTGCTCGAGCCGGTCAGTGTGGTTTGAGAACTTCAAGCAGGACGTCAAACCCGGAGCTGGATTTTTCTTTACCGCCACGGAGGCCTTCGACGTCTCGCAAGTTGTGCGTCCACGAACCAGTGACTTACTACAGGCGGTCGACACGACTTCGGGTACTGCAAAAGTGTGGTGCACCTTTAGTCATGACCAAATTGACTTTGATTTTTCAAACCCTGAAGTATTACTCGAATTTACACGGATTATTCGGATATACCTTGACCAAGGAGTGAGGGTATTCAGGTTAGATGCAGTGGCCTTTACGTGGAAACGGTCGGGCACGACCTGCATTAATTTACCGGAAGCCCATGACTTGGTGCGTTTGCTACGCGCGCTTATTGAACTGGTGCAGCCCGACGCCATCATTATTACTGAAACCAATGTACCCAACATTGAAAACTTGGCCTACTTTGGTCAGCGTGATGAGGCGCACTGTATTTACAACTTTGCGCTGCCACCGCTGTTGATTCACACCTTGCTCGAAGGCGATTCATCTCGCATGACTCGCTGGCTGATGAGCATGCCTCCCGCGGTTTTGGGAACAACGTATTTTAACTTTCTCGCATCACACGATGGGATTGGACTTCGGCCGGTGGAAGGTCTGTTGAGCACAGCCGAGCTTGAATCCATGCGCGACAAGCTCCAAGCCAACGGCGCGCTCTTGTCATGGCGCGAGTTGCCAGACGGGGACAAGAGTATCTACGAGGTCAATGTCTCCCTGGTTGATGCACTGAGGTGTCAAGAGGGCGGGCCCACCGAAACGTTGGATCGAATGGTGCTGGCGCACGCGATACTACTCGGACTGGAGGGAATACCTGCCATTTACCTCCATAGTTTTTTGGCCACACCGAACGATGAGCAGCGAGTGCTCCATACCGGTCATAACCGAGCAATCAACCGCCATCAATGGGATCTGAAAGCCCTTTCATCTAAGTTGAGCGATCCGGCAAGTGAGCATTCAAAATGTCTCGAGCGCATTAAGTTCCTCATAAGTATTCGCCGGCGCCAACCGGCTTTTCATCCGAATGCCACCCAATTTACGCTCAATTGCGGTCGAGCGATATTTGCCTTTTGGCGACAAAGCCAGGATCGGCGCCAGAGCATTTTTTGTCTTTACAACATAAGTGCCCTTGAGGCATCGGTGCCGATGGCGTCGTTGAACCTGACAGGCGGCGATAGCTGGACAGACCTTATGACAGGAGAGGCCTGTTTGCCCGACACCCAAAATTTGAGCATGGCACCCTACCAAGCCATTTGGCTGAGTAATTTAGATGGCGAGGCCTGAAGCGGCGCCTAACGAGGTGGAGTAAAAGTCAGAGTGAGAGAGGGCATTTACAGTTAAACGCGTCTCGGCGCGCAAATTCCTCAGACAGGGCATCAAATGAAAGCTGGCTTTTATTGCCATCGCGCTGGGATTTCCTGCCTTAATAGTCTACTGAGACTGCGCTTTTTAGGCTTTAAGTGACTCGTAGTGGTGCAGTGAGAGGAGTTTATGTGATGATTTAGCCATGCTCCCTGTCGCTTTTTTCTTTGTCGCCGTCATTTACTCAGCCGTTGGTTTCGGTGGGGGATCCACTTACATTGCTCTGCTCGCCCTAAGCGGGCAACCGGCGGAGCTGATTCCGCTCGTGGCCTTGCCTTGCAATATTCTTGTCGTGAGTCTTGGCAGTTATTTCGCAGTGAACCGGCGAGACTTTGATTGGCGGATGGCGATTCCGTTTTTGGCGTCATCGGTGCCAATGGCATTTTTGGGCGGAATTATCCCCATCGATGAGCGATTTTATTTTTTGGTTCTTGGGTCGAGCCTCACCCTCGCAGGTGTAAGCCTGTGTATTCGGCGCGCGCCGGATGAATCGATTGTCGGTGCCAAATCTTGGCGGCTCGCGGCGATTATTGGAGGGGGCCTTGGGCTGCTCTCTGGAATGGTTGGGATTGGTGGCGGAATTTTCCTCGCTCCCATCCTGCATTACCTGAGATGGGCATCGAGTAAAACCATCGCTGCCCTTTGTAGTTTCTTCATTCTCATTAACTCGTTTAGTGGACTCGCCGGTCAGCTTCTAAAAAGTGGCGCTGATGAAGCATTTCTTCAGGTTATGTCTGCACTACCGTTACTGGGGGCTGTTCTTTTGGGGGGTGTGATAGGCGGGCGGTTCGTTATCGAAGGTGTAGCGCATCAGCGTGTGGCCCAACTCACAGGCGCTTTGGTACTTTTGGTAGGGCTTCGAATCCTCTGGACTTGGACTCCCTACGGGTTGATTTAGCCTGTAATCGAGCAGGTCGGGGAGGGGGGCCGCGGCCATTTCTAAGGGGAGCCCCAAATGCCTTTTCAATCGCCTCTCTTTGGTTTTATGCTCACTCACTTACCACGGTGGAGATGCGCAGCGCTTGTAGGTTTTGAGTGCTGGCTGTTGGTCTGGAGTCATGTGGTAGGGCGGAGGGTAAAACCAGGCGCAGATCTCGATGGTTGTTTGTGATTCACTATTTTAGCGTGTCGATGTGAGTCTTAGAGATCGCTAATCCCCACGACCCCTTTGATGAAACGATCATCTGCTAACCTCGATGAATGAGTTAGTCACCACCCGCGCCTTGGTAAAAGCGTGGCGACTTAAAGTGAGAAAGGAGTGATGAGTCACTTCCGAAAATTGAATTAATTCCCTTTATGGAGACAAGCCAATGAAAGCTGAGCGTATGCCTAAATCACAGCAAAATGTATTTGGCGAGCCAATAGAACTTTGCTGCGAGGACCCGCTCACGGGTTTTTATAGAGATGGGCACTGCAATACGGGTCCGAATGACGTGGGGACGCACACAGTTTGTGCGTTAATGACGCAAGAGTTTCTCGCTTTCTCAGCCTCCGCAGGTAATGATCTCAGTACCCCTCGTCCAGAATTTGGATTCCCCGGTTTGGTTGCGGGAAACAAGTGGTGTTTGTGCGCCTTAAGATGGGAGCAGGCACACTTAGCCGGTAAGGCGCCAAAACTCTTCTTGCGGTCAACCAACATTGTCACGCTAAGAGCGATCCCATTAGAGGTTTTAAAACCCTACGCCCTTGATCTTGTTTGACGGTTGACCTGACCTTAACCGATTTGGAGGATGGCGCGCCTTGCTGTTGTCCTGATAGTCTCGCGGCGTTTAGAACGGTTAGATAAAGTGACGTTCTGCTTGGTCTAGCGTCGCGCAAATTGTCCGACCAAGTCAGACGTGGGGGAAGCATGAAACTATCACGAGTAGCCGGCGCATTAGGTGCCGAGGTAACCGACTTCGATGTGAGTGCCGCATTAGCCAAAGGCGAAGGCCAATGCATTCGAGACTTATTAAATGAGTACGAGGTGCTGTTTTTTCGTAGTCAACAGCTCAAGCCCAGCGAGCAGCGCGATGTCGCTGCGCTCTTCGGTCCACTCCAAACACACCCAGCCTATGGCACGGTCGATAATATTCCTGAGGTTATGCTCCTTGAGAGTACGCCCGAGAATCCCTCGAAAATCGAAGTGTGGCATTCGGATATGACCTTCCGTCAGCATCCGCCGTCGGTTACGGTTTTAAAAGGCGTCACCATTCCCAAAGTGGGCGGAGATACCTTGTTTGCGAGTATGACGGCGGCTTATGAGGGTCTCTCTGAGGGCATGAAACGCTACCTTGAACCGCTCGTTGCCGTGCATGACTTTTCTCAGGGCTTTAAAGAGAGCCTAGCTGAGCCCGGTGGCCGCGAGCGGCTAGCCGATGCACTCGCCAATAACCCACCGGTGCGTCATAACGTCATCCAGACTCATCCAGAGACGGGTAAAAAAGTGATCTTCGTAAATGCATTGTTCACGTCGCATATCGAGGGGGTTTCGGCACTCGAATCCACTGAGATTTTGAGTTTTTTGTACAAGCATGCGGTGCTTCCGGAGTACACCTGTCGGTTCAACTGGGCCGTCGATAGCTTGGTGCTTTGGGATAACAGAAGTACCCAGCACAAGCCCGTAAATGACTTTTTACCCGCACATCGCGCTTTGCACCGAGTCGTAAGCGAAGGCGACAGACCCTATTAATCAAGACGTGTGTGATGCTACGTAGGCATTGAGCTCGCGCTTTACCATCGGTGCAAACAGGTACAGCGCGATCAGGTTGGGGATGGCGACAACAAAGATCATTGCGTCGGAGAAGTCCAAAACGGCACGCAACTCTAGAATGCATCCGAGCACCAAGCAGCCCAAGAAGACCAGTTGGAAAAACAAGGTTCGCTTGCGGCCCACACCCACCAAATAGTTCCACGCCGTGAGTCCGTAATATGACCATGCGAGAGCGGTAGAGAATGCGAAAAGAAAGGCGGCAAAGGCAATGAGGTAGGGCGACCAGGAAATATGGTGAGAAAAAGCTGCAGATGTCAGCTCAATTCCGGCGAGTTCGCCGCCCATCATTCCGTTTGGAATCGCCGTGGTGAGGATGACAAGTGAACTCAAGGTCAGGACAACCACAGTATCGATAAAGGGCTCCAATAGGGCAACGAGACCCTCAGAAGCAGGCTTGTCGGTTTGAACCGCTGAATGGGCAATCGATGCCGTTCCCAGTCCTGCTTCGTTCGAGAAGATCGCCCGTTGAAAGCCATAGATCATCGCGCCAATGCCACCGCCTGCCATTGCATCGAGCCCGAACGCATTTCCAATAGCAGATTGAATGGCGAAGGGGATATTCTGCCAGCTCATGGTTATCACGTAGAGGCACCCAACGATATACACGCTCGCCATGACGGGTACGATGACGCCTGCCACGCGCGCGATCGATTTAACGCCCCCAATGACAACAGCGCCCACAATTGCGGCGAGGACAGCGCCAAAGAGCATGGGGTTGGCGCCGATAAACCCTTCGCTACCACCTGTGACAACAACCATTTGTGAATAGGCTTGGTTTGATTGGAACATATTGCCCGTACCAAGGCAGCCAATGACTAACGCTAATGCGTAGAACATCCCCATAGATCGACCGATTTTGGGCATTTTGCGATCGCGGAAATACGCGTCAAGATAAAACATTGGTCCACCGAGGACGCGACCGTCTTCCCCGATTTGTCGGTACTTAACACCGAGTGTGCATTCGATAGCCTTGGTCGACATAGAGAGGAAACCGGCGACAAATAACCAAAATGCGGCACCGGCTCCACCGATACTGATGGCAATCGCAACCCCTCCAATATTTCCAACCCCCACCGTGCCCGATATCGCGGTGGCAAGCGCGCGGAAGTGGCTGATTTCGCCTTTTGCCGTCGGGTCTGCAAAATCCCCTCTGACATGTCGTACTGCCAACCAAAAGCCACGAATATTGATGAAGCCTAGGTATACGGTAAAAAAAAGCGCGCCCCCCGCAAGCCAAGCGACCACGAGGGGGACGCTCACGCCGTACAGCGTCACTGAGAAAAAAACCACGCTCGATAATGCCCCAGCGATAGGTGACAAAAAGCCTTCAATTAGAGCTGCGAGCGCGTCCATTTACCGATCCTTATTGGTTGCTATAGTTCTTGATCTTTGGCGGTTTTAGTCAATGTTACAAGCACAGTTGGCTGACTTTTCAATGAATATGACCCGCCGAGCTCTAGGAGCGCATCTCCCTTGCTGCGCCGAGCGCTATACCAACGGGTATCCAAAATACCTCACGGGTTAGCACATAGAGCGTGACGCCGAAAATCAACCCTAGACCGAGTGACAGGCCCTGGGGCCGTTTTTCCTTTTTCTTATCCATACAAGCGCGTGCCGTTGCGTGTTAGCGTTTATTTTCAGAGCGTCCTCACCTTGAGGCGCACATTGCGGATAGTCAAGTTCGCATCGGTGAGTGCTCTAACGACGATAAAAAGAGGCAAAAGGTGAGTCGGGACTGAGGGCGAGGGAGGCTGATGAAACCAACTAATCGATTCGTTTTAGGTGTTGCCTGGGCCAATTTTGTGCTCGCCCTTCTTGGTATCTTGAAGTTTCTGCCTTTGGTACTGGTGGCGATGCAATCGACATTGATGTCGAATTCGACCGTGGCTTGGCGATGGTCTCTGGATTTGATTTCCGATACGCACTGGATCTTTTTGCTATGGGCTCTGGTGCTTTTCGCTTTGCGATGGGCGACAGGGCGCTTGCTTATTTTTCCTTGGCGATTCAAGCGGAAAACCCCATAGCGCCGTCACAGAGCGATCCAAACGATTTCAAGCCGGTGAAAGCACAGGCAATAAGTCGTCAAGAAACAAGGACGAAGCATAGGCACCGCGATATCGGCAAAGCAGTAAACACTACACTGAAACGCCTCGAGACAGCTTGCGGTCGCCGCTCATGTTTGAAATAGCCATTGCGCTCGGTTTATTCATCGCCCTTACAACGCTGGTATACGCACATGTTGGTTTCGCAAATATTATGGCGAGCTACCGCATGTGGTTTCAGGACGGTTATTGGGTTAACTGCAATGTGGTTGAGGCGATAGCGTGGATAGCCAAGGCGGCGGTCATCATCCCAGGCTTAGTTTGGCAAAAGGAGATTTGGCAGCTCCATATCATCACGCTCGTTACTTCGGCACTGTTGATTTGGGTCTCGGAGCGTAAATTGCTTCCGACAATGGTGGCGTTTAATACCCTGTGGATTGGGCTTTCATCGGTTGTGATTGCCCGCAATGTTTTATAGCGGTCGGATACTTAAGGACGTGCGCTCAGGCTTCAACTCTTCAGTGGGTGATGGCCGATGAGGGCGTTGATTTTGCTTACTCAAATCCCTGGGTTAGGATAATTGTCCGTCTGGGCGCCGAATGACGAGTCAGCCAGCATGAACACATTTAAACCGAGTGGCCGTTGGTACATTGCTGCACTTACGTTGCTCCTCATGCTGTTAATGTGGGATGTCACGTCGCGTCTGCAGGGCTCTCAAATCGCGATAGCCGAGCAATTTGAATCGACGTTTGAAAAAGATGCGTCTCGTCGCGAGGGCATGCGAAATCTCCTGGCGCGGGACGTCCAAAGTGCGGTTCAGCTGGCGCTCTACAGATTACCTGAGCTTGAGCAGGCAGGTTCCGATGAAGACCGAGCCTCCATTCTGCAAGAGGCCTTTTCACGGATTGCGTTCGCGCTGCGAAATTCACGTTACGATTTCTTTGAATCCTTTCTCGTACAAGAAACGCCTCAGGGGGAATTACTTCTCAGAGGGCGCTACCCAAGTGAAGCTGCGCTAGAGGGAGTGCCTGTTTTAGACACATCACTTTTCGCCCATGTCGATCTGGAGAAGGTGGAATTGTTTGAATCCACCAGCGAAATCTATGAAATTGAGAGTGATTCTTTGCTGCGTATTGCCGGCCAACAGCCCGTCATAATTCACACGCGACTAGTTTTTGAAGGTGGCGACGGGCTATCACGATGGTTCATGGTCAATCGCGTTGGTATTGCTGATTTGCACCGAGCCATTGATCTTATTGGCCAACAGATGGTGGGTGGTACAACCCCAATGCGAGTCATTAACGTGGACGCGCGAACGGGTAATTGTCAACTTGTTTGGGAGGTGCCCAAGGGCAAGCTCGATTGTACAGAGGCCGAACTCGGACGCGGATTGGAATATCGAACCGACTTTAGCAGCGAAGCGTCGCGAGCGTTAACCTACAGTGTCTATCAGCCTAATGACGCGTACAAGGCGCTCGGGATGTCGGGTGTTAACGCCGAGGGCCGCTGGCGGATCGCGATCCCCATCGTTTTAGCACTATTCCTCTTGGTCACAACGGCTACGTATATTCGTTACCGCGCTACGAGCACTGACACTCTCAGGTCTTTCGCCGATTCGCTAATGATTAAAGACTCTGTCAACACGTCAATTCATGATGTTCTGAGTCATCAGCTGGAGAAGATGAGCAAATTTGCCTTCCTTATGCGCGATGGCGATATCCCAGAAAGTGAGCGCAGATACTTTGATATTGCTGTCAGTGAATTTATGCAAGCAACATTGAGCTTAAATACCCTGCGTCTAGAGAGCCCACCTACGGCGGCAAGCCAGCGGGCAACTATTGAAAAAATAAATTCGAGCGAATTAGTGGCGCTCGCCCAAATGGTGCTGGAAGTATCCACAATCGATACGCCGGTCGAGGCCAAATTTCTGAATTCGGGTGACTTACCTGAGACCTTTCTTGGCTTTGGTTTCAGTGTTCAGACTGCCTTAGTCGCAGCTGTCAGTCTGTCGGCAGAAACCACAGACGAGGGACGCATCGAGGTTTCACTGTGGTCGGAGGAGGTGGACGGTTTCAACTGCGTGAATCTACGCATTATCGACACGGGTGTTGGCTGGGGTCTGCCCGAGGATGACCAACCATCCGAGTCATTCGATGACCTGCCGACCGAGACGCTAGAGCCTGAATCAAGTGTTGCTCGACGCGCGCTGCGCGCCTGCTTACGGCACTCAGGCACTCGGCTTATTCTGACTGACGAGAGTGATGAGCAAAACGAGTACCATTTGCGGCTGTGTAATGGCCGAGCCCACGACGATTTCGGCTGAGCTTTAAGCCTGATCGAATTTCCGCAGTGTCTCGTTGAAGAGTGATAGTGCGGCTTCTGCAAACCGCACCATATTGTCCTCGCGGCTATCCGAAGACGTCTCGACAGTAATCGTAGCGTTGATCGGTCCGCTGATGCCTATGACGCTTGTCCCCGGGGCGTGACCGTAGGGCGTGCCTCTAGGGCCTGCGGCGCCCAGTTCTGCAATACCCCAGGTGGCGTCGAGTTTCAATCGTGCGGCATCGGCAAATTCGGCAACCATAGGCTCGGTCAAAGGTTTCAGACCTTTTAACTTGACGAGGTCAAGATCGAGAAAGGCGTACCTCGATTCTCGTGTGTAAATAACGCTGCCGCCCCGAAAGTAGTTCGAGGCGCCGGCCACGGAAAGTAAATTCGCTGCGATAAGACCGCCCGTCGATGACTCGGCGACCGAGACGCTGTGTCCGTGTGTAATGAGTTGCCTAGCAACAGTTTGGCTGATGTCCGAGAACATAGACTCGCTCCTGGGTCGGGATTTCCACCAATACGCTACCGATAAAGCCGCCCATTGGCTACGCGCAGAGTTTTTGGTGATGAAGCAAGGCGAGTGCCAGAGGCCCAAATCGCGCCAATATACTTTCAAGGCCGGGGGATGAACCCTTGTCGATGACTCTATCGCATCAAAGTGCACTCGGATATTCGAGATAAGAACGTTTGAGTGAGATGTGCGTTCGCTGAGTTGTGCTGAGAAGCGACGGGCGCACCGGCTAAGCTGTTATCCAGAAGCCAAACCGGGGGGTGACGACTGGACTTGCCTGTTCGGCGCAGTACCTCACCGGGCACATCAGCGGCACATCGCACCCTGTCGGAGCGTCATCCCATACGATTGAGTTTGATAACCGCTACGGGTCAGAGATGTTAAATTCAATCTTGCTTCAATGTCGCTCTGAGAGAGTCTTGAGTGACGCTAACGTCTTTGAGTCCGTGCCTCGAAAGGAGCATCATTTTGACCTTGGTTTTAGCGTCACTTTGGTTGCTGGCAGAGACTGATACGGGTTTTGGGTATCCGATCACCCTGTCACCTGAAGCTGTTGTTACTAAAAGACTACCCGACACCATGTATACGCTATCGAATTCGCCTGGTTCCCAAGAGATTGCCATCGCTTTAAAACGCTCTCAATGCAGAAATTTTTTATCCTATTGCTCGAAGTTCCGACGGTAACACATGTGTCCCGCGGCAGTAGTCGGCTGCTAGACACCAAAGAGCGTAATTGGTGCTTTATTTAGGACGAGTATCTGAATGACGTTCCTACGGTTTTTCAGCATGAAGTGCGATCATGGGTGCTCTTGATACCGTTATGCCTAATATCAGCAACAACGGGGATTTGAGTTTCGGTAACGGAGCAAGGTTCGGCTTCGGCTTGCTGCTCCATACAGGCGGTATCGAGGGGGGAAGAAAGCCATTTTCAGACTCTTGGACAGGATTACTTAACTCATGTTTTTGGATAGACCGAGAAGCGGGGATATACGGCATTTTTGGCACCCAGGAGCTGCCCTTTCATGACGATATTACCATTGAAGCGCTATTTGAATTTGAGCAAGCGGTTTACTGACTTACGCAGAATTCGCTCTAGCTGCTCGCGGGCATCCCAATGGTCGGCAGACCAATAAGGCGGCGTCTTGGCCAGGGCGGGCAGCCGCAATAGCAGACCTTCGCGTTTTTTTTTGCTTTGAAAAATTATGTGGTACCAGAGGCCGGACTCGAACCGGCACGCTTTTAAGGGCGGGGGATTTTGAATCCCCTGTGTCTACCAATTTCACCACTCTGGCATGTGCGGCAACGTGCAGGCGGCGGAGTATATCAGGTCGAGCTGAATCAGCAATCTAAGCATCGCTATAATTCTGAGTTGCGCGTATACTACGCCGCAATTTGGCGCAGAGCCCACTGCTTTGTGCTGTTGCTGAGTATCTTGAGGGAGAAAAGACATGGCGATGAAGCTTGTCCGTAAGACCGCTGACTACAAAATTTTCTTGCGCGGTGACAACCGTTATGCAGTTCAAAATGCTGCAGGAAAGCCAGTGAATGGCGAAGAAAAAGTCAATATTCTGATTGCTGAAGAGCTCGTTACGGTTTCAGCGCCGCCCGCACCCGAACCCGAAGTTGTGGAGACGGAAGAAGAGGTCGTTGCAGAAGCAGCTGCGGAAGAAGTTGCTGTGGAGGAATCTGCAGCTGAGGAAGCGCCAGCAGAAGAGCCCGCCGCTGAGGAAGCACCAGCAGAAGAGCCCGCAGCTGAGGAAGCACCAGCAGAAGAGTCCGCCGCTGAGGAAGCACCAGCAGAAGAGCCTGCCGCTGAGGAAGCACCCGCAGACGAGCCTGCAGCTGAGGAAGCACCAGCAGAAGAGCCCGCCGCTGAGGAAGCACCCGCGGATGGCGAAGCCAGCGACGACTAATCGTCGCTCTTACGAAACGACGAAGCCGGCGTATGCCGGCTTTTTTATGACTGCGTTACTAACTAAACGTGACTATGAAGACAGCTGACTTTCACTTTGACCTACCCGAGTACCTGATTGCTCAGTCGCCACTTGAGGAGCGGACGGGTTCCCGTCTTCTGGCGCTGGACGGTGCCACAGGTAGCCTTGATCACCGGCAGTTCTTAGAGATAGAAGCGTTGCTGAGCCCCAATGACTTGCTTGTTTTTAACAACACGCGAGTGATTCCCGCGCGGCTCTATGGTCAAAAGCAAACGGGTGGGCGTGTTGAGATTTTGATTGAGCGATTGCGCGGTGATGGCTCTGTTTTGGCCCACGTCAGGTCGAGTAAGAGTCCGAAAGAGGGTTCCCTCATCTTTATTACAGCTGATCAGGACTCAGATATTACTGACTTCACGCTGAGGGTCTGTGGTCGCGATGGCGGTTTGTTTGAACTTCAAGCGGAAACTGGCACGGTTGCAAAGATGATGCGGTTGTACGGTCATATGCCCCTACCTCCGTACATTGAGCGCGCGGATACACCACAAGACCGTGAGCGTTATCAAACCGTCTACGCAAAGCATGAGGGCGCTGTTGCAGCGCCTACTGCAGGTCTTCACTTCGACGAGGCCCTGCTCTCGCGACTCAGCCTCAAAGGTGTGCAGACCGCGTTTGTAACCCTTCATGTGGGGGCAGGCACCTTTCAACCCGTGCGCGTTGAGGATATTACGCATCATAAAATGCACCGGGAATGGATTGAGGTTGGGCAGGATTGCGTTGACGCGATCCGTGCGTGCCGCAAGAGAGGGGGTCGCGTTGTGGCGGTTGGCACGACTTCTGTTAGATCGCTCGAAAGTGCGGCGGCCGCAGGTCTTGACTCTGAGCGCTGCCCTCGGGCTTTCGAAGGTGACAGCGATATATTTTTATATCCGGGGTGCGAGTTTGGTGTGGTAGACGCAATGGTCACAAACTTTCATTTGCCTGAAAGCACACTCATTATGCTGGTGTCTGCCTTTGCCGGCTATGAGGAAACAATGAAGGCCTACCGTGAAGCTGTACTCAAGGAGTACCGCTTTTTCAGTTACGGTGACGCGATGTTTGTCACGCACAAATCTTGAGGGTCGAAAGTGAAGTTTTCGGTTTCAGCTAAAGACGGTCTCGCGCGTCGGGGGACAATGACCTTTGCGCGAGGTGAGGTCCAAACCCCCGCCTTCATGCCGGTCGGTACCTATGGCACGGTTAAGGGCATGACCCCGGATGACGTGCGCGCTACGGGTGCACAGATTCTCCTTGGGAATACCTTTCACCTATGGCTTCGACCGGGCACCGACATCATTTCGAAGCACGGCGACCTCCACGATTTTATGGGGTGGGGTGGCCCGATTTTGACTGACTCGGGCGGGTTTCAGGTGTTCAGTCTGGGCGAGGTCAGGAAAGTCGAAGAGTCGGGCGTGACGTTCAAGTCGCCGGTTAACGGCGACAAGGTGTTTCTGGATCCCGAAACCTCGATGAAAATTCAGCGGGATTTAGGCAGTGACATCGTAATGATCTTTGATGAATGCACGCCTTATCCTGCGACAGAGGAGGAGGCACGTCGATCGATGGAGCTCTCTCTGCGCTGGGCAAAACGCAGTAAGGATGCTCATGCGGGTAATGCCTCTGCGCTTTTTGCCATTGTGCAGGGGGGAATGTACAAGCATCTGCGTGAAGCCTCGCTCTCTGGATTAGTCGACATTGGCTTCGACGGCTACGCACTCGGCGGCCTATCCGTGGGCGAGCCGAAAGACGAGATGGTGCAAGTGCTGGATGACGTGGCGCACCAGCTGCCAGATGATAAACCTCGCTATTTGATGGGGGTGGGCACGCCCGCGGATTTACTCGAGGCGGTGCGCCGTGGTGTCGATATGTTCGACTGCGTGATGCCCACACGGAACGCGCGCAATGGGCATCTCTTCACGAGCCATGGCGTCATTAAACTGCGTAATGCGCGCCATAAGACAAGCACGCGCCCCCTTGATGAGAACTGTGAGTGCTACACCTGTTCGAACTTTAGTCGCGCTTATTTGCACCATCTTGATCGTTGCAATGAGATTTTGGGCTCGCAGTTGTGCACCATTCACAACCTGACGTACTACCAAAAGCACATGCAAGGCATCCGTGATGCTATCGAGGCAGGAACACTCGATGAATTTGCCGACGCATTTTATGCAGCCCAGGAGGCGGGCGACCCCCATGTCTGATACCCCACAATCCCCTTGTGTCTCTATCTGTGCACTTGATCAGAATGACGTCTGTGAGGGCTGCTACAGGACAGGCGATGAAATCGTAGATTGGTTTACTGCGGACGATACGCGCAAGCAAGAAATTCTTGAGGCGAGCGCTCAGCGACGGAAAGAAGCTGGGTTTTCATTATTTTGAGGGTTTAGCGCGTTGCGAAGTGTCAAGGTGTTTCCCCGTACTTGCGAATCCTAGATGGCGTCATCCGATGGCGGTGTGGCGGTCATCGGTGTTACGCGAACCTGAGTGATTGCATTGCCCTCGACGCATTCTATGTCGAGTTGGTAAGCACCAATCCGAACGGACGCGGGGCCCACTGGGAAGGCCTCCAAGGCCTCAAGAGCAAGCCCGCTTATAGTTTTTGGCCCGTCTGTGGGTAACGACCACCCAAACTGTCGATTGATGTCTCTGATCGGAATGCTGCCGGTACAGGAGGCACCTCCGTCTGCCATCGTGGCAATCTCTTCTTGGTCCTCTACTAGATTGGAAGTGAAGTTTCCGACGATCTCCTCGAGGATATCTTCAAGGGCCACCAAGCCCATGATGTCGCCGTATTCGTCGACGATCATCCCGAGTCGAAGTTTTCGCTGCTGAAAATGGCGGAGCTGAATATGTAGCGCTGTGTTCTCTGGTGTGAAGTAGGGCTCTTGGAGCTCACTGATCAATGAGGTTCGATTGAGCCCGTCGCCATCAAGGCACTTGCCGAGATTTCGCAAGTGCAGGATACCTTCGATCTTGTTGATATCGCCGCGAAAGACGGGCACTAAGGTATGGGTACTCGACTTGAGTCGCTTGAGTATCGTCTCATCATCATCATCGAGGTCGACACCGTATATCTCGTTGCGGGGCACCATAATGTCATTCACTGAGACTTGCTCGAGATCGAGTATGTTCACCAGCATACTTCGGTGTCGCCGCGGTATGAGTCCACCCGACTCATTGACGATGGTGCGAAGCTCTTCTTGAGTAAGTTCGTCCTCATTTGCGGCATTGGTTTTGAAGCCAAGGAGCGACAGCAGACCATTTGTAATAGCGTTAATCGACCATACGAGTGGCATGGCGAGTTTCATAAGCGGCAGCAGAATAATACTTGCTGGGAAGGCCACTTTTTCAGGGTGGATAGCGGCAATCGTTTTCGGGGTGATCTCAGCAAAGATGAGAATGACGATCGTCAAAAGAATGGTGGCTATAGCAATACCCGCATCGCCATAAAGTCGAATCGCCACAACGGTGGCAATGGAAGAGCCCAATATATTGACGAGGTTATTGCCGATTAGAATGAGTCCAATCAGCCTATCGGGACGCGCAAGTAACTTTCCCGCTCGCAGCGCACCCTTGTGACCCTGCTGCTGCAGATGCTTTAGCCGGTAGCGGTTGAGCGCCATCATCCCTGTCTCTGAGCTCGAGAAAAATCCGGATAACAGAATGAGTGCTGCCAAAATGGCAAAGAGGAGTCCCAGCGGGGCGTCGTTCAAACTTTATGGGCAAGCGTCAGCATGAACGCCAATTGTTGAGAAAAATGTGTCCGGCCGCAACCCTAGATTTCACTTAGGTTAAAACAAGCTCTAGAACGAGTTTGGATCCGTAAAAGCCAAGCGTCAGCAAGGCAAACCCACTGCAGCAAAGCATCACTGCGGTGTTTACGCGCCACCCATAACGTATATGACGGATGGAGACCACCGCGAACAGCAGCCATGCAATGATGGTGAGCACTGTTTTGTGTATGAGGTGCTGCGCAAATAAATCGTCGACATAGTAGAAGCCGGCGACGATTGATATCGCCATGACAAGCGTCCCCATTGCAATTAGCTCGTGCATGACTTGCTCGGTGCTATCAAGCGGCGGCAGCAAGCGAATAAGCCCGCGTGTCTTGTGTTGCCGCAACAACCGGCTTTGTTGAAGCACCAACAAGCCTTGCAGTGTTGCGAGTCCCAGCAACGCATAACCGATAATCGAGGTCGAGATATGCAGCAGCAAGCCGCGTGGTGTATCGGTCATGGGCCGAGCCGTTTCAGGCGTCAGTGTCGCGACCAATATGGCAATCGCTGCCAATGGGAAAATACCCATGAGTAACGTCTGCAATGGACGGAAGGCGAGAATCAGTAAGCTTAGGACACCCATCAGCCAGAACGTTAACGATGCAACACGATAAAAGCCAAAATTGGCCCCCACGGACGCAGAGCTATCGTAAATGACAAAACCATGGAGCAAGAGCGCCGCGATGGCCGGGAATAAGATAGCGTTTGGCAGTTTTTGCTCGCGTCGTTCGAGCCTCAAAAGCTGCTGAGCTGCTGTAAACAAATAGAGCGCGGCCGCGAGCGTGGCCGCTACTGCGAGAACTTGATTGGTCGCAAATCCTGCCATGCCGATTGCAGAACTCCCCTGATTATTTTTTTGCCGTAGGCGTATACTACGCGGTTCCAGCGCTTGCGGCACTGTTAATTGACACAGGAAAGAACATGTTTGAAAGCTTAAGCGAACGTTTATCCGCCAGTTTGAGGGCAATGGCGGGCAAGTCGCGCCTCACTGAAGACAACATCAAAGACACGCTGCGGGAAGTCCGTATGGCGCTGTTGGAGGCCGACGTTGCTCTGTCGGTGGTTAAGGAGTTCACGGACCGGGTCAAAGAGCGCGCTGTTGGTACTGAGGTGAGCTCGAGTCTCACGCCGGGGCAGGTCTTTTTGAAAATCGTTCAGGCTGAGCTTCAAAGCGTCATGGGTGAAGCCAATGAGCAACTCAATTTAGCGACACAACCCCCAGCGGTTGTGATGGTGGCCGGTCTGCAAGGTGCGGGCAAAACCACCTCGGTCGCCAAGCTTGCGCGCTACCTCATGGAGCGTGAGAAAAAGAAAGTGACGGTCGTCAGTGCTGATGTTTATCGACCGGCCGCTATTAAGCAGCTCGAAACACTAGCGAGCGAGGTGGGTGCGCGCTTTGAGCCTTCGTCGGTGGAAGAGCGCCCTGTAGACATTGTTAATCGCGCGCTTAAGAACGCAAAAACCGCATTCAGTGACGTTTTGTTGGTCGATACGGCGGGACGGCTTGCGATTGATAATGAAATGATGGCAGAGATTTCTGACCTGCATAAGGCCATCAACCCGGTTGAAACGCTCTTTGTCATCGATGCCATGACAGGTCAGGATGCTGTGCACACCGCGACCGCGTTTAATCGCGCCTTGGCACTCACGGGCGTTATTTTGACGAAGGTGGATGCTGATACGCGCGGCGGTGCTGCGCTCTCGGTGCGTCATGTTACGGGTAAGCCCATCAAGTTTATGGGTGTTGGCGAGAAGACAGAGGCACTTGAGCCGTTTTTCCCCGATCGGTTGGCGTCGCGTATTCTTGGCATGGGCGATTTGCTGTCGCTTATCGAGGATGCTGAGCGGAAAGTTGATAAAAAGAAGGCGCAAAAACTCGCTAAAAAGGTCGAAAAAGGCGGACGCTTTGACCTCGAAGATTTCCGTGACCAACTTCAGCAGATGAAAAATATGGGTGGCATTGGTGCCATGCTCGATAAAATGCCGGGTATGGGTGGCATGGCTCAGGCAGCGCAGTCGCAAGTTGACACCAAGCAATTTGACCGCATGGAAGCGATTATCAACTCCATGACACCGAAAGAGCGAAAAAACCCCGATCTGATTAACCCATCGCGTAAGCGTCGCATCACGGCCGGATCAGGTACGGCAGTTCCTGATCTGAATCGTCTGTTGAAGCAACACAAGCAGATGCAAAAAATGATGAAGAAGATGAAAGGCGGCGGTATGCAGCGCATGATGCGTGGCATGGGTGGAATGATGGGCGGTGGCGGAGGTATGCCGCCTGGTGGTGGTATGCCACCCGGGTTTCCGCGCCGGTAATTATTATGTGTTGCAGGACTTTAAAGACGGGACGACTTCCTGTAGTCTTCGCGACCTCAAATTTTGCCTTGGGAAATGTCCCAAGGGTTAACGTTTAGGACAAAGCAATGGTCACAATTCGTCTTTCACGCGGCGGCTCAAAGAAGCGCCCTTTTTACCACGTGACAGTTACCGACAGTCGTAGGTCTCGTGATGGCCGGTTTATCGAGCGCGTTGGGTTCTTTAACCCCATTGCTCGCGGTCAAGAAGAGCGACTGCGCATCGATACAGGCCGTATCGACGCATGGGTAGCTAAGGGTGCACAGTTGTCACCTCGCGTCGCCAGTTTGGTAAAAGAAGCGGCAGGCCAAGCGGCCGCAGCGGCTTAAGTGATTTTTTGTGGCGCGCTCTGACGCCACATCTCCCGACATAGCCGCCGCCAAAATCGTAGGCGTATACGGCATCAAAGGCTGGGTAAAGCTCAAGGTAAACCTCGAGTCGCCAGCCTCGCTCACTTCTCTCCAACCTCAATTTTTAGTCGACGCTCGGAACCAGGGGCGTAAACCTGTACGCGTGCTCAATATTCGCGCGCAGGGAAAGGGGTATGTCGCCCTGTTGGAGGGTGTAGATGACCGAAATGCAGCCGAACTTCTGCGGGGTTACAGCATTGTGGTTCCCAAGTCGGCGCTGCCAACCCTCAAAGAAGGTGAGTTTTACTGGGATGACCTGGTGGGCTGTCGCGTCATGGCACCCGGTGATGACGGAGCGCCTCTTTACTTGGGTGACGTCGATTATCTGCTTGAAACAGGTGCTAACGACGTGCTGGTCGTTCGCGCCTCTGAGAGCAGTATCGATGATCGCGAGCGCCTTATCCCTTACATAGAGACCGAGGTTATCGCGCGAATCGATTTAGACGACGCGCTGATTGAAGTGAACTGGCATCCCGATGACTGAATCAATCGTTGCCTTGAAGCAATTTGGTTTTATCAGCATTTTTCCTGAAATGCTTTCTGGTCTGACTGAATGGGGTGTGACAGGCCGGGCGGCACGAGACCAGCTTTTCACTGTCGAGACGGTGGATCCCCGCCAGTTTGCAACCGACAAGCACGGTACGGTTGACGATCGACCTTATGGGGGTGGGCCGGGCATGCTTATGAAGGCGCCTATCCTGAGTCAGTCCGTCCGCAAAGCGAAACAGCTGCTGGGTGACGATGCCCTAGTGGTTGCGATGAGTCCGCAGGGGGCGCCTGTGGATGAGGCTATGATCGCTCGTCTCGTTGCCCATAAAGCGATTATTTTTGTTGCGGGCCGCTATGAAGGATTTGACGAGCGCTTTCTCGAGCAAGATGTAGATCTGGAGTTGTCGGTAGGCGATATGGTGGTCAGTGGTGGAGAAATGCCCGCTATGTTGGTGATGGATTCGTTAATTCGTCGCATTCCGGGTGTTTTAGGCGATGAAATGTCTGCAGAACAAGACTCTTTTGTTGACGGATTGCTCGACTGTCCTCACTATACGCGCCCTGAGATTTTTGAGGGTCGAGCGGTGCCGGAGGTGTTGCTCAGCGGAGACCATGCGCGCATTGCTGATTGGCGAGCGGCGCAGGCGTTGAAACGGACCCTCGATCGGCGGCCAGATTTGCTCGATTGGGCCGACCTAACAGATGAGCAGCGAGTGATGCTCGCGCGGTGGGATTTAAACGCCCATCTCTGAGTAAAAAGTGAGCGGTAACGCTCGATATGAGATTGAAACGGGGTTGCTGTGTTGAATAGCGGCCGACTGAGGAGAAAGCCATGAGTGCCAACAAAATTATTGCCGAGCTCGATGCTGAGCAAATGTCAAAAGAAATTCCCGCCTTTGCGCCGGGAGACACCGTTGTCGTTCAGGTAAAAGTAAAGGAAGGTAACCGCGAGCGTCTTCAGGCGTTCGAGGGTGTTTGCATTGGCAAGCGCAACCGTGGCTTGAACTCAGCGTTTACTGTACGAAAAATCTCTCACGGGGTTGGCGTGGAGCGTACGTTCCAGACTTACAGCCCCTTGGTTGACTCGATTTCAGTCAAGCGCCGCGGTGACGTTCGTCAGGCGAAGCTCTACTATTTGCGTGAGCTTTCCGGTAAGGCTGCACGCATCAAGGAAAAGCTCTCCTAAGGCTCAGCCTTTGGGGTAAGGACGCGTTTGGATCGCATTATCAAGCCAGAGCTTGAGCGGTTTACGACAGCCCTCTGGCTCGAGCGCGGTCTGAGCGAGAACACCTGCCAAGCCTATCGGCGAGACGTCGAAGGGTTGGACCGTTGGTTATCTGAGCACAAACACAGCACAGCCCTCACTGCCGATGAATCAGACGTGCAAGCCTACCTTGGGGTGCGGCTTGCTGGCGGCAGTTCTCATCGGTCGATCTCTCGGCTCCTATCGAGTCTGCGTAGTTTTTATCAATACCTGGTGAGAGAGGGCGAGCTAGCCGTCGACCCAACACAACACCTTGATCGGCCGAAGCCTTCCAGACCACTGCCTAAAACAGTCTCTGAGGCCCAAGTAGACGCTTTATTGAACGCACCTGATCTCGATGTCGCCATTGAGCATCGCGATGCAGCGATGCTAGAAGTGCTTTACGCTTGTGGTCTGCGCGTATCGGAATTGGTGTCTTTGACCATTCCCCAGCTCAGTCTGAATCAAGGGGTGGTTCGCGTCTTGGGCAAGGGTGGTAAGGAACGGTTAGTGCCCATGGGCGAGGCGGCTGTTCAGAGTGTGAGCGATTATTTACGGTCTTCTCGCATCGACTTGCTCAGTGGCAAACAGAGCGATGTGCTTTTTCCATCAAATCGGGGTGTGGCAATGACTCGCCAGACCTTTTGGTATCGTATTAAACTTTACGCGCAGCGGGCAGGAATTAAAGACAGTCTCTCTCCGCACACGTTGAGGCACGCATTTGCCACGCATTTGATTAATCATGGTGCGGACTTGCGTGTCGTGCAGATGCTATTGGGCCACAGCGACCTGACGACGACGCAAATATACACACACGTGGCACGCAGCCGGATGCAAGCGCTTCACGAGAAGCACCACCCTAGAGGTTAATACATGTTGAAATCGTTTCGAATACAGCTCATCTCGGCGACCTTTGCATCGTTGGCAATGTTCAGTTGGCCTGCGCTAGCACAGGACAGTTCGTCTTTTGGAGACGCCAGGCAGCGGTTAGAGGCGGGCTTATCTGCCATGGTAGGCAGCCCCATCAGTATCGATCGCATTGAGGAGACACCGTCCAAAGACTTGATTGAGATAGCCATTCAAGATGGGCCTGTTTTGTATGCGACGCGGGACGGTCGTTTTTTATTGCTTAACGGCGATTTGCTCAGCGTCTCTGAGACCAGCGTATCGAATTGGACGGAGCAACGCCGGACCACAGAGCGCATTGAGCTCCTGGCTCAGGTCGACATTGATGACATGATCGTATTTTCGCCAGCCGAGCCTGCCAAGGGTTACATCAACGTGTTCACAGATATCACGTGCGGCTACTGTCGTAAGCTTCATTTAGAAATGGATGACTTGAATCGCCGCGGTGTTGAGGTCCGCTATCTCGCATTCCCAAGGGGCGGTATGGAGTCAGACGGTGCTCGGCAATTAGCGACAGCCTGGTGCTCGCGCAATCGGGAATCGACGCTCACATCGCTTAAATCCGGTGTTGAGTTACCGATCAACGAGTGTGAGGGGAACCCCGTCTCCGAGCACTACGCGCTAGGCAACCGGTTAGGCGTCCGAGGGACGCCCGCTATCGTAACCAGTGACGGACAGTTGATACCCGGGTACAAGCCGGCTGCTGATATTGCAGCCATGCTGGGGATCGAATAGTTAAGTAAGCCTGAGCAAAATCTCAAGGGAAGCAGATGAATCAGCAGTTTCAACGCATAGAGCGATTACCGCCTTATGTGTTCAATATTATCGGTGAACTGAAGCAGCAGGCACGTGCACGTGGCGAGGATATTATCGACTTTGGCATGGGAAACCCCGACCAACCGACGCCTCAGCACATCGTCGACAAATTAAAAGACACGGTTGAACGTGGTGATACGCACCGTTACTCGCAATCAAAAGGTATTCCGCGGTTACGAAAAGCTATGTGCGATTGGTATGCCTCGCGATACGACGTGGAGTTGGACCCAGAAACCGAAGCTATTGTGACGCTAGGGTCTAAAGAGGGTCTTGCGCACCTTGCGCTAGCCACTACGGGTGTAGGCGACACAATCCTTGTGCCAAATCCTTCTTACCCTATTCACCCCTACGGGTTTGTGATCTCAGGTGCTGACTTACGCCACGTGCCGATGACCGAAGAGGGCGACTTTTTCGAGGAGCTCGATAAGGCGATCCGGACAGCTTACCCCCGGCCTAAGATGCTCGTCCTCAACTTTCCCTCTAATCCTACTGGCGACTGTGTCGAGCTCGACTTTTTTGAGAAGGTCGTCGCCGTGGCACGTGAACATAATATTTGGGTGGTTCACGACCTCGCGTATGCAGACCTCGTTTTTGATGGTTACAAGGCGCCGAGTATTTTGCAGGTGCCCGGAGCACGCGATGTCGCGGTGGAATTTTTCACTCTGTCTAAGAGCTACAACATGCCAGGCTGGCGCGTGGGCTTTTGCTGTGGAAATAAAGAATTAGTGGCAGCGTTAACTCGCATAAAGTCTTACTTGGATTACGGCATCTTTACGCCGGTTCAGGTCGCGGCCATTACGGCACTTGAGTCCGATCAGTCATGTGTTGAAGACATTCGACAAATGTATCAAGACCGGCGCGACGTGCTGTGTGAAGGCCTTAACAAAGCAGGTTGGGCCGTGACGCCACCCAAGGCGACCATGTTTGTTTGGGCGAAGATTCCTGCGCCGTTTGATCAGATGGGCTCTTTGGAATTCAGCAAGCTTTTGCTCAAGGACGCTGGAGTGGCTGTGTCGCCCGGTATAGGCTTTGGCGAATATGGCGAGGGCTATGTCCGTTTTGGTCTCATTGAGAATGAACATAGAACGCGACAAGCACTGCGAGGAATAAAAAAGGTATTGCGTGCTGGACTACCCAGCGATTGGGGACAAGCGTGACAAAGCGAACGGTAAAAGTGGGTCTGTGTGGTCTTGGAACGGTGGGGCAGGGTGTTTTAGCACTGCTGGTCGAGGGCAATGCGGCAATTTCGGCGCGGTCTGCTGCGCACCTAGTTGTCACACACATTGGTACACGAACGCCAAGACCTGAGGTTGATATCGGTGATGCGCAGGACTCTCGCGATGTGTTCGCCGTTGCGCGCGATCCCGAGGTTGATGTGTTGATCGAGCTAATTGGTGGAACAACGGTTGCGAAAGAGCTCGTAATCGAGGCGTTGCAACAGAAAAAACACGTCATTACCGCCAATAAAGCCCTACTTGCTGATCACGGTGGAGAACTGTTTGCATTGGCTGAGCAGCAAGGTGTGTCATTGAAATATGAGGCGGCTGTGGCGGGCGGTATTCCCATTATTGAGACGGTCAGAGCGAGTCTTGCTGCTAATGAAGTGACATCTGTGGCAGGTATTATCAATGGCACGGGTAATTTTATTTTGACTGCGATGGCCTCTGAGGGTCGCGCCTTTGATGACGTGCTCCAAGAGGCCCAACGACTGGGCTATGCCGAGGCGGATCCGACCTTCGATGTCGACGGCACCGACGCCGCTCAAAAGCTCGTTTTGCTGGCGTCCCTGGCTTTTGGTGCGGCGATTCCTGCGGATGCACCGTTTAAGCAAGGTGTCGACAGCGTAGCGCCTGAGGATCTTGAGTTCGCAAAAGAGCTCGGCTACCGCATAAAGCATTTGGGGATCGCCCAGCGCGACGCAGAGACGATACAGCTACGGGTTCATCCGACGTTGATTCCTGAGGGTAAGGCAATTGCCCAAGTGGATGGCGTTCTGAATGCCGTCATGATTAATGGGACGGGTGTGGGTGAGTTGTTATTGGTGGGCCCGGGAGCGGGTTCCAGACCCACGGCTAGCGCGGTCTGTGGTGACCTAGTGTCCATCGCCGGTTCGCTGGCGCGTGATGAGTCGCCAGCGACACCGAGTATGGGTGTGCCGATAGCGGACTTGGATTCTGCCTCGATTACACACATAGACGATGTCTCAACTGGCTGGTATCTGCGACTTGATGCTGAAGATAAGCCGGGTGTGATGGCATCGATCACCAAATGTCTGAGTGAAAAAGGCATCGGTATCGAGTCGCTCATTCAGAAACCTGAGGCGAGTGCGAGCGCTGACGTGCCTGTCATTATTGTCACCGACAGAGCGACGACGCGTTGTCTAAATGATGCTGTGTCGACGATTGAAGCAATGTCATCGGTGGTTGGACGTGTGACCTGCCTTCGTGTTGAAAATTTTGATTGATGAGACCTGACCCAATATGACTATTCGCTACGTGAGCACTCGCGGACAGGCCCCCGAGCTGGATTTTGAAGACGTTCTGCTAGCGGGTTTAGCCTCGGATGGCGGGCTATATGTTCCCACCTATCTGCCGAAGTTTGACGCAGAAAAACTGCGCGCAATGCAGACGATGTCTTATCCAGACCTGGCTTACGAAATCGTCTCGCCCTTCATTGGCGATTGCATCAATGAAGCCGACCTGCGAGCAATTCTTAAGGACACCTATTCAAGCTTCCGACATCCGGCGGTCGCACCGCTCGTTCAGTTGGAGCACAACCAGTGGGTGCTGGAGCTCTTTCAGGGACCCACGCTGGCGTTTAAGGACTTTGCACTTCAGTTGCTTGGCCGCCTATTAGATTACGTGTTGGCCCGCCGCGGGGAGAAAGTCGTCATCATGGGCGCAACGTCGGGTGACACAGGCAGCGCCGCGATCGAGGGCTGTAAGCGCTGCGACAACATCGATATTTTTATTCTGCATCCGCACGAGCGCGTGTCCGATGTTCAGCGGCGCCAAATGACGACCGTCATAGCTCCCAACATCCACAACATTGCCATTAAGGGTAATTTTGACGATTGCCAAGCGATGGTGAAGACAAGCTTCGTCGCTGAACCTTTTTTGCCCGATGGACGCCGATTGGTCGCGGTTAACTCGATCAACTGGGCGCGAATTATGGCGCAAATTGTTTATTACTTTTACTCGGGGCTCGCATTAGGTCGGATTGACCGTCCGACGAGCTTTTCCGTACCGACCGGCAATTTTGGGGACATCTTTGCGGGTTACTTAGCCAAGCAAATGGGTTTGCCGATCGAGAAGTTAGTCATTGCCACTAACCGTAACGATGTGCTGCATCGCGTGCTGACCGAGGGCGTGTACGCTAAGTTATCGCTTGAGGCGTCGCTTTCACCCAGTATGGACATCACTGTTTCATCTAATTTTGAGCGACTTCTTTTTGATCTTGCAGACCGCGATGGCGACGTTTTGCGTGGCTGGATGGAGACCTTCGCAGAAGGAGACCTTACGCTTTCTAACGAGGCCTTAGAAAAAGCGAAAGCGCTTTTTGACAGTGACCGCAGTTCAGACGAAGAGACCTGCGCCGAAATTGCCGCTGTTTGGCGCAAGCAGGGCTATCTGGTCGACCCCCATACCGCAATCGGCACAAAAGCGGCCCGTGTTTGTCAGCAAGACAGCGATGCGGCCATGGTTACCCTGGCCACAGCACACCCGGCGAAGTTCCCCTCAGCGATCGACGCGGCAGGCATTGACGCCCAGGCACAACTGCCTGCGCATCTGGCAGACTTGTTTGAGCGAGAAGAGGCTTTCGATGTTTTGCCCAATGACCTAGCTGAGGTTCACCAATTTATGGTGGCTAACTGTCGCGCCTGATGACGACGGCCATTAAACATCGCGAGGGTTTAGTCTCGCCCGAGCTCGCCGCGGCCAATATTCCGGATGCGATCAAAAAGATCTACGCGCACCGCGGTGTTCAACGTCTTGATGAGATCTCGCTACCGTTGAATCAGTTGCTGTCTCCAGCGGCACTTTTAGGCGCGCAGGAGGCCGCTGAAATGCTTGCTGATGCCATTGAGTTTCAGGCGAGCGTCGTCATTGTCGGCGACTTCGATGCCGATGGCGCGACAAGTTGTGCGCTAGCGGTTTCTCTTCTCAAACAAATGGGGCTGGAAGAGGTCTATTACCTTGTACCCAATCGCTTCGAATACGGGTATGGACTCACACCTGAAATCGTAGGCATTGCGGCGCAGTATCAGCCTGATGTCTTGGTGACTGTCGACAATGGTATTGCCAGTATCGACGGTGTTTCGGCTGCGCGTCAGCTGGGTATGAGTGTCATCATAACGGACCACCATCTGCCCGGTGAGGTATTGCCTGAGGCCGATATCATCGTAAACCCCAATCAGCCGGGTTGCCGCTTCCCAAGTAAGGCGTTAGCGGGCGTGGGTGTCATGTTTTACGTGCTTACTGCCTTGCGCGCTGAGCTGCGGAGTCGGGGTTGGTTTGAGTCGATGAACATCGAGATCCCCAACCTGGCTGATTCCTTGGACTTGGTCGCACTTGGAACTGTCGCAGACGTCGTTCCACTTGATAAGAACAATCGAACACTTGTCGCGGCAGGTATTGCACGGATGCGTGCGGGCAGGGCTCGACCGGGTATAGAAGCGTTGTTTGAAGTGGCGGGCAGAGATATTCGGTCTGTCACATCAACTGACCTAGGTTTCGTTGCTGGGCCTCGTATCAACGCCGCGGGGAGATTAGATGACATGTCCGTAGGCATTGAATGTTTACTCGCCGAATCGACAGTGGCTGCTCGGTCCTTCGCGGCGCAACTTAACGACTACAACAAGGAGCGGCGCAATATCGAAGGCACGATGCAAGCTGAGGCCCTGGCGCTGGTTGAGTCGGGTGAGTTTGCAGTCCGAGACCAAGACTTCGCGGTCACGCTTTATCGCGATGATTGGCATCAGGGCGTGGTTGGGATCCTCGCCTCCCGGATCAAAGAACGCTTTCATCGTCCTACAATTATTTTTGCCGAAGCGGGTGACGAGGAGCTTAAGGGCTCTGGCCGCTCGATTCCCGGCGTTCACCTGCGGGATGTTTTAGATCGCGTGGCAACCCAAAATCCGGGCCTTGTGACGAAGTTTGGTGGGCACGCCATGGCGGCAGGACTCAGTTTAGCCAAGGTTAAATTGGCAGAATTTCGAGAAGCGTTTAATCAGGCAGTGGCCGACGAGCTGCATGGCGTGACGCCCAATCAGGAATACCTGACCGATGGCTCCTTGAGCCACGCAGAGCTCTCACCGAGCCTTGCTGAGGCCCTAGCGTCGGGCGGACCATGGGGGCAGGGCTTTGAGCCGCCTTCATTTGACGGAACGTTTGCCATTGACGATATGCGTGTCGTAGGGGAGAAACATCTGAAATTTCGTCTGGCAACAGATGCAGGGGTTATCGATGCCATTGCATTCAACGCCGATGTGGATACCTGGCTTCAAGAACGCCCAGCCGCTATGACCTGCGTCTATAAGCCTTCGATAAATGACTTTCGGGGTGAACGCCGACTTCAACTCCAACTCGATGTTATCTGGCCCTTGATAACAACCTGACGAGCTGGAACAAAATAGCGCGCTCCGCTAAACTCGCCGCCCATAAATCGACTGGTATCGCTCGTGGAAATTGCCCCTCTTATCAATCAGCTGAAAGAAATTCGTGCACGAACCGATGTGCTCAGGGGGTATCTTTGACTTTGCTAACAAGAAAGAACGGCTAGCCGAGGTTGAGTTAGAGCTCGCGGAGCCGAGCGTCTGGGAAGATCCTGACCGAGCGCAGAGTCTCGGCCGCGAGCGCTCATCGCTCGAGTTAGTCGTTCACACGATTGAGGCCTTGGACGCAGGTCATCAAGACGGTGTTGATCTGCTCGAAATGGCACAGGCTGAGGATGATCAGGAAACCGCTGACGAAGTCGCAAGTGATATTGATCAGCTGACTGCGCAACTCGAGACGCTTGAGTTTCGTCGTATGTTCTCTGGTGAGATGGATCCCAATAACGCATTTCTGGATATTCAGGCTGGGTCTGGTGGTACAGAAGCTCAGGACTGGGCTGAGATGCTGCTCCGAATGTACTTGCGCTGGGGTGAGAGTAAAGGCTTTAAAGCAACGCTTACCGAAGCCTCGGCGGGCGATGTTGCCGGAATAAAAAGTGCAACGGTGCAGTTTGAGGGCGAGTACGCATTTGGTTGGCTCAGAACCGAGACCGGTGTGCATCGACTCGTAAGGAAGTCTCCTTTTGATAGCGGCGGTCGACGTCATACCTCCTTTTCGTCTGTGTTTGTGTCACCAGAAATTGACGACAACATTGACATCGATATTAATCCCGCCGATTTGCGCATCGATACGTACCGCTCATCTGGCGCAGGTGGACAGCACGTCAACACTACGGACTCCGCGGTTCGCATCACACACGAGCCGACGGGTACGGTTACAAGCTGTCAGACTGAACGGTCACAGCATCAGAACAAAGACAATGCGATGAAGCAGTTGCGGGCGAAGCTGTATGAGTTGGAAATGCTAAAACGCAGTGCTGAAAAGCAAGCAATGGAAGACAGTAAGGCGGATATTGGCTGGGGTAGTCAAATTCGCTCCTATGTCCTTGATGACTCGCGTATTAAGGACTTGCGAACTGGGGTGGAAAACCGGAACACACAAGCTGTTCTGGATGGCGCGCTCGACCCCTTTATCGAAGCCTCTCTGAAAAAAGGCCTTTAGGTTAGGAATTATTATGACTGATTCGGTGTCGGCAGCTGCTGAAGATGAAAACAAATTGATCGCAGAGCGCAGGGCAAAACTTGCGAAGCTTCGTGAAGGCGGTAACGCATTTCCAAACGACTTCCGTCGAACGGCGTTAGCGGGCGATTTACAGCAGCAATATGGCCATGAGACAAAAGAGGACTTAGCTCAAAAGGGTGAGTCGTTTGCCGTCGCTGGACGCTTGGTCCGGAATCGAGGCGCCTTTCTTCTGATTCAGGACGGCTCCGACACGATCCAGCTTTACATCGATAGAAAGGGTTTAAGTTCAGAGCTGTTAGATGCCATAAAAACCTGGGATTTGGGCGATATTGTGGCGTCGTCGGGTGTCCTATGTAAGAGCGGAAAGGGCGATCTATACATCAATATGGAAACCGCTCACCTTCTCACCAAAGCACTTCGTCCCCTGCCTGATAAATATCACGGTTTGGCGGATCAGGAGACCCGTTATCGTCAGCGTTATGTGGACCTTATCGCTAATCCCGAGGTCCGAGAGACCTTTCAAATTCGCTCTAAAGTCATCGCTTTTGTGCGCTCTTTCCTCGATGCCGAGGGTTTCATGGAGGTTGAGACGCCAATGCTTCACCCCATACCGGGCGGTGCAACTGCGCGGCCCTTTGCGACGCATCACAATGCGCTCGATATGCCCATGTTTATGCGAATCGCCCCTGAACTTTATCTCAAGCGATTAACAGTGGGTGGTTTCGAAAAGGTTTATGAAATTAACCGAAATTTCCGTAATGAGGGGTTATCGACGCGTCACAATCCCGAATTCACCATGCTCGAGTTTTACTGGGCTTACGCTGACTATCGCGACGCGATGGATCTCACTGAGCGACTTTTGAAAGAGTTGTCTCAAGAAGTCCTCGGTACAACCGTTATTCCTTGCGGTGAAGACACCGTGGATTTCAGCAAAGCATTTGCACGCCTGTCTGTGACTGAGGCGATCCTTACTTACAACCCAGATCTGACGCTCAGCGATATTGAATCGCGTGAATCAGCGGCAGCAGTTTTGCGAAAAATTGGGATCGAGGCGAAAGACGGGTGGGGGCTTGGTCGAATCCACATGGAGATTTTCGAGGAAACGGCGGAACATAAACTCATTCAGCCGACCTTCATTACGGAGTATCCGACTGAGGTGTCTCCACTCGCACGACGCAACGACAACAATCCCGATATAACCGATCGATTCGAGTTCTTTGTCGGGGGACGTGAGTTGGCAAATGGTTTCAGCGAGCTCAATGACGCAGAAGATCAAGCCGAGCGCTTTAGAGCGCAAGTCGCCGAGAAAGACGCCGGTGATGACGAAGCCATGCATTACGATCACGATTACGTGCGAGCTCTGGAGTACGGTCTTCCACCCACCGCTGGCGAGGGCATTGGAATCGATCGACTTGTGATGCTGCTGACAAACTCACCGTCAATTCGCGATGTCATTTTATTTCCACATATGCGACCTGAGTAAATTCGTCACACTTTTTGAGAAAAAGTCTGTATTCTCCGGTCATGACAGCGCAAAGCAAATCGTCGTTTCTTCTGAGCACATCCATCTGCCTTCTTATATTGGCAGGGTGTCAAACTGCGCCGGTGGAGACTGTCTCGGCTGAGCAGAGCGATTCCGAGCGTGTTTCAGAAGTCGCCCCCGTTCCTGAGCTCAACATCCCAGAGCCGGTTTCAGAAGCTTCGTGCGATTGTGAGACCGTCATGGTGGAGGTTGAGGAGACTTACTTTGATCGTGGCATTCGCGCGCTGGCAGCAAGAGATTACGCTCAGGCACTCAGATATTTTGAGGCTCATGGTGATACGGGTGATGCTAATGCGGCGCGTGAGGCGCAGATTGGTCTAGCGTTTATAGCCGTTTTGCAGGCAGACACGCGTGATCCGAGTAATTCACAAGCGCTTGATGATCGTGCGGAAGTGATCTCGCTCGCGCTGTCGTTGTTAACGCGTCTTGAAGACAAGGTGTCTGCACTGGGCAAAGCGAATAGTCGTTTAGCCGATGACCTTGAAAAGCGAGAGGCGGTGTTAGAACGTCTACGTGAGCTTACGCTGGGACAATTGGAAGACTGACGTCGAACTTTGAGCCTTGCCCGGGTGTTGAGGTCAGCGCAATTTCTCCTCCCAGCATGTCGCAAAAGTTACTCACGATGGCCAGTCCAAGGCCGGTGCCGCCATAGTTCACACTGGTCTTACTGTCAGCCTGTACAAACGCTTGAAACACCTTCGCCTGCTGTTCTTCGGTCATACCAATGCCACTATCAGCAACGCTGAGGTGTAACGTGTCCTCATCGACGGTCGCGACGACACTGATAACGCCGTTCTTTGTGAACTTACAGGCATTAGAGAATAGGTTAGTCAGAATTTGTTGCACCTTCGCGGCGTCACTTTCAACCTCGACGTCTTTGGCACCCTCGACGTGCAAATCTAAGCGATTGTTGTTTTGTGCCAGCAGTGGCGACAGCGCGTCACAGACCTGCACAACCAGCCCCGCAGCATTAAAGGGCTCGACGCTCACAGACATCTTCCCGGTTTCTATTTTTGAGAGATCAAGAATGTCATTGATCAAAGCCAACAGTTGTCTGCCAGAAAAAATGATGGTTGTTAGGTCGTGATTGAACTGATCGCGATCAATTTCAACACCGTCGCTGACCTCATCTTGAAGCATTTCCGAGTAGCCGATAATCGCGTTGAGCGGCGTTCGTAATTCGTGCGATACGTTTGCCAGAAACATGCTTTTTGCTTCATTGGCCGCCTCAGCATCCGAGCGCGCGTCGTCTAAATCAGCCATGGCGGTCTGAAGTGATGCAGACATTTCATTAAAGGTTTGAGCTAGGTTGGCGATTTCTCCCGCATCACGATTTTCATCAATTCGGTGGGTTAGGTCGCCTGCACCGAATTTTTCGACACCGACACGCAGACGAAACAGCGACGCATTGGTAGTGCGTATCAAGGTAAGAATCAGTACCAGCGTAATCGTAATAGAGCTGATAAAGGCAATGATGGTTATGCGGTCGGTGAGTTGTATCGTGTTGTCGATAACTGTGGAGCGTTCCATGGCGACGTTGTTGTGTTGGTCAGACAACGCGCTCAGGCGCTCAAGTGTATTGGTGTAGGTCTCGGGCGACAGGGAGGTCGGCACGGTGACATCATTGTAGTTACCGTAAAACAACATCCACTCATTGAGCAGGTCAGCAGCAGGCTTGTAAAACGCTCGGAACGCCGTTTCTGTGTCGGTGTTGCTCAAGCCACCTAGCGCTCGTAACTGGTCCGATATGGATGTCAGTTCGTCGTTTGCTTGCTCTCGTTGTGTTTCTCCAATGGGGGCGTTTGTCTCTCGAAGCGCGGCGAGTACTTGTACCCGCTGGTTTTCAGTGCTGAGTCCCTGCTCGATATTTCTAACGAGGGTCGTTGCTTCCGTCGCATCACGGTAGGCGAGAACGCTTTCACTTCGCGCGTAACTTCCCCACAAATGTGTTCCCACGTTGAATGCAAAGAGCAACAGTATTGAACCCGAGGCCAAATACAGTCGCGCACGTAGCCCTAGTCGCTCCATGATCATGCGGGTGCTGCCTCAAGAAATTGGTAAATCTTGGCGAGTAACACCGGAAAGTCGATGGGTTTAGTTTCGTATTCGCTGCAGCCAACGCTCATCGCTCGCTCACGATCGGCCGCCATGGCATGTGCCGTGAGAGCAATGATTGGGATGTGCGCGATCGTTGGATCGGCTTTTGCCTGTTCACAGGCCTCCCAGCCGTTTAGCACTGGCAGTGTCATGTCCATTAGGACAACACCGGGTGAGTCGTTGCGCATCCTCTCCAGGGCTGTTTCGCCATCTGCTGCGCTGATGACGGTGAGACCGGCCCGCGTCAATCGCCGTGTAAGCATATCGCGATTTATATCGTTGTCTTCAACGAGCAGCACAGCAGCGTTAGTCACGAAGCATTTCTCCATTGATAGGAAATACCGACAGCGTCTCTTCGATCCCTTTGGGGTTCAAGCTGCGAGACTCGCCCACATTAAAACCGGTTAAATCAAGGCAGTTGAGCGTACGTTCGGATACCAGAATCTCTTTGGGCAAAGCAGCGTCCTCTATTCGTGATGTGACGTTGACTTGGTGGCCTACGAAGCCGTACTTCGAGCGTCGCTCTGAGCCGATATTACCCGCGACAACTTCGCCCGTATTGAGAGCGATGGCCATCTCAATTTCGGGGAGACCGTCAGCCTTATTTTGAGTGTTAATGTCATCCATTGCTGCCTGCATTGCGATCGCGCAGGTTACAGCGCGCTGGGCGTGATCTGGCGTTTTAGTCGGTGCGCCGAAGGCCGCCAGGACAGCGTCACCTAAAAATTCGTCAATGGTGCCGCCGTGTTCGAGAATAATATCGGTCATCTTGCCAAGATAACGATTAAGCAGTGTGACCACCTTTTCGGGGGGCAAATGCTCAACGAGGGTTGTGAAACTCCGAATATCACTCATCATGAGCGTCACGCTGCGCAAGTCTCCGCCAAGCTTAAGCCCTTCTGGATTCTCTAAAATCTCGTCGACAATGGCGTCTGAAATATAGCGACCGAAGGTCTGGCGAATGAAAAGCTCTCGCTTTTCTAGCTGCTCGCGATACTGCTCTTCCTTGTCATGCCACCGTTTTCGCTCAAGCCCCGACTTGATTCGTGCGCTGAGAAGGACTGAGTTCACCGGTTTGAGTAAATAGTCATCGGCCCCAACCTGAATACAGTCAACAATTTGATCCATATCTTGCCGACCGGAAATCATAATGACCGGTATGGCACGATGTTGCTCGCTCTGCTTAATGCGGGCGAGCACCTCTCTGCCATCAATGCTTGGCATGACAAGATCCAGGAGCACCAAATCCACTGACTCCTGCTCCAGTAAATCGAGAGCGATTGCACCGGAGTCAGCTGTGATGACGGAGCACGCCATCTTTCGCAAGAGTCTCGACATCAGGTCAAGGTTTTCCGGTAGGTCATCAACCACCAGAACCGTACATCCCTCAAAGGTATCGAGCGATCGGCTGCTTTTTGTCGAGTGCTCGGGGCTTTTCGTGGAGGCGCTGAGGGCGTCCGCAATGTGCTGAATGTGCGCTCGAATACTGGGCGGAAGATCGCGATCGAGCTCGAGCACCATCTCCGCATAACCCATTACAGCGGCCACAGCGTTGAGAAGGTCGTGACGATTCGTACTGTCATCGTTCGCGACAATGTCAAAACGGTCCAACGCTAGAAGTAACGCAGTCACATCCTCAGTCAGTTCGCTGTCTGAGGTATCAAGAAGCTTTTTAAGCTCGGGTGTCGCCGCTTTACTAAGCTCAACAACCGTATTTAATGCGGGTTCGGCCACAAATATTGAACCAATTCGTCTTTTTTATCGTTTAGAAGTATATCGCGCTCAATACTTTCGACCAGTAGGGATAGTCGAATGGCTAACCTTCAGTTAGAATTGTGAATAGTACACAAAAGGTGAGAGTTCATGCTTGATCAAGTCGAAATTTTTCATGGCTTAAGTCGCGAGGAGTTGGCGGCGCTTGATGCGTCAAGTTCGTCAGAGTCGTACTCGAAAAATACGGTTGTGATTCAGGAGAATGAGCCGGCTGATGCGCTCTACGTCATTGAATCAGGACGAGTCAAAGTTTATTGCAGCGACAAGAACGGCAAAGAGTTCATTATGAACTCCTTGGGTGTGGGCGATTATTTTGGTGAGCTGGCGCTGCTAGATGATTCCGCGCGCTCGGCATCTGTCAGAACGGTGGAGCCATGTCAGTTCCGGATCGTTAAAAAAGAAGACTTCTCCAAAGTGCTAACCGACAATCCTGGGATCACACAGCAGTTGCTAGGCAATCTTGCCTCGCGAGTGCGCAAACTGACCACAGACGTAAAGAATCTCGCACTACAAGACGTATACGGTCGTGTCGCGAACGTCCTCATGGATCTGTCGCATGAGCGCGGGGATGGGACGCTATTTGTCCCTGAGAAGCTGACGCAACAGGATATTGCCGATCGCGTCGGTGCCTCGCGCGAAATGGTGGCTAGGATTCTCAAGGATCTCACGATAGGCGAGTATATCCGGTTCGAAGGTCGTCATATTGTGATCAACACGCGGTTACCTGCTAAGTATTAAATCGTAGCGTGGGCGAGGTTAACGAAGGTTAACCTCGTCAACCGTTACACCCACCTGCCCGTCGTCAAGCGTGATATCAAGGCGCTCACCGAGTGTGGTCTGCGTTGTAGAGCGTATAACACTTCCTGTTTTGTCTGTGATGATCGCGTAGCCCCGCTTGAGTGTTGACGTGGGTCCTAGTGTTTCGAGTAGCGTCGTTAGGTGACTGATACGCTGCCTATGTCCTCTCATTATGGTGTCGATTTGATGGGGTAATCCGCTAGACAAGTTAGTCACGAGCTCCCGGCGTTGGTGGAGTAGGGTGCTGGGGGAGGCTGCTTGGAGGCGTGTGTTGAGCTGCGCAAGCGGATGTTTGGTTCCGGCGAGCCTCCTTTGAATAAGTGCGGTTGCCTGATTTTGGTTGGCACTTATTTTGTTTTTCAGCAACGTAAGCTGTTGGCTCGGGTGCCGTAATCGTGCGACCAAACCTTCGGTGCGATGTCGATGATCTCTCAGTATCCGCTGAGTCATGGTCTCTAGCTGCGCCGTCGCAATATCGATTCGTTGAAGCCACTCTTGGCTGTCGCGCGTTATCAGTTCAGCTGCTTGCGAGGGTGTGGCGGCTCTCATATCCGCTACGAGATCGGAGATGCTGTAATCGATCTCATGGCCAACCGCTGAGACGACAGGTATTTCCGAGCGAGCGATGGCCCGCGCCACACTCTCTTCATTGAATGCCCATAGATCCTCGAGTGATCCGCCCCCACGTCCGACGATGAGCACATCAAGCTCTCGCTCCCCATTGCGTACTTGGGCATTTGCGACATCGATAGCGGCGGCAATCTGCTCCGCGGACCCAACACCTTGAACCTGCACGGGATAAATAGCGATATGGCTAGACGGCGATCTTCGTCCAAGTACGCTAATAATGTCCTCGACGGCTGCACCAGTGGGAGACGTTACGACACCGACGCGTTCGCAATGTACGGGGATGGCCTTTTTACGCTCTTCGGCGAAAAGCCCCTCTGTCTGAAGTTTTTGTTTTAGGGCCTCCAGTGCGCGCTGCAACGCACCATCACCCGACGCCTCCATGTGATCGACAATCAGTTGATAGTCGCCGCGAGCCTCGTAGATGGAAAGCAGGCCTCGAACGATAACGGAGTCCCCTACCTTCGGCTCAAACCTCACGCGCATGTTTGCGCGTCTGAACATCGCACAACTAAGTTGAGCTCGGTCGTCTTTGAGGCTGAAATACCAGTGTCCTGAGCTAGGTCTTGATAAGTTGCCGATCTCCGCCTCGACGCAAACTTCGCCCAGTTGGTTCTCAAGCAACGACTTTGCTTTACGGTTTAGTTCACTAACACTGACGGGCGTGGGTTTGGGTAGTGGCATGGAATTCTTACAACCTTGTCGACATTGTTCGAAATAGGTCTTAAGCGTACAATATTGGGTTTACTTAACGCGACAACCACGAGGTATTGATGTTACGTATCGCTCAAGAAGCGCTGACATTTGATGATGTTCTCTTACTTCCGGGTTACTCGGAGGTCACGGCGAAGGACGTCTCGCTTGCGACAAAATTGACGCGTAATATCAGTCTGAACCTCCCGCTCGTTTCGGCAGCGATGGATACGGTCACGGAATCTGGGCTGGCGATTGCGTTAGCGCAGGAAGGCGGTATTGGTATCGTCCACAAGAACTTAACTGTCCAAGAGCAGGCTGAACAGGTCCGCCGCGTTAAGAAATTCGAGAGTGGGGTGGTTAAGGATCCCATCACGATTGACCACACAGCAACGATTGCCGAGCTCATCGAGCTCACGCGCGCAAATGGCATATCGGGCGTCCCTGTGATGAAGGACGGCGATCTCACCGGCATCGTCACGCGCCGTGATCTTCGCTTTGAGACGGATACCTCACAATCTATCTCGGCGATCATGACGCCACGGGCACAATTGGTGACGGTGAAAGAAGGCGCTTCGTCCGACGAGGTCCAACGATTATTGCATCAGCACCGTATTGAAAAGATTCTCGTTGTTGATGATCGCGGTGCCCTCGCAGGGCTTATTACCGTAAAAGATTTTGATAAAGCAGAGTCTTTTCCTGATGCGTGTAAAGACCAATATGGGCAGTTGCGTGTTGGCGCATCGGTAGGCACGAGCGCCGACACCGACGAGCGTGTTGATGCATTGGTGAGCGCAGGGGTCGATGTTTTAGTCGTGGATACGGCGCACGGTCACTCTCTCAACGTACTGAATCGTGTTCGCTGGATCAAAGAGAACTTTCCTTCAGTTGATGTCATTGGTGGCAATATCGCGACGGCTGATGCCGCTCGTGCGCTAGCGGATGCGGGAGCAGATGGGGTAAAAGTCGGTATTGGTCCTGGTTCCATTTGCACTACCCGAATTGTCACTGGCATGGGTGTTCCTCAGATAAGCGCGGTAGCGAACGTTGCAGAGGCGCTTGCCGATACAAACATTCCACTTATTGCCGACGGTGGTATCCGTTTCTCGGGAGATATTTCAAAGGCCCTCGTTGCAGGGGCGCATTCTGTGATGCTGGGTGGCATGTTTGCGGGCACGGAGGAGGCTCCAGGCGAAGTGGAGCTTTATCAGGGTCGTACCTACAAATCTTATCGAGGCATGGGCTCTATTGGTGCGATGGCGCAAAAGCAGGGTTCTTCTGATCGCTATTTCCAAGACTCCAGTCAAGGCTCTGAAAAGCTTGTGCCAGAGGGTATTGAGGGTCGTGTGCCCTACAAAGGGCCAGTTTCCGCCATCATCCATCAACTTATGGGTGGTGTCCGCTCTTCCATGGGTTATGCGGGGTGCGGGACGGTGCATGATATGCGCACCAAGCCACAGTTTGTTCGTGTGACCTCGGCAGGTATGTCTGAATCACACGTGCACGACGTTTCGATCACCAAAGAAGCGCCGAATTACCCCGTTCGTTGAGTTTGAGCACTACCAAAAGCAACTGAAGGAATTGGCCCGTCTTAGCTGTCAGCACTGGCCACTGCGCACGTGGCGCTGACGTTGTTGGCTATCGCTCGTCTGTAATGCTGCCACTCCGAGAGCACGGCATGAAGCTCATACTGAATGTCGCCAGCACTGGGGGCATGCAGTCCGTGTTCTGCGCACTCATCGGTCGCAAGCTCTAAGATGTGTTTTTCCAGTTTTGCAACGGCCTCGCCGTAGCTTTCACAGTGCGGCCCAGCAATGACCGGCCAGTGCAGACTTACGTCTTCACGATCCGACGCGTTTGCCAGCGCCGCTGTGCAGGTAATCAGCAGACCGAGCGCCAAAGGCAAAAAAGGTTTCATCGCATATCACCTCAGCGATCTGACTAGATGTCGGCCACGCTATGTGATGCGCATCACACTTTCAATGACAATTGCCGTGTTCTAGGGGCCATTTATTACCCTTGAGGCAACTGTGACAGTTTCAACTTGGTGGGTAATCATCAGGTAGTCTGTGAGCGAGGTTGTGTCTGTGAGATACTGCACCGGCGGATGGAAACCATTATTCCACGCTTATATTAGCCCCACAGTTCAATTAACAAGGTAGTACTCAATGAGCCAGGATATCCATCGGCATCGCATTCTTATTCTCGATTTTGGGTCGCAGTACACACAACTCATCGCCCGTCGCGTTCGCGAAATTGGCGTCTATTGCGAGATTTACGCTTGGGATGTAAGCGACGAAGCCATTAGGGGCTTCAACCCCACAGGGATCGTTCTATCGGGTGGTCCCGAGTCTGTTACCGACGATAACGCCCCTCGCGCCGCGGATGCCGTGTTCGAACTCGGCCTTCCAGTGCTCGGAATTTGCTACGGCATGCAGACAATGGCCGCTCAAATGGGCGGCGCTGTTGAGGGTTCAGGTACATCCGAATTCGGCTACGCCGAAATTCAAAGCGTCACTGATGATCGACTGTTTACTGGCCTTGCCGATCGGACCGGCGAGAATGGTCGAGGGGTACTCGATGTCTGGATGAGTCACGGAGACAAAGTGACTCAGCTCCCTGAGGGATTTCTTCGCACCGCTGAGACAGACAGTTGTCCCATTGCCGCCATGGCGCATGTTGAGAAGCCCTGGTTTGGCATCCAGTTTCATCCCGAGGTAACCCATACCTCATTGGGGAAAGAGATTATGTCGCGGTTTGTCATCGACATCTGTGGCTGTGAGGCGTTGTGGACGCCCGCCAATATTGTTGAAGACGCGATTCAGAAAGTACGCACACAGGTGGGTTCAGACAAAGTCCTCTTGGGCCTATCGGGGGGTGTGGATTCGTCCGTTGTCGCGGCGCTCCTTCACAAGGCCATTGGCGATCAGTTGACCTGTGTTTTCGTCGACAATGGGTTGTTGCGCCTGAACGAGGGCGATCAGGTCATGGAGATGTTCGCCTCGAATATGGGTGTGAAAGTCATTCGTGCTGATGCGCAAGAACGATTTCTCTCGCGTTTAGCGGGGGTGTCCGAGCCTGAGGCAAAGCGGAAGATTATTGGAAATACCTTCATCGATGTCTTTGACGAGGAGGCTACAAAGCTCACCGAGGTCAAGTGGCTGGCACAAGGGACCATCTATCCTGATGTCATTGAGTCTGCTGGCTCTAAGACGGGTAAGGCGCATGTCATTAAGTCCCATCACAACGTTGGGGGTCTACCCGAGGACATGACACTCGAGTTGGTTGAGCCACTACGTGAGCTCTTCAAAGATGAGGTTCGACAGATCGGCCTAGAGCTCGGATTACCCGAGCCTATGGTATTCCGCCATCCGTTCCCTGGTCCCGGTCTTGGCGTTCGAATTTTGGGAGAGGTGAAACATGAATACGCTGAGTTATTGCGAAGAGCTGACGATATTTTTATCTCGGAACTTCGTAAATCCGGTTGGTATGACAAAACGAGTCAGGCATTCGCGGTCTTCCTTCCTGTTAAGTCAGTAGGAGTGGTGGGCGACGGTCGTCGCTACGAATATGTCATTGCTATTCGCGCCGTTCAAACCATCGACTTTATGACCGCTAAATGGGCGCACTTACCCTACGAACTTCTTGAGACGGTCTCCAATCGCATCATCAATGAGATCTCAGGGATCTCACGTGTTGCCTACGATATTTCGGGGAAGCCGCCGGCCACCATCGAATGGGAGTAAAAGCTCACCCTACAACGCCCGCTGGTGACTCAATTTGACCTATTAGATCCAACGGGTCTTTTGATCGCGCCGGCAAATGCCAAAGAGCCCTCTGATCCTGGGCTACAGAGTTTGCGTCACCGCTGCGGTCTTGGGTTGACCGCTTCTCGTGGCTTTACCGCTTTTGGGGGGTCGACACCTGTTTAAAGGCGGCTAATTGGCCCAAACTTAGCTGACGATGTTCCGAGAGTTCACCATGGCACTCAAATCAACAATTTACAAAGCAAAGCTTAACGTTACCGATATGGATCGGCAGGTGTATAAGGAATTCCCGCTCACCATTGCCTGTCACCCTTCGGAAACTGAGGCACGTATGATGCTGCGTATTTTGGCATTTGCGATCCATGCAGATGAGCGCTTGGAATTTGGTCGTGGTATCAGCACCGATAGTGAACCTGATCTGTGGCAAAAGTCATTGTCCGATGATGTAGAACTCTGGGTAGACTTGGGTACACCCGATGAAAGTCGATTGCGAAAGGCCTGTGGGCGTGCTGAGCGAGTGAAGCTCTTTGTCTATGGAGATCGCTCAGCATCGGTATGGTGGTATAAGCAAGAAACCGCACTTAAGCGTTTTGACAATCTGAGTATTGTGCAGATTTCAGACGACTCCCTAGAGGCGCTAGCGTCGTTGGCCGGCAGTAATATGTCGCTGCAATGTGTCATTGATGACGGCCAAGTGGTGTTTAGCAGTGCTCAGCATGACACGCTTGTTGAGCTTGATTTGCAGAACCTAAAATCTTGAGTGTAGCTGCTCCTAGACCACAGCCAGTGTGGCGTCATTTCAAGATTGTGTGCGGTGAATTATAGCCCTGCCATTGCGTGCCAATAGGAAGAACTTCTCTAATCGTTGGCCAATCCTCTTGCGAATAGGGGGCTTCGTTCGGAGTGGGGCTCTGGCTCTTCGAGCCGCTGGGTGAAATTCGAGAGTAACTTCGTTCGACATTAGGATTTCAGAAGCTGTGACAACTTGCCAACGGTCTAACCCCCACCGTAAGTCAATCCAAACCTTGAAATAGCTTTGGCACATTGCGTCTCGTTTGCCGGTGGTGGTTTGTCGAGTCTGAAATCCAGACCGGTCAAAAACTGGTCCATTTCGCCTTTTTTAATCGGCAACATTTTTGGAATGTACTAACATCGGATGACGTTCAAAACAGAGTTGTTTGTCCATGGAAACTAAAGTGACACCTGAGCTGCGCGATGCGCCCATTTATCAGACGTTTGGGGAGCTGTTTGCAAAGGGCTTTACCCTCGATACGGCGACGTGGGTATTTGTGTTGGCTATTCACGTTGCAGCGATTGGACTCGGCGCTTGGGTTGGTCTTGCTGCGCCGCACGAGTGGGCGTCGATAGCACTCGTCTGGGCGGCAATACATTTTGTTATCGGCTCTATGTCGACGACGGTCTATAGCCACCGGTTGATTACGCACAGCGCGGCTAAGACAGTGTCGGTGCCGGTACACCTGTTCTTCTGTCTCTTCGGTCAAGTTCTGAGTGTGCAAGGCAGTGTTCGTCGCTGGTCGGCAAACCACGTCTTGCATCACGGTGTGGATCGTCACGGTAAAAAGGAGCTCGACCCGTATAGCGCTACTTGGTTTCCAGACAATCTTCGGAATTTTTTGTGGTCCCACACCTTAACGCATCTGTTTAATCATCCAGACTCAGAGGAATACACGCGGGCGTACAAGGCGAAGCGTCACCCTATTATTGTCTGGCAGAACCGGCACTACGGGGCGTTAATCGCGTTTTGGATCTTCGCGGTACCGCTTGCTTTGGGATTTTTCTTAGGCGGATTGACGGGGGCCTTGTCATTACTGGCGGGTTCCCTGGTGGGCAGCGTTGCTGTGCAGCACAATACATGGACAGTCAACAGCGTCACTCACTTATGGGGTTGGACCAAGGGCCTCAAGAGTTCTGCAGTGAACAACTTTATATGGCTTGGGCCGATGGGTGAGGGTAATCATCATGCCGACCATCATGACTTTCCACGGGACTATCGGAACGGGTTCGGCTGGTCAGGTTGGGTACTTGACCCGACCCGTTACGTGATCTTGGCCCTGAGAGCCTTGGGTTTGGTTCGAGGTCTTAATCACGCAAACCGACGTGACGAAGCTGAAATTATATCGGCGCGCAAGCTCGCGAAGGTTGACGAGTTAAAACGCTTAAATAATGACGCGGCGGCATTGTATGCGCACTTGGAATCGACGGTGATCGAGCTACGTAAAGAGTGGTTGGAGGCCGTTAGTAGTTGGGAAGCACTGCGAAGCGAATCAAAGCTAATGCAGCGAGCAAATGAAAGTTATAAAGAGCTTGCAGAAGAGATTCGTCATACCAAGGCGCTGGTAAAAGCCCGCAAACAAGCCTTCCTCTTGGCAGTGGAGCGCCTGAATACCCAGGCCTTTGATTACGCGCGTTAGTTATCCCATGCAAGGACTTAATTCGCTTTCCAAGCGTGGGCGATGCGCGGCAAAGCAAAGCCAATGATGCATTGTCTCGACGCGAAGTCGCAGCAACGCATTATAAATTTCGCCACGCTGCCTAGTCGGTGAAACACGACTGCATACCTGGCTCACCCGCCTTTATTCACCAAGACGTTCCTCAATAAAAAAAGCTTAGGGGGTGTTTCGCTTATCCTCGCTTATATCTTCAGGGCTTAAATCGTGAGGGCGCTAGTCGACCCATATTGCAATCGCTTTCAGTCGCTCTCGCTCGTTATTTGTGACAACGAGTCCGCCGCCAGATGTTTGAGCAGTGCCCATTTGGCTGGGTGAGTCTCGCTGGGTTATGACAATTGCATTGGCACCAAGGCGTGCGGCCTTCTTTTTGAGCTCATTGATCGTGTGATCTAAATTTCGCGCCCTCGAAAACCCTGAGTCCGACGATGCTTTCACAGCCGCGATAGTCTCTGCTCCTTGTGGTAACCGTCCTAGCACTCGCACTGTCCTGTAATCTTCAATCGGGGGCCTGGTGTAGCCTGTGACGAGTCCGGGACCGGAGGTGCATCCTATTGTGAGGATCGAAATGCCGAGGATTCGAATCAATGTTTTGGTCACGTAGAAACTCCCCGGTTTGTTGGGTGGCGGTATTTTGTAGGGGGTCGTTCATCGAACTATTCTCAAGCCATTTCGAGCGTTGAAGATCCTAGCAAACACCGAACGGGTTACTCGTCTTTAAAATCAGTCTGAGGGCTCGAATTTCTCCAGTGCGACAATCGCTTCAGCCATCTCCTCAAATCTCGCATTAACGACAGTTTGAGCGTCATACAGCCCGCGATTGTAGAAGTAGCAGCCTAGCTCTTTCGACACAAAGTCGAGCAAGAATTCAGCATCAAAACTCCCCATTTCAAATCCCAACTCAGTGGCTACATAACGTTGCAGCTTTTGAGTGATCAATGCTTTTTCTTCCTTACTAAACTCGACTACTGACACAGGTTGAATCTCCACAGGAAAGGGCCGATTCCCGATAGCTTAGCAGGATACGTTTAACGCCGTATCCTGGGGCTCGCGAGTGATTTTTCTCCGTCTTTTCTCATCACTTTAGACAGGCACAAGTTACGTATCGGAGGTGCTGTGCCTTAGGGGCTACCCGTCATTTCTGTATCAGCATGGCCCAAAGCTGCTCAAATCTCGAGGCGTCTGCGCTGCGACGAGTCGTCCATTCTACATGCTGGTCAGGGGCTGCTTTAGGGTCCAACCGAATACCCCAGAGGCCTTTGACTTCATTCGGAAGGTGCGAGTAACGCATATCGACAATAAGAAGTGGGTCCTGTTTGTCGACGGCTAGATAATCACTGGAAAACCACCGAAAACGTTCCACATCTTTTGCCTGCTGCGACGCGTTTTCCAGCCATGGGAATTGTTGCTCGAGGTTGAGCCGGGCCACCTTTTCGCCCTCGATAACCGTCAGGTTACTACCAGCTCGCACCGCATCGACCCAGAATTCACCCTCGTACTCATAAATTGTCTTCCAGAGTAAGAGGTTTCCAAAGCTTGGCTTGGCAGAAATTAGGGCCCCAACATGTCCTCTGTGCTCCGCCTGCGTTTTAGCGGCGGCTGCCGCGCGTTCTTCTTGAATGCCGCCAAGGCCGAGGTAAAAAACCACCCAGGCTGCGCCAAAGCGCGCCGCAAATGCTGACTTTCGAACCGCCGCAACGACCACCAAAAATAAGAGCGGTAACGTGAACAGCGGATCAATGACGGAAATGGTATTCCAAGCGATTCGAGCATCCGAGAACGGCCAAAGGAGTAGGGTGCCGTAAGTTGTACAGGCATCGAGTAATCCGTGGGTGCCATAGCCGAGCAGTGCAATAAACCAGACCTGGCGATAAGACAGGTGGCTTCTCACAAAAGGCCAGAAAACGAGGGCGCAAAGCGCTGCACCAAAGGGTATGAAAATAAGTGAATGTGTAAACTGACGGTGGTATTCCAGTTGCAGAAGGGGGTCCGTTGACGACTGAATCAGTACGTCGAGGTCGGGTGCCATACCTGCCAGCGCGCCAATGATGCCAATGCGCATTAGCCCGACGGTATCGATCGCTGTTTTACTCGCCAATGTTTGGGGTGCCACTGCTCCCAAGGCAGCTTGGCTAAGAGGATCCATTTAAACTCCGTTTTATGCACATACCAGTTTCTGCAAAAACTTTACCTTCAGTCATGTCGAGCGAGACGGCATGATAGCCATTAGCAATCGTCCCCGGAAATCGGCGGGCGCGCTATCGCGCCGTCTGCACGATACGCTTAACAGCCTCGATATCAATGGCTTCAACGGTGCCGTTGTGACCGTTGACAGTTGTGGCTTTGAAGAGTGCGTTCAATATTGCCTCCTCGGTCGCTTCCACCGCAGCCTGAAAAAGCGGTGACATCTGGGAATTAGCAAGTCCTGAAAGCGGGGCTTTATTGGGGGCCCTGCGAACCTCTTGGGCTGTCGAAAACGCGATGACATAGTCACCGCTACCGTTGGTAATGGGTGAACCGGTTCTTCCTATAGCGAGCATCGCGCGTGATCCTAAACGTCGCAAATTTCGGTCCGATAATGGTGCATCGGTTGCAATGACTACAATAATCGACCCATCGGCGTCGCCCTCATCGACAACGTTCTTCATGAAATATTGACCAAGTGCCTCCCCAACGGGTGCACCATCGACGCGCAAGATGCCTCCGTAATTTGTTTGCACTAAAACGCCAAGTGTAAAACCGCCTAGCTCAGCAGGTAATACGCGGGAGCTTGTCCCAATACCCCCCTTCCAACCAAAGGAGACGGTGCCTCGCCCCGCACCAACCGATCCTTGCCTGACAGGACCTGATGTCGCCGCTAGGATAGCTTTTTCAATGTCTGCGGCACGAAGGTGCCTGCCTCGGATATCGTTTAAAAATCCGTCATTGGTCTCGCCGACTACTGCGTTGACGCTTCGCACGTCTTCATTTCCCGGTTGTTTCAGTGTCCAAGAAATTGCCGCCTCCATTCCTTGGGGTACAGAGAGCGTGTTCGTCAAAATGATAGGCGTTTCTAGCTCTCCAAGTTCGATAACTTGGGTGCTGCCCGCAAACTTTCCGTAGCCGTTACCCTGGTGGAAGCCCGCTGGAACACGGTCACGATAGAGATTGCCGCCGTGAGGTAAAATTGCCGTAGCGCCCGTGTTTATTTGAGTGCCCTTGCTCAGCGTCATATGACCGACTGCAACGCCTGCGACATCGGTAATCGCGTTGTACTGACCTGTACCTAAGATGCCCGGCGAAATGCCTAGGTCCCGCGCGCTGGGTCGCTGAACTGCCTCGTCCAGCAAGGCGGTCTCGGGGACGACTCGCATCTCGGTTGCCCACGAGGTCAACGCGGAAAAACTGGCTACGCAAACAATAAAATAGGCGACTCCACAGCGGGGTATTGGTGTCATAGCGTTTTCCTTTCACAAACGAATCGATGAACAAAATATAGCACTGCCCCGAGCAGGTGAGGCTCTGCTAACTATTGGCAAGCAGCATTGGCGGGACTGCGCCCTCATGGACGGCTTAAGCGGGGCGGACGTTGAGTTGTGAACGCAAAGTTCGCGGCCTTGGTTACCTACAAGCCTTGCGAGTGAAACTTTCTCGCTTCTAAGCCACAATTCTGACGAGACGGTTTGACCCTCTCGGGTGAATGGAACACCATCGATATCCCCTGATTGCAGATTGCGTACTTCGGGTGGAAGTCGTAAATCTGCAAACAATTACAAAATGATAAGGATCACACTATGGTCTCGTTGCGCGTCCTCACCCTTTTAGCTGTCAGTTTGTGCCTTGGTTCGGCAACGTTTGCTGCTGATAACGACGCAGGTGACAACCCCTTAGCTGACCTGCCAATGCGTCACATTGGTTCAGCGCTCATGTCTGGCCGCATCTCTGACTTTGCGTTCTATCCAGAGGGTAATCAGTCGTTTATCACCGGTGTTTCCTCGGGCGGCGTGTTTAGGACGACTAACGGCGGTACAACGTGGGAGCCTCTTTTTGACGGTGAGGCGTCTTATGCCATCGGTGTTGTGGAAATCGACCCCAATGACAGCGACACGCTGTGGGTTGGTACCGGTGAGAACAACGCACAGCGTAGCGTAGCTGCGGGCGATGGTGTTTATAAGTCGGTCGACGGTGGTAAGTCTTGGACGAACGTAGGGCTCAACAACTCAGGTCATATCAGTCAGATTTGGATTAATCCCGCGGACTCAGATGAAGTACTGGTCGCAGCGCAAGGACCACTGTGGAGTGATGGTGGCGATCGAGGTCTTTACCGAACAACGGATGGGGGCGCGACGTGGGAATCCGTCCTTACCGTTGATGAGCATACGGGTATCAATGAATTTGTAGTCGACCCCCGAAACCCTGATGTCATTGTCGCCTCGAGTTACCAGCGCAGACGCCATGTTTGGGTCCTGATCAACGGAGGACCAGGCAGCGGTATTCATAAGTCTACCGACCGTGGAGAGACATGGACCGAAATCGCATCGGGCTTGCCAAGTGACCACATGGGTCGCATTGGTCTTGCAGGTGCCGACAGCGACCCTGACATGATCTATGCGATTATCGAGGCGAACGACAAAGAGAAGGGCGTCTATCGGTCAACGGATTTTGGAAGCACTTGGGAGAAACGATCCTCGTACATGACGTCGAGTCCCCAGTATTACAACGAGATTGTGGTCGATCCTGACAATGCAGAACGACTGTACGCACTCAATACCTTTACGATGAAATCAGAGGATGGTGGCAAGTCATTTTCTGCTATCTCAAGCCAGTGGCGTCACGTGGATGATCATGCGTTATGGATTGACCCCGAGAACACGGCGCATCTCTACATCGGTGGCGATGGGGGTATTTACGAGAGCTGGGATCGTGGCAGCACGTGGCGTCATATACGTAATCTTTCAATTACGCAGTTCTATCGTATACAGCCCGATTACGTAGAGCCGTTCTACAATGTCTGTGGCGGTACGCAGGACAATAACTCCATCTGCGGACCCTCTCGGACCACCAATGTCCACGGCATTACCAACTCGGATTGGAACGTTGTACTGGGCGGCGATGGCTACGAGCCTCAGTTTGACCCCATAGATCCCAATACAGTGTATGCGCAGTATCAGTACGGTGGACTTGCGCGCTATGACCGGCGGACACAGGAGCGGGTCTATATTGCGCCACACCCTGAGAGCGGTGAAAACGATTACAAGTGGAACTGGAATACCCCACTGCTGGTAAGCCCACACGATCCCAAGCGGCTTTATTACGCAGCAGAATATCTGTTTCGCTCGGATAATCGTGGCGATAGCTGGCGAAAAGTCAGTCCCGATCTAACCCGTCAAATCGATCGAAATAAGCTCGAGGTGATGGGCCGTGTTTGGGGTGTCGACACCATTGCCAAGAATGATTCCACTTCGATGTATGGCGCGGCCATCATGATTAGTGAGAGCGAACTTCAAGAGGGTTTGATTTACGTTGGCACCGACGACGGTGTCATTAACATCACCGAAGATGGCGGTGCGACCTGGACACAAACCACACGCTTCGCGGGCGTACCTGATATGACCTACGTCGATGATGTGCAGGCTTCGATGCATGACGTAAATGTTGTTTACGCCGTCATGGAAAATCATAAGCGTGGTGACAATAAGCCTTACGTACTGAAGTCCTCTAACAAGGGAAAGAGTTGGAAGTCCATCGCAAGTAACCTGCCGACGAATGGTTTTGCGCACACCATTGCCGAGGATCACGTCGATCCGAATCTTTTATTTTTAGGCACCGAGCAAGGTGTCTTTGTTACACAGAACGGTGGTAAGAGTTGGAGTCAGATGCGCAATAACCTGCCGACAATTGCCGTGCGCGATATTGAAATTCAGCGTCGTGAGAACGATCTGGTAGTCGGCACGTTTGGACGTGGCATCTACATTGTTGATGACTACTCGCCACTTCGCACCCAAGCTCGCGACCTCGGTGCCTTTCAGCTCTTTGCACCGCGAGACCCCTGGTTATTCATCGAGGGTGACGTCTGGGGCGGTGTTGAGAAAGGTTCAATTGGTCATGCCTTCTTCACAGCGCCAAATCCTGAGTTTGGCGCTGTTTTTCGGTATTACGTTAAAGACGGATCGAAAACCAAAAAGCAGATTCGTCGTGCGGCTGAAATAGCGATCGAAAATGAGGGGGGTGATACGCCATATCCTTCTTGGAATGCACTTCGTGCCGAAGACAGAGAGCGTGGCGCTGCACTGTATATTCTTGTTCGAGACGCTAATGGTCAGCTGGTTCGTCAAATCTCGGCAAAATCAGGTGGTGGTTTGCACCAAACAGCCTGGGATTTACGGCTGCCAGCGCCCGATCCAGTCAGCATAAAGACGTCAGGTTCGAGACCCTATTGGGCAAGTGATCCTGCGGGTCCGCTTGCACTTCCGGGTTTGTATAGCGCCTCGCTTGCCTTGGAGCGTGATGGGATTATCAAAATGGTTGGAGAGCCGCAATCATTTACGGTTAAGGCACTGGATAACAGTGTTGAGATCACGGATGACCGCCGGGCGCTACAAGATTTCCAAGTAAAAGTTGCTGGCTTACAGCGAGCGGTCAAAGGTGCTGTACGGAGCATGAGCGAACTCGATAATCGTGTGGCGCACGTGCGAGCCGCACTGCCTGTAACGCTTGCGTCATCTGAGGCAGATCTCGATGCTGTCGGTCAGCTCGAGGCGCGACTGGCTGATTTAGAGGTAACGCTCCGTGGTGATCGGACCCGAAGCAGTCGCAACGAACCCTCTCCCGTATCGATCGCATCACGCGTGTCGAGTATTTACGGCACGGTCGTTTTTTCTCAGTCGAGGGTGGGGGGTAAATTCAAAGACTCTTACGCAATAGCGGCCACTGAGTTTGAGGGGGCGCTCTCAGAGCTTCGCTCGATCGCACAGGATCTAAGCGACCTCGAAGCAGGGCTAGAGGAAAAAGGCGCACCCTGGACCCCCGGTCGTATTCCGACCTGGTCTAGCGTGCAGTGACCAATTACCAACCGCTAATGCTCATGAGTAGGTCGCGCTTTTTGTCCGCTGTTTTGCTTGGCATCATGACGTGCCTATTGCTTGGCGCGAACACACCGGAAGCCAAAGCGGAGAGCGGGGGCAACCCCCTTGTGGGAGACCTCAGCCCCGAGCAACTATTTGAGGCGTTCCCATCTTTCGCAGAGGGCTATGTAGCGTTTGATGTAGGGGCAGGTTCGATCCAGTTGCCATTGGATACGACTGTTTTAGTGTTTTTTGGGACGTGGTGTCACGACAGCGAGCGCGAAGTGCCGAGGTTGTTAAAACTGCTTAGGACGGCGGGGCTGAGTGAGGAAAAGCTCATGCTTATTGGCCTTGATTACCGAAAGCGCGAGCCCGAGGGGCGGGCCGCGCAATTAGACGTGCAGTACACGCCGACGGCCATCTTCCTGCGTCAGGGGGTCGAAGTGGGACGGATCGTGGAGCGGCCGAACACAACGCTGCAAGAGGCAATCAAACAGATTTTTGACGTCAGCATTTAGTCTGAGGTAAACCAGAGCGTGTAGCTTCGCAGTTAGGCCGCAGTGATTTTTAACCGGTAAGCCGGATGATAGATTAAAAAATAAGAAGGAGCGGGGTATGGCGACAGGGAAGATAATTCCATCGATTCGGTATAAACATTGTCCTGAGGCGATTGATTGGCTGGTCCGTGCATTTTCCTTTACTCCGCATTTTGTCGTGCCAGGAGATCATGGTGAGATCCTTCATGCGCAACTGACCTACGGTGACGCCATGATCATGCTGGGTTCAGCACATGACGGGGATGACTTCGGCAAACTCCACGCATGCCCTAATGAACTTGAAGGGAAAAATACGGCGAGTTTTTATCTGGTTGTTGAGGACGCCGATGAGCATTGTGTTCAGGCCCGGCAGCACGGTGCTGAGATCATTATTGATGTTCGGGATGAGGACTACGGTGGTCGGGGTTACACGTGTACGGATCTTGAGGGACATATTTGGACCTTCGGCACTTATGACCCTTGGTCCACTGCCGGGGGCGCGTATGTTTAGTCATATAGTGCTGGGCACCAACGACTTGAAAGCGGCAACTGTATTCTATGATCAGGTGATGGCGACGCTTGGCTACGCACGTCATGATACCGGCGATACCTACGCGGGTTACGGTAAAGCGACCGATATTGGCAGTGGACAGAACTGTTTGTGGATCAACATGCCACTAGACGGAAAGCCAGCCACTATTGGCAACGGTACAAATATCGCCTTACTTGCCGAGGACCGTCAGGCGGTTGATGCGTTTCATGCAGCGGCGATGGATCAAGGGGGGCAAGACGAGGGCGCGCCTGGACTAAGAAGCGAAGTTCATCCGCATTTCTATGCGGCTTATTGTCGCGACCCGGACGGACATAAACTTGTGATCGTATGCCATAAAGTCTTCAGTGATGCTGGAGACTGAGGCTGCCGAGGGGACATTAAGTTTTGCTGGAGAAGTCGGTCGAACCCGAGAGGAGGACTTAGGGGTATGTCGTTCAACTTGTAGATCGGTTTGCTTAACCTCATCAACGTACAGAAATTTGCGAGGGTTCGGGTGCGCGGTGAAAGTATTCAAAGCTGAGGTGATCAATGTCTAAACGCTTTCTAGATCGCCCCTTTTTACGCGGCGTTGCAATTGGCTGGTCAGTGTTGGTATTTGGTTTCGTGACTGCGATGGTGTGGGCCAGCGAACTGATGACCGTCGCAGAGACTCCGACGACTGCGCGCAGTCCTGCAGGGGAATTTATCTCTTGGCGCGAGCACAGAATAGACGATGAAGGCATTAACGGTGGCGTCCCAATTCGCGGTGGGGATGGAATTGCTGTCGGTGATATTGATGGTGATGGGTTGGAGGATTTGATCACTGCTCACGAGGACTCAAACCATATTCGTATCGCCTTCTCCAATGGCAGTCCCAATGAGTGGATGCTTCGAACCATCGCCGAGGGAAAATCAGCCGGGGCTGTCGAGGATGTCGCGCTGATTGACCTTAACGACGATGGCTATCTTGATGTGGTGGCGGCGTGTGAGGACGCGCATCTTTTGTATCTGCAAAACCCCGGAGAAGCAGCGCGCACCGGTATCTGGCAGACATTAATTCCCGAGTTCAGTAAGGGCCGTGGATCGTGGCTACGGATCTTCACAACAGATATCGATGGAGATGGCCGCGCCGAACTCACGGCTGCCAATAAAGGGACCGCCGACGTTGTGCGACTCGATGCGGGTGATGCAGACAATGGCGCAACATCGCTGATTCGCGTTGCGGGCAATCCGCTTGAATCGTCAAGCTGGAGCGAGACGGTGCTGTATCAAGTCGGCGTGCCTAATACGGCTTTACCCGTCGACATCGATGGCGACGGTGATATGGATGTGATCGCCGCGAAGCGTGTTCGCCAACAAATTGTGATCATAGAGAATCAGGAAGTAGGCGAGCAGGGGGTGTTAAGAACAGATGCTAAATCTGTTCAAATCCTTCCCGGTTTCGACGCGCCAACAGGGTGGCGAGGGCTAAGTAACGCATTTCATGCCGACACTGCGGATATCAATAATGACGGTCGCTTGGATCTTCTAGTGAATGTCCTTGAACTTGCTGATGATCCTAGCTTTCGTCATGCGGGCCTGGGGTGGCTTGAGCAAGGCGAGAGCTTGGATGATCCGTGGGTTTTTCGTCGTATCGGCAGTACGCTGCCGGACTGGCTCATCGGCATTCACGTCACAGACATCGATGGTGATGGGGATCACGACGTGGTTACGGGTGGTTACTCAGGCATCAATATTATCGAGGGAGCTTACTCAGGCGCATCGCGAGACTTTGATGATCCCTCCGTGACACCGGCTTCGTCAGTCGGTCGCATTAGCTGGTTTGAAAACCCGGGACGTGTCGACGCGACATGGAAGCGCCATGATGTGTCGCGTCGTGTCAGGGGAATGTTTGATATGTATGTTTCTCGTGATCTTGATGGAGATGGCGATATAGATCTCATCTCAACGCGTGGAAATAGCGGCGAATTCGATGGTGTGTTCTGGCTTGAGCAGATTCGCAGCAAAAAAGCTGCGCCCAGTTTCATTCCAGCGCGCAAGTCAGAAAGTCGTCCTCTGCCCTTGCCACCGGAAAATTGGCTAGAAATATACGATCGACGCACCACCTACATTGCACCGAACAAGATGGGCGATAAACCCTAAATAAACTTAGGACTTAGGACTTAGGACTTAGGACTTAGGACTTAGGACTTAGGACTTAGGACTTAGGACTTAGGACTTAGGACTTAGGACTTAGGACTTAGGACTTAGGACTTAGGACTTAGGACTTAGGACTTAGGACCCGAGTCGCACGATTGGGCGAGATGTGATCTTGAAGCAGTTTCGAGCACAACACAGTCTGCTTTTAGGATTGGGTCAGGGCTAGTTTAGTTTCTCGGCGAAATAGGCGAGGACATTCTCAAGTGCCTCATGGGTGGGGTGGCCGGTCTCGTCAACAAAATCTAAAGTCAGTACAGAATGACCTTTGCCCGGTAACACGGTGCTGAGATCATTATTGATGTTCGGGATGAGGACTACGGTGGCCGCGGTTGCACCAGCAAAGATCTAGAAGGTCATGTGTGGACCTTTGGGACTTACGATCCGTGGTTAATGCCTGAGTAAACCCCTCCTCGGTCATCTGGGCTCTAATTAGTCGAACTTGATGTGATGACCCCACTCGGCCTCCTTCCGAGAATACTACTCCTTGGCGAAACGTTATCTCTGATATAGCAAAGTGGCTAAATTGACGCCGCAGAAATCGCCCCTCGGTATATGTTATCGTGCGGCCAAATCGGGGCGAGTAGACAAGTGTTTAGGTTAACAGGCGGCATTGTTGAGAGCGGTATCAAGTTGAGCATGGCTTTCATCTGTGCGAGTGGAGTGGTTCCGTCTGTTCAAGCTGAGAGTGCGTCGCTCGAGACGCTCATGAAGCAGGCGCTCGCCAACAATCCCGAGATTGCCGCGGCTCAGTCAGCACGAGATGAGGCCTACTACGAGGTACGCCGTTCACTATGGGCGCTTTTTCCGTCTTTCCGCGCGAGCTCCTCTCAATCTGAAGCTCAGATTGATCAAACGTCTGCATCACTTGTTCAACCCCTGTGGACTGGTGGAGATTTATCGGGACGCATTGCACGTGCCGAATCGCTCTTAGCCGAGTACGAGGCAAGGCTCTCCAACCAAGCTCAGGACCTATTCTTACAGCTGACAGCAGCGTTTGCTGAGGCGGCCGCAACCGACGAAGCCATTGCTGCTGCTGAAGCAAATTTGGCTAATCATGAGGAATTACTTGCTCGAATTAATCGCCGCGCCACAGCGCAAGCCAGTGCAAAAATCGATGTGAAGCTTGCAGAGGCAAGGCGACAATACGCAGTCACTGAGCTCTTGCGATTGAACGCTGATAAGCAGCGATATTTGGACGAACTTGAACGACTATCGGGAGCAGTGATCGATGCGATAAAAGTGACGGTAACCCCAGAGTTGCCCCAGAAGTCCTTATCGCAGTTGATTGATGAAGTGGAGCAAATATCGCCAGCACTCTCGGCATATCAGGCGCAGCGGCAGCAAGCGAAGGCCGATATGAAAGTGGCTAAGGCGCTCACTAAACCCAAAGTTTTTGCCGGTTATGAACGTCGGTTTGATGAGATTTTTCCCGGGCAGGTGGAGGAGCAGTTTTACGTGGCCTTTGAATACGCCCCGGGAGCAGGTTTTGAAGCTGGAACTGCACAGGCGGCCGCCAGGGCGCGCGAGCGAACCATCACAGCGACTATGGAGTCTGCTCGTCAGGATGTGGCTCTGCAGGTCAAATCAGCAGTCAACTTTATCGAGGTTAGCCATGCACAACTTGGACCCGCCCGAGAGTTAGTTGAAGCTACAAGTGCGGTCTCAGCGTCCTATCTTCGTCAATTTGCAGTGGGCCAAAAAAGTTGGCTTGACGTCATGAACGCGCAGCGAGAGGCCCATCAAGCGCGACTTTTCCAAATTACTCAGCGTAAAAATTTCCTCAGTGGGTATTATCGTCTCCAAGTCATGCGGCAGGCTTATGCTCCTCTTACGGCGTTTGCCTCTCCCATGACTGAGCTCGAGCAGTTGCGTTTAGACATTCCAGAGAGATGACAGACAGTGGATACACCTGAGCCAAAGACCGCATTTCAATACGTTGCCGCTGCCGTGTGGCGCCGCGGTCGTATGTTAAGAGACATTGGCGTTGCAACACTCGTTATTAATCTCGTCGCATTGTTGATATCGCTTTACACATTACAAGTGTACGACCGCGTCATCCCACGAGGTGGGTTTGAGACCCTGTTCGTCTTGACGTTGGGAATTGGGATAGCACTTTTTATCGACTTTCTCCTAAAAATCTCTAGAGCCTTCATCATGGATCGCGAATCCGGTGATATTGATGTGGAGCTTTCGGAGTTCTTTTTTGCGCGCTTATTAGCGGTGGGCTTAGATGCCAGGCCTCCGAGCGTAGGGACACTCGCAGCACAACTTAGAGGCCTTGATATTGTGCGTGGGTTAATGACGTCTGCCTCTTTTTTAATATTGGCAGATCTCCCGTTCGCGCTTTTGTTTATCGCCGCGATTGCGGGCATAGGAGGCAGTGTTGCCCTAGTGCCTTTGACGGTTTTCCCCATCGCGCTGATCACGGCTTTCATCTTTGCTGCACTGATTCGGCGAGATGCCGAGAGAGTGCAGCTATCGAGTCATCGAAAGAATGGTTTGTTGGTGGACAGTATCAACGCCTCTGAAACCATTCGGAGTAACAGCGCAGAAAATCATTTGGTGGGTCGGTGGAATCAGCTTCTGCAGGAGCTTCAGGTCTCAGACAGAAACCTCCGTCGCTGGTCAGTAATCGCCGGTGCGCTCTTTTCTTTACTCCAGCAAGTGAGCTTTGTCGGTATTGTTGTTGTGGGAGCGTTTCAGGTGGCCGATGGCAATTTAACGCTCGGTGGATTAATCGCCTGCACCATTTTGGGGGGGCGTATTAATGGTCCATTGGTGGCGTCTCTGCCTAACCTGATAATCCAGTGGACATCGAGCCGGATTGCGCTGACCTCATTAGATCAAATGCTTCAGCTGCCCAGCGCGTTTCCCATAGGGAAAAAAGCTATTGCACCTCCCGAGGGAGCCCCAAACCTTCTCATGCAAAACGTAACGTTTGCTTACAATGAAACGAGTCAGGCCTTGCAGGTTCAAAAATTTAAGCTCGAGCCCGGTGAGCGTGTCGCCGTAATTGGTTCAGTTGGCTCGGGTAAGACGACGTTTCTAAAGCTGCTGGCCGGTTTGTACCAGCCAAAACAGGGCGAGGTACTCTTCTCTGACGTGGATATGCGTTTGCTCGACGAGACTGCAGTCAGAAGAAAAGTGTTTTACATGCCTCAGCACTATCAACTTTTTCAGGGGACGCTGCGGGAAAATCTGCTTGCAGGGTTGCCAGGTGTTGATGACGAGAAGGTGCTTAACGCTGCAAAACGCTCGGGCCTCATCAAAGTGATTAACGGCCATCCGCGCGGATTAGAATTACCCATCACTGAGGGTGGGCAGGGCTTGTCTGGGGGCCAAACAGCACTAGTGGGTATTACGCGTCTGTTCTTAAGTGATGCCGATATTCTATTGCTCGACGAGCCAAGCAGCGCGCTCGATCAGGAAACAGAGGCGCGTGTCATTAACGAGTTATTTAAATACGCAGGTGACCGACGATCCGTGGTTTTGATTACTCACCGCCCGCAGGTGTTTACTGCGATTCGGCGGCTCGTTGTCTTTGGTCCAGGCCGGATCGCAATTGATGGCCCACTAAAAGATGTTTTAGCGAGGTTGCGCGAAACAGCGACTCGTCCCGCCACGGAGGCTCCCGATGCTTGATGACCTGACGCCGCACTACACGGGCTCCAAAGTGTCGTCTGCGCGGTGGGTAGTGTGGCTGTGCTTACTCTTTGTCATCGGCTTCTTTTCTTGGGCCCACTTCGCGGAAGTGGATCAAATTAGTCGGGCTCAAGGTGTCGTTATCCCAAGTTCAAGACTCCAAGTTGTTCAAGCGCAAGAGCAGGCGGTGGTGGAGCGGCTGAACACGGGGCTCGGTGAAAAGGTCAATCAAGGTGATGTGCTAATTGAGTTCAATAATGAACGGGCGCAGGCGGCAGTCTCCGAGAGTCTTGCTGCACTTGAGGTACTAACGGCACTGAGAGAGCGCCTTAGCGCAGAGATTGAAGGTCGCGCGCCCGATTTTTCAAGGCTATCCATAATAGATCAAAAAATAACCGAGAGTCAGCAGCAGCTATATGACCTGCGAGTTAGGTCATTTACCCAAGAAATCAAAGGCCGGGAGCGGTTATTGAATTTGGTTGCGGCAGAACTGGCTGCGAATAAGCCGTTACTTGAGAGTGGCGATGTGGGGCTCTCCGAGGTTATGCGTCTTGAGCGCGCAGTTGCGCAGGCGGACGTCGAGCTAGTCGCCATTAAAAATAAATATTACCAATCGCTGCAAGAACAATACGTGGAGGTAGATGCGGAGCTTGCTAGTGAGCGTGAAGTGTTGAAACAGCGAGAAGTTTCATTGTCCGCTATGACAGTGAAGGCTCCCGTGTCAGGCGTCGTAAAGCAAATAGGTTTCTCCACATTGGGCGCAGTGGTTAAGGCAACAGACACGTTGGTGGAGATTGTGCCTGAGGGTGATGTTTTGGTCGTAGAGGCTAGGATCTCGCCGAGGGACATCGCCTTCGTCACGATAGGTCAACCGGCGTCAATGAGTTTCGATACGTATGACGCATCAATCTACGGGAGCGCGGCGGGTCAAGTCATCTTTGTGAGTCCAGATAGTGTGATTCTTGAGCGATCCGGACAATCTGAAGTGTTCTTTCCTGCGCGAGTACAAGTAAGCACCGAGACCATGTTTGAGCGTAGTGACGTGGATTTATCAATCCGCTCGGGTATGACGGGTAGCGTAGAAGTGAAAACGGGTCGCAATACGGTTTTACATTATTTATTCAAACCGTTGGTCAAAACCTTCTCTGAGTCCTTGGGCGAGCGCTAATGTTCTGGTTTTCACCCAAGTTGACAGGCGTACTGAGGCAAGAAAAATTTCCTGTTTGCGTAAAATTTAGCTACATTTTGACGAGCAATATTAGCTCCGCTTAAAGCGGGTCTAATATGTGGTTTTAGTCGGAAGTTCGCCCAAAAAAATAATAGTGGGTGAAAACGGCACAGTGGTTTCTCTTGACGATGGCAATCGCGATGCGCGGTTGTTTCTGAAGCGGGTATTGTGGGACAGGCGGCTACAGAGCCCAACACCAAGGTGAGATACGAATGAGCAACAACGCACCAACCGGTAGTATCGAGATTCAGGGTACATTGTTTCGTGGAGAGACCTTAGCTGTAGTCAGCACGCTAGAAGACGTTGACGGGCTCGGCACCATCACCTACCAATGGTACCGCGATGGCGTTGCAATCGAAGGTGCGACGGGGGCAACTTATAGCCTCACGGGCGATGATGTAGACGCCAGCATTACGGTGGTAGCGACCTACACGGATGGTGCGGGTAATCAGGAAACTGTTACCTCAGCTGCGACGAACCCCGTAGGACAAATCTACCTTATCGGTACGGAAGGCGAGCCTGCACAGTGGCAGTACGCAGAGGACGGCTCAAGCTCATTTACCCTCGTCCTAGGGGTGGCGCCTGCATTCAATGTCACCGTAACCATCACTCTACCAAGCGAGTTAACGTGGGCAGACGGCAGCACTGGGCCGCGCACTATCACCTTCACATCGACCGACTTCTCAGTCGCGCAGACGCTGCTAGTAGCCGCTGTTGATGACCTTACCATCGAGGGTGACCAAGTCTACGAACTTCAACTGTCGTTTAGTTCGGACGACCCAACTTACGATGGACTCACCGAAAACATCAGCGTCACGGTTATCGACAATGATTTCCAGCGCACATTGGAGCCCGAGAAGTTACCGAGTGACGGTAATAACTATGTGATTTACGACAGCGCTGATGGCGATACGGCAACCACCGGCACCAACCAATACAGCCTGGGTGCGGGTAATGATCGGCTCGAGGTCAGCGGTGATTTGTGGGGCAGTAATGCCGTTCAACAGCGCTTATTCCTAGGGGGCAGTGGCAACGACACCTTGAGTGGTGTGATTCAGGCCGACGGTGGCTCTGGTAACGACACGATTATTTCGGCGACAACGGGTAGCTCGCTAACCTTCACACTGCGCCACTCAAGCCAAAGTCGTAACCGTAATGTTGGTGACTTGCAGATACTGGCGGGCGGTACTGGCGACGATGTGATTGATGCCTCGGCATCCACTGTTCAGGTAGATATTGCTGGGGGGTCAGGTCACGATGTGATCACGGGTTCAGCCCAGACGGATGTCATTTTTGGCGATGGTTTCGATAGTGCTCGTTCGTTTAATCATAATGCTAGCTATGATCAGATCTATATTAACAGCGATCAGTACTATGGATCGGAGGCGGTTTGGGACAACTTAGCCAGAGAGGCTTATTTTAACGCTCGAAGAGATGGCAACTCATTTACTAACTCCACCACCTTCGCTGGCAATGACACGATTGATGCTGGGGCCGGCGATGATGTGGTTTACGGCGGCGGCGGCGCCGACACGATCGATGGTGGTGATGGCAGCGATACCCTCTATGGTGGCGATGGCAACGATGTCATCGATGGCGGTAATGACGCGGATACCATCGAAGGCGGTCTGGGCGACGATGATATTCGGGGTGGCGAAGGTAATGACACCCTCAGCGGTGGCGCCGGCGCCGATACGCTCTACGGTGAGTCGGGCAACGATACGCTAGAAGGCGGTGCTGACGATGACGTGCTTTACGGCGGCGAGGGAGCTGACTCTCTGACCGGTGGCGAGGGTAACGATACGCTCTATGGGGCGGAAGAGAACGACACCCTGCGGGGTAATGAAGGCGATGACACCCTGTACGGGGATGCCGGTGCCGATATCCTCTACGGCGATGCCGGTGCCGATACCCTGCGCGGTGGTGATGGCAACGATACCCTCTATGGCGGTGCCGATAACGATACGCTTTATGGCGATGCCGGTGACGATACGCTCTATGGCGGTAATGGCCAGAACACGCTGTACGGCGGCGCCGATAATGACGTCCTCTATGGGGGTGTTGATGTCGATACCCTCGATGGCGGTGCTGGCGATGACCGCTTAGAAGGCGGTGCAGCAGGCGATGTCCTGACGGGTGGTGCGGGTCGCGACACCTTTGTCTTGGCCGTCGATAGCTTGGCGGAAGCGGCATTGACCACACCGGTCTACGACCGGGTTACAGACTTTGAGACCGGAGCGGACGGCGACATTATCGATCTGGCGGCCTTGCATGCGGCCAACCTGGCTGAAGGTTACGGTGACGAGTGGTCCGGTACTGAGTTCGCCTATGCCCACGGCTACATTTATTTTGTGCAGTCGGGTAATCACACCCATGTGATGTACGACCGTGACGGTCTGAACGGTGAGTATGACGGCAAGATCATCGCGGTGTTGGAGAACACCACCGCATCGGATGTGATCGAAGGGGTTAACTCGAACCCACCGCTGAGCGATAACCTATTCCTGATTGAGTCAGAGAACCTGGCGGTTGGACTGTCTGAGGACGGCGGCTCGAGCATTACCTATCGTATTGTCTTAGGCCAGGCGCCAACGGCGCCGGTCACGGTAACCATCCAGGGCGGCGATCAGATCGCGGTGGATGGTGGCAGTGAGGTCACCCTGACCTTTGACGCTACTAACTGGTGGATCCCCCAGAGTGTGACCGTCACCGCCAGTGACGACTTGCTGATCGAAGGCAATGTGCCGGCGGATATTGTGCACACCTTTAGCTCAACCGATGGTGAGTTCGATGGTCTGGCCGAGACTCATGCGGTCACGGTTATCGACAATGATTTCCAGCGCACATTGGAGCCCGAGAAGTTACCGAGTGACGGTAATAACTATGTGATTTACGACAGCGCTGATGGCGATACGGCAACCACCGGCACCAACCAATACAGCCTGGGTGCGGGTAATGATCGGCTCGAGGTCAGCGGTGATTTGTGGGGCAGTAATGCCGTTCAACAGCGCTTATTCCTAGGGGGCAGTGGCAACGACACCTTGAGTGGTGTGATTCAGGCCGACGGTGGCTCTGGTAACGACACGATTATTTCGGCGACAACGGGTAGCTCGCTAACCTTCACACTGCGCCACTCAAGCCAAAGTCGTAACCGTAATGTTGGTGACTTGCAGATACTGGCGGGCGGTACTGGCGACGATGTGATTGATGCCTCGGCATCCACTGTTCAGGTAGATATTGCTGGGGGGTCAGGTCACGATGTGATCACGGGTTCAGCCCAGACGGATGTCATTTTTGGCGATGGTTTCGATAGTGCTCGTTCGTTTAATCATAATGCTAGCTATGATCAGATCTATATTAACAGCGATCAGTACTATGGATCGGAGGCGGTTTGGGACAACTTAGCCAGAGAGGCTTATTTTAACGCTCGAAGAGATGGCAACTCATTTACTAACTCCACCACCTTCGCTGGCAATGACACGATTGATGCTGGGGCCGGCGATGATGTGGTTTACGGCGGCGGCGGCGCCGACACGATCGATGGTGGTGATGGCAGCGATACCCTCTATGGTGGCGATGGCAACGATGTCATCGATGGCGGTAATGACGCGGATACCATCGAAGGCGGTCTGGGCGACGATGATATTCGGGGTGGCGAAGGTAATGACACCCTCAGCGGTGGCGCCGGACTTGATCTTGTCTATGGTGGTGCCGGTGATGACACTTTGGACGGGGGATCATTCAATGACATTCTCTACGGCGGGGAGGGTAATGACACCCTATCGGGCGGTACCGAGGATGACCTTCTATACGGAGAGGATGGTGCTGACACCCTAAACGGCAATGCCGGTGACGATACATTGTTTGGTGGAACCAACAGCGACGTTCTACGCGGTGATCAGGGCAACGACACGCTATATGGTGATGTCGGGAAGGACACCTTGTACGGCGGTGCCGACAATGATGTCCTCTATGGTGGTGCGGGTGAGGACACTTTGTACGGTGATGCCGGCATCGACACCTTATTTGGCGGTGCGGATAACGATAGTCTCTATGGCGGTGACAACGCCGATAACCTAATCGGTGGCGCAGGGGATGACTTTATCAGTGGTGGGCGAGGCGGCGACGTGCTGTCTGGCGGTGCCGGTCGCGACACTTTCCATTTTACCCACGATGCACTCGATGACGATGTTGATGTCATCACCGATTTTGAGGTCGGTGCGTCCGGTGATGTGCTGGATCTATACGACGTACACCAAGTTAATGTCGATGAGGGTAACGCTACCTTCGGCGCTAACGAGTTCCCATTCACTCACGGTTATTTCCGAATTATCCAGCGGGGTGATGATGCCATCGTGGGTTATGACCGCGACGGTCATGGCGATGATTTCTTCTTTGAGCCCCTTGTTATTCTCAATGGGGTAGACGGTAGTGACCTAACCGAGGAGAACTTTGGTTTTGGGAGCAGTAATTTTGGGCTGGTCAGAACGGGCTTTACCCTTGAGCAAACACGCTTTAACGATGGCTCTGCCACGCTAGAGATTGCTTTGTGGGGAGGGCAGCCCAGTGCCGATGTCACGATCATCGTCCGTGATTTGGCGGGTAATGAAATTGCCCGTGTTGTCTTCACGGCCAATGACTGGGATAGCACAAAGACGATCACCTTAGACAGCGTCTCTGATGACTTCATTGCTGACCGGGATTTAACGTTCAGCATCGATAGCACGGATACGAATTTCGCCGCGGGCGACTTGGCGACGGTTGTTATCAACGAGACGATTGTCTTTGAAAATACGAGCATCGTAGCGCCTGAGGTTTCGATAGTTTCGGCCGCAAGCGATACGATCAGTGTTGATACAAATCTTGATGCTTCGACAGATGAGTCGAGTGAGCTTCGACTCGTGAGTGTTACTGATCCATCGATTGTGATCGTCACGACCATTAATTTTGTGGGGCAACAGGGGACTATTGTCATTCCCGACACCGCACTCTCCGGCGTCATGGAATTCGTTGGCTATGCAACGGCTGCCGGTGAGACGGTTACGTTTTCGGTCACCATTGAGTTTGACAACTACGCAACGGCGTCGGTTGCCTCCAACAGTGTTCAGGTGACAGAAGGTAGCAGTACGACGGTTGCCATTGAGGTCACTCTGGACGCACCGGCGGGACAAGAGCTAACGCTTTCATGGATGGCTACGCCCACAGGTGGTAACGGTGTTGATGCAGCGGACTTCAACAGTGGGGAGCTCCCATCTGGCACCTTAACCTTCGCCCGCGGAGAAACCTCGCAGACCATCTACATTGAGGTAGCGGACGATAATATTGAAGAGTCCGTTGAGGCCTTTATCGTCAGCTTCTCTGCTGCCAGTGGTTTCGACGCAATTCCCGGGTCGGTAACCGTCTTGATCAATGATGACGACTTACCAGGTCAAACGGGTGACGCAACAACGTGGAACGGCATTAATGTCGATGTTTCAGGCACGATTGCGCGAACTGAAATCGATGTTACTGACTCCGGAGCGACGGGCTTCAGAGCTATTAACTACGACGAGGGTGCGCAAACGCTGACCCTTGAATTCTGGGGCAATCCAAGTGAATTAGGTCAGAACTTCGACTTAACGATTCTCCTCGGAGCCGGTGCGGAGGCTGTTGTAACCTTTGATGCTGCACTGGATAACTGGACCGCTCTTTCAAACCTGCAAGATGGCGTATTGGCAATCGCAGGCATTGGAGCTCAGGAAGTTTCTGGGGGCGAGTCGGTTAGGCTGTTTAGTATTACTTTCACCAACGTTAATCCCAATGAAATCCCTATTTTACAAGGTGGAATCATTGGTAATACCGAAGTCCTGCCCGGGGCGTTATATCAAACCACCGTGATAGATACTTCGGATGGAGAGGTTAGTTTCGCCGGTGAAGACGGTACCTACATTACTGACTTTGACGTTAGCCAAAGCGATATCGACAGAGCTATAAACTCACAAGATGCGCTTATGATTCTCCAGATTGCAAACGGCACGCTCGGTCCGAGTGACCTGCACCCCTTGCAATTCACGGCAGCGGACGTTGATCGCAGTGGAGACGTTTCGCTATTGGACGCCTGGATATTATTGCGCCACATTGTGGGCATAGAAAGTGATCTCATTGGTCAAGTCGGCTCTGTGCAAGCCACTGAGGATTTGAGCGATATTGATGCCGATAATACTCAGCCGGATACACTTGATTCAGTGACGACGGATGGCGGTACCCCGCCTGACCTCACACTTTTCATCATTGGCGATGTCGACGGCAGCTACCGTCCCGAGACGATGCCATAAATGCCATCTTTGCTAATAACTTCGGCGTTACTCGACGCCACCTTGGGTGTGGGTGTTTATCTGCAGGCGACTACCGTTGAGGCAGACAAGCTGGCCGGGATTTCGACGCAAAACGTGCTTTTACAAACCAGCGGTGCGCCGCTTGTCCTGACCAGCGATGAGTATCGCTCAAACCCAAACTGGGATTTGTCGGACGCGAACGCAGCTACCGGCAGATTTTCAGCGATTTCCATATCCGGAATTGAGGCAGTTTCCGTTAACGGCGATCGGGCATTCTCGCTCTATGACATCAGTGTGCCAGTAGACAGTGATGACCCCATTAAAACTCTGCAGATTTCTCCTGCAGGTAATGATCCATTCTTCGATGCCAATGGGCAGGTACTGGCGGTAAGTGATGCGACTTTCCCGTTACTCGTTGAACCGGGTTTGACCGTGTATGTGACCGACACCTCGACCTTAGGAAGCAGCTACAACAATGCAGTCATGTTGTCGGATGTGTCTTTTTCCGTCGAGGGCAATAGTGCAGCCAACGTACTGGTCGCAAATGACGCGGGTTCTACTCTATCGGGCTTGGCAGGTGACGACGATCTAAGAGGAGGCACCGGCGATGATGTCATCTATCCAGGCACTGGAAATGATGTTATCGATGGAGGCGCCGGCAACGATACGGTGGTGTTTGTGGGTCCACAGTCGGCCTACAGTGTTAGCTACCTCGCAGATGTCACTCAGATTACTGAACTGGCAACGGGCGAGAAAAATAACATTGTTAATGCCGAAGTCTTTGAGTTTGATGATGGGCCTCTAAACTCTTTGTTCGGGAGTTTCAGTGATGCGGACGCCAGTCCAGATAGTGTCGTTGAGGGCGCGGCAGTCGATACTCCTGTAGGCATTACCGCTGTCATTTCGACTGCTGATGAAGGGACCGTATATTCCTTGGTAACGACCGCTGCCGGCTCGGAGGAGGTTGTGGCTGGACCGTTTAAGATTGAGCCCCAGACTGGCGTAATCAGCGTGGCGGATGGCTCGCTAATTGATTTTGAGCTCAATCAAACAGAAGTGGTCTTTGTTCGCGCGACACTCTCCTCGGGTGAGTTTCAGGTAAGACGATTCGATATTTCGGTCATCGGGGTAGATGAGCCCGCGCAAGGGCTGGTTTCAATCATTGATTTACCAAGGGAGGGCGGTATTGCACGCTCTTCCGTCACTCTCAGTGACCCCGATGGCGCGATTGTTGATCAGCGTTATCAATGGCAAACAGCCGATGCCGATAATCTTGATGACTGGACAGACCTTTTCGGTGCGACGTCGGCAACCCTTAACGTTCCCGAGCAGCAAAGTTATGTTGGGAAACTGCTTCGACTTGAGGTGACTGTTACTGATGAGTTTGGTGGCGTAACCTCGCTGGTCAGCTCAATAAGCAGAGAAATTCTCAATACTAACGATAGTCCTGTGGGGAGCGTCACGATTGAGGGGGTCGCACAGGAGGATCAATCACTCACGGCTAGCGATAATCTCAGTGATGAAGATGGACTTGGTGAGTTCACTTATCAATGGTTGGCTGACGGGGTTGAGCTTTCGGGTGCTACGGACACCACCTATACCCTTGGACCACTCGACATTGGCCGTTCGCTCTCGGTAGCGATTAGCTATACGGACGGGTATGGCGCGATCGAGCGAGTTGAGAGTGCGGCGACGCTCCCGGTTGCGAATATCAACGATGCGCCAGTCGGGGATGTCCTCATATCCGGTGACCCGATTGAAGATGAAACACTTTCGGTTACTTCTACCCTATCCGATGAAGATGGAGTTGGGTCCTTCAGTTATGAGTGGTACGCCGGCAATCAGGTGATACCTGATGCCACTGGGCCTAGTTTGATGCTAGATCAGCCACAGGTCGGATCCGCTATCTCGGTCATTGTGAGGTACACCGATGGGTTTGGGACAGACGAGAGCGTTAGTAGTGATCAAACTGAATTGGTTACAAACGTCAATGACCCGCCAGAGGGCGAGATCACCATTTCGGGCGTGGTGGAGGAAGGGCAGACGCTGACGGCACTCGATTCGCTCACCGATGATGATGGCTTAGGCGAGTTTAACTATCAGTGGCGTGCTGACGATGTCGATATCGAGGGTGCAACCAGCAATCAATTGGTGTTATCTGCCGAGCTGATCGGAAGAACCCTATCCGTCGTCATCGCCTATGTAGACGCTTATGGCGCCAGTGAGCAGGCGGTCAGCGAAGCAACTGAAGCGGTTGTGAATGTCAACGACCCGCCGACGGGATCAGTGGACGTAATTGGTCTGGCTGAGCAAGGGCAGGTACTTACGGTCGAAAACACACTAGCTGATGAGGATGGATTGGGCGAGCTGATTTACCAATGGTTGGCCGATGGTCAAGTCATCGAGGGAGCCGTTGGTGCTACGCTGCAGCTGGATCAGGCGTTGGTAGGTAAACGGATTTCAGTAACCATAAGCTACACGGACAGTTATGGTTTTGAGGAGTCAGTCACCAGTGAACCAACAGCGGCCGGCGTGGCGAATATCAACGATGCGCCAACCGGCACGGTCAGTGTTGTAGGTGTTGCTCAGGAAGATTCGTCCTTATCGGTTCAAGTTCAGCTTGCGGATGAGGATGGTCTGGGCGAATTTCAATACCAATGGTTAGCTGATGGCACGCCGATCTTTAATGCCATTAATGCAGGATTCTCACCCACCCAAGGCGAAGTCGGTAAGGCCATAACGGTGACCGTGTCATACACCGATGGCTTTGGCGAAAATGAGAGTGTGACGAGTTTGCCAACGGCGCTTGTCATTAACGTTAACGACGAGCCGACTGGGACAGTTGTTATCGCAGGGCTGGCCCGCGAGGACGAGTCGTTGTCGGTATCAAATACGCTCGCCGACGAAGATGGACTTGGGGCAATTAGTTATCAATGGCTGGCGGACGCAGTGCCAATTACAGGCGCAGCAGGAACATTGCTCGTGCTCGAACAAGCGCAGGTTGGACGTGAAATCACGGTCTCCGCGAGTTATACCGACGGGTTTGGTAAAGTCGAGCAAGTAGTCAGCTTGGCTACGAAGGCTGTTGAGAATGTTAACGACGCCCCCCTAGGTGGTGTGTCTGTTTCAGGTCTCTTGAGAGAGGACGAGACGCTGACAGTGTCCACCGATAATCTGACCGATGATGATGGCTTGGGGGAATTTACTTATCAATGGCTTGCCGGCGGCACACCGATTCTAAATGCCACGTCTACGAGCCTGACCCTAACGCAAAATCAGGTAGGTGATCGCATAGTAGCCAGAGTCCGCTACGTCGATGGTTACGGTGTAGCCGAGCAAGTCGACAGCAGCGTTAGTGACATCGTGGAGAACGTTAACGACCAACCCACCGGCACAGTATCCCTTGAAGGCACCGCTTTTGTCGGTGACACCCTAACGGCAGCCAATAATCTTGCCGATGAGGACGGCTTGGGGGAAGTGATTTACACCTGGTACGCAGATGCCGAGGACGTCGTCTTTGAAGGGGTCGATTCCTTTCAGTTGACCAAAGAAACCTTCGGTCGTCAGATTTCGGTTGCCGCCTCGTATTTTGATGTGTACGGCACACTGGAGCGAGTCGAGAGTGAGTTATCAGTGCCTGTTGGCGACGATACGCCGCCCGTATTGACGCTTGTTGGAGAGAGTGAGCTTGAGATCCAGCTAGGTACAGAGTTCATTGATCCCGGTGCGACTGCAGTGGATGATGTGGCGGGCGATATAACCGCTGACATTACTGTTCAGGGCGCGGTAAACAGTCAGGAGGCTAATGCTTATTCATTGACCTACACCGTAAAAGATCAGTCAGATAACAGCTCGTCGGTTACCCGCCTGGTGATAGTCGTTCAGACTGATCGCGATGGTGATGGTGTCGCGGACGATGAAGACGCGTTTCCGGATGACCCGACAGAGACCCTAGACTCTGATGGAGACGGTGTCGGTGATAACGCTGACGCATTCCCCTTTGATCCTGAGGAAACCGCTGACTTCGATGGTGATGCAACAGGTGATAATCAGGATCTAGATGATGATAACGATGGTTACATAGACCCCACCTCGCCAAAACCACCACTTCTAAATGCGGGGACACGAAGTATTTGTGGCACTGAAGCAGATGGTCTGTGGTGCGATTCCATAGGCGACGCTTTACACAAGAGTTTTCTCAATATTGATCAATGGAGATTTGAGGAATTAGCCGTTGCGAAAAATAGTTTTTGCGTGCTCACGGACGGGCAATTGTTGTGCGGCACTCCGGGTAGTAACGTCATGACCTCACCTTTGCCTTCTTATCCTGGCAGAAAGAATTTGACTGGTTATTCAGATCATTTTTGCGCCATGCAAGAAGGGGATGCGCTTTGCTGGGGTAATACGGACGTTTCAAGAATCACGGGTGTTCTCCGAGTGGCGGCGGGTGATAACTTTACCTGCGCCTTGATGGAGGCAGGCGAGCAGGTTTCTTGTGTGAGTACAACGGGGGAGTCGTTATCGACGCATTACACCGATAATCCGGTAGACATCAAAGCCGGTGATAACTTGGTCTGTGTAAAAGGCCGCTATGGGGGCGATGAGGCGATTAACTGTTGGGCACCTTCTGGCTGGGACTCGCCGAGACGCACTTATTTCAATGGAATCAATTCATTCGACGTGGGCTCTGAGGTCTGTGTGTCTCACGAGCAGGGTACGACATGCTTAAGTTATGACAGGGAATCAGGCTCAAGTGGACCAACAACAGACTTCGATTTTATTGCAGATGACGTCGCAGTGGGCGAGGGCTTTGCTTGCGCAGCGGTTGAAAATAATCTCGAGTGTTGGGGGCCGGAGGCCAATCAGTTTAATTTGCAAGACCAACGTGTAGAGTCCGTCAAATTACCACCCATTGATCAGTTCCCGTTTGATGCAAGCGAGTGGTTTGATAACGACGCCGACGGTATTGGGGACAATGCCGATACTGACGACGACAACGATGGCTACCTAGATGAAGAGGACGTTTTTCCTCTAGATGCAAGCGAGTGGTTGGATACGGACGAGGACGGGGTGGGCGATAACGCCGATGCGTTTCCCACCAACCCGCTAGAGACAAAAGACTCGGATGAGGACGGGGTTGGCGATAACGAGGATGCTTTCCCGCTGGATGCTGACGAGGTCAGCGATAGTGACCAAGATGGCATTGGGGACAATGCTGATACTGACGACGACAATGACGGCATTGAAGATCTTTTTGATAAGTTCCCATTCAATAGCGCAGAGTGGCTAGACACTGACGATGATGGGATTGGGAACTTTGCAGATACCGATAATGAGACCGGATTTTGCAATTCCGGGTTTTGCGTTACCTCACCCATGGCTAACGCCCATTATTATTTAATCGACGAGGTTTCCCGAGAAGCCCCCATGGAGTTTGTTTGGCCGGAATTGAGCCTCGAGGGACTCAGTTATCAAAGAGGTTTTGTCTGGGAATTTGAGACAAGCACAGGTGAGTTGATTACTTACAATGATCAGAGCTTGGTGGATCCAAATGTAATACCGGGGCTTATGACGCGGTCAGGAGGGCGAATACGCTACCGAGTTTCTGATGACGCTGAGGGATTGGGCGGCCGAAACGTGACGCATATTATCCGGCCAGGCGATTATTTTGAGACGTCGCCTCAGCTAATTTTTCAGGAGTCGAATGTTCGTCTATCGGCGGATCTGACGGTCGAGGACCTTACATTTGCTGATACTGCGGTAATAATGAATCGCCAGTTCGTTGGGGGTGAGTGCGATCCTTATGACTTTGCAGGACTAGATCCACTCCTCTATGTCGGTTCAAACCTGATGGCATTTTTTAGTTTGGAGTCTTATCTACCTGTTGGTGAGCACCCTCTGACAAGTCGCAGAGACAACAAGTTCGACTTTTGTGCGTCTACGCCAGCCGGCGTCTATAACTACGACTTTTACGTTCTTGATGGTTTGGGCGGTAAGATTTTGCATTCACTAACCGTTTATGTTCTTGAGGAGCGACTGCCAGAAAGCAAGATTATTTGGAGCCCACCTTCTACGAACGATGTTGACGGTGATGGTGTGCTCAACGAGGAAGATCTCTACCCTTTAAACTCGCTTGAGCAACGCGACTCTGACGGCGATGGCATCGGCGATAATGCAGACGAGGACGATGATAATGATGGCTTTTCCGATTCTGAGGAGCTTGCAGAGGGTTCGGATCCACTCGACGCTACCAGCATCCCGTCTCCCATACCAGGTGGCCTGAGTTTGCCGCTCATTCATGCTGCATTACAGTCGCGTTTGAATCCCTGAGCTTTTGGCTGTCAAGGGCTTGGCGTTAACCCACCACTTGTTTCTGGATGAGTATTGTCTGTCTGAAAATAGATTTTCCTAGTGCCTTACGAACGGCTAATGTGGCAATTCGTATAGCCTAGGATGTCAGGATTGACGTAGGGGCGCTCTTAACTTCTCGCCGAAATAATTGAGCACTCTTTGCAACGCTTCATAGGTGGGATGGCCCGCTTCATCTACGAAATCAAGTGTGAGGACAGAGTGGCCTTTTCCGGGTAAGACGATCTCCTTCACACGCTCATGGGCGTCGTCATTAAAAGTCCGGTGAATGCATTCGGATTTCTCGACGGTTGAAAGTGGATCATCTTCAAACCGAAGGACACGCATTGGACCTTTCGCCTCCAACGCGTCTCTACTGCTCGCAATCTCTTGGGGCGACATATGGAGTGCACCTTGCTTAAAGAAGGGCATTGCGGGTTGGGAGGCAACAGCTGCCAATACACTGTCATCCCCGATCAAAGTGATAGCGAAGTTCCCGGTAAGGCACATACCAATGACACCCACACCATCTACACCTCGGGTATCGCGGACTTGACGACACAGTAAACGCAGCCAGTCAGCAACCGGGCTCGAGGCGTCAGTCGCCATGAGTCGGAACTCTTTGCGCATACACATCACCCGCGCGAGATTGCCTCCAATTGAGATTTTCCCAAGCGGTCCAAATAGGTGCGGCATAACAACTTCGTGACCTGCGTCGACGAGTTTATCGGCTAGACTTAGCGTCTCTTGACCAATTCCCGGGAGTTCTTGAATCAATACTATAGGGGCACCCAAACCTCGGGAATACACATCGTGAGAAAGGGATCGTCCTTCTCTCGTTTGGGCAGAAAAGGATGCTTTTTGGTAGGCCGATAATTGTGTTGCACGTTTCGTCATAAGGCGACCTTGTCTACTTGGTGATGGGTATTCCGCGATGAATTTGTCGTGTCTATTTGAGGCTGCATGCAACGCAAGGGTGAGGCGTCAAGAAGCCTCGCATCGCTGTAGCCAAGAGGTGGCATGGAGGTGGATAGACACTTGGCTATGACCCCAGTGGATGTGTCCTCGTTTTCCCGCTGAGCGCCTGCGCTACTTTTGGAGTCGCACGAGCGATGAAAAACAGTGCTTGTCGATCGTCGCGGCGGTTGGTTCACAGCATCTTACTTGCGTGTCACTGTCGCTAAAGGGAAGCGATGTGTGGTGTTTGAGGGCGGTCGCACAGAATATCGTTTCGATGCGACCGCAGTCCGCTCAGTCGCGGACAATCACCTTCATCTTGGTGTAGCCCTTTACGAAGCTCGAGATATTTCGGCTGGGCTCACCTACAACCTCGACCCGAGAGAAGCGCTTTAGCATTTCATCCCAAAGAATCTGAAGCTGAAGTTCTGCGAGGCGGTTACCAAAACAACGGTGAATACCGAACCCAAAGGATACGTGGTTGCGCGCATTCTTACGTTCGAAGTCCAGCACATCTGGGTTCTCAAATTTTCGCTCGTCGCGGTTGCCCGAGACGTACCACATCGCGACTTTATCGCCCTTTTTGATGGTCTTTCCGTGCATTTCGACGTCTTCGAGTGCTGTTCTTCGCATGTAAGCCAGCGGCGTCTGCCAGCGGATAATTTCGGCAACTGTATTAGGGATTAGATCACGATTGGCTTTCACTTTGTCCCACTGCTCAGGGAACAAGTGCGACCCGTAAATAGAAGCAGACATTGAGTTTCGGGTCGTGTCGTTACCACCCACGATCAGCAATATCAGATTGCCCAAATATTCGACGGCATCCATATCGCGCGTTTTCTCACCGTTCGCGAGCATCGTGATGAGGTCATGGCCGCTACCGCCAATGCGCTCTTGCCATAGACCCAAAAAGTACTCCACACACTCCGTAAGTTCGGCACGACGTTGCTCCTCACTCTCGACAATGCCAGTTTCAGGCCCTGCAGTCGCGACGTCTGACCATCGCGTTAACTTTCGTCGATCCTCAAAGGGAAAGTCGAAGAGCGTTGCGAGCATCATGGTAGTCAGTTCGATGGATACCGTATCGACCCAGTCGAATTCTTGATTGATGGGCACGTTATCAAGCACGTATTGCGTCCGCTCACGAATAACCTGCGACATTTGCGACAAGCTTGGCGAGGCCACAATGGGTGCGACGGTCTGCCGCTGGACATCGTGTTTAGGCTGATCCATCGCGATGAACATGGGTAGCGGAAAATCTTCAGCAGGGTTTGGCAGTACAATCGCAGGTTCCGACGAGAAGCGATGATGATCCGTGTCGATCGCCATGATGTCCTCGTAACGCGTTACGGACCAGTAGGGTCCAATTGGCTCCATGTCGGCGGGCCGCTCGTCCGCCATCCAGCCTTCTTTGCAATAATGTAACGGGTCTTCATTACGCAGGCGCTCAAAGACCGCCCACATCTCCTGCGATGGCCACAAGTGAGGATTCGATGGGTCCAAGTCGCCAAGAGGCGTGCTGAAAGCCCTGTCATAACCGGGCAAATTAGATCGTTTGATGGCTTGATTCACGAGTGTCTCCTCTTTACGGACCGATTTCTTCTGTGGTCGGAACGCTAGATTTTCTATCGTATTTTTATATGTATTGTGCGGTTTGGGTAACGACTACGAGCGCAACCCCTCCACCACGTCCAACAATAGGGCAACCGCAGTCACAGTCAAGTTTTGGATGCGCATCGTCGGGAAGCATCGGTATGGCTAATCGATTTCGATCGGTGCGTCACAATTTGCGCAACAATGCCCCGTAAAATTATTCAATCAGCGATGAGTTGTGGGCAAGGTGTCTTCAGTTACCCGCACGTAGCGCTCAGGGAATCAGTGACCTCCCTCGGCAGCGACGTTTGGAATTAGGTTTTCCGTGAGCTAGAAATGAAGCCGGAGCTCATCAATGTTAATATCAACTGTAATCTCAAGTTGCTTCAGGTTTTTCAAGCGAGCCAGCCCCTCTTTTGGTGCTCGATACAAATGGGGCGTCATGGCGAGGAGGTTATCTAAATCTTGCTGTACGAGGGTTAGCCCGTACGTCAAAGTCTCACGAGAGACGAGGGTAAATGGCGCTGGATAATCGCGACCACTGGTCTGTTTTACGTGTGGATAGATGATTTTACGCAGTTCGATGAGGTGTTGTGCTGCGGGCGTAACACAGAAAAGCCTGCCGTTGGTCTTTAAGATCCTTTGGAACGAGTCGAAGTCAGGGAAGCCAAACATATCGAGTACGACATCAGCTGACTCGTCAGCCAACGGAACGCGTTTATTGCTGGCGACAAGCCAAGTTGCTGCGCAGCGTCGAGCAGCTCGTTGAATCGCCCACTTTGAAATATCAAAACCAACAAGGTGCAGTTGCTTACCCGGCAGTGAATCGATGGCTTCAAGATAATAGCCCTCGCCGCAGCCCGCATCGACCACAGTCAACTCATCGCCCGCGATGTGCTCAAGCAGCTGCGCAAGTCGGTTTGCGATTGGTTCATAGTAACCTTTGGCCAGAAATGCGTTTCGTGCTCTGACCATGTCTTTTGAATCGCCTGGTGCCTTGGAGCGCTTGTGTTGAACACTGAGGAGATTCGCATAACCGGGTTTGCCAATATCGTATTGATGTCCGCTTGGGCACGACAATGAGCCATCTCGATACTGCAAAGGCAGGTCATCGATAGGGCAGATCAAACTGTCGTGTGGGATAAAAGACATAGTTCTGATTCAAAAGGGTGAGATATTGATCCTTGCACCTCAGTATATGCGTACATGACACAAGGGCGTTATTAACAGTTTGTCTCGTTGTTCTGCGAGGCGCCCGGGGGCGTTAACTCGGTGACGAGTTTTTGCACGAACTCAATCGACATGACTTTAGGGAGAGAAGTTATGGACAAAATACTTATCGATATCCCAGCTGTATTATCACTAACCCTTCAAGGAGCGCTGGTGCTCGGCATGTTCCTCGCCTCGACGCTGCTTGATGGCATCGATATCACCGTGTTTTTCGCTGCGTACATCGTACTCTGGTCGCTGCAGTACACCTCGGCGTTTCGTGCTTATCTGGACGATGTTCAGCGCGAGCGCGCAAACAGCTAAGATCACCACCAATAGTTTACCAAGGGCTGTGCTTACCTACGGCCCAACATCGGCTCCACAGCATTGAGTTGTGGGGCCGTTTTGTTTTTAGGGACTTAGGACAAGTGTTTAGCGGGGGTTAGCCCAGCTACCCAGCCTGCAAGGGATGTGAGTCGTGTTACAGCGATTGACTTCGTTTACACCGACGGTGGCTTCTTTGTTGGGTAAGCCCGACTTTTTGTTCTCTACGGCAAAGCGGCGCGTCTAGTCGGTCTTTGTGGCAAGCGCGGATTTGATCAAGAGGCCGGATCCGAGCAAAGCCAGCACACAGACAACGGCGGCGATGCCGATTAAAGCCTCCGCCATGCTGACGCCAAAGGCGATTTCCGGGGTGTATGAGCAGATATTTCGCACTTCGAATAAAGCAGGGAACCACTGGTCCACAGCGAACCAGGAGGGCATGCCAAGGGTAAACTCGCAGCTGCCATCACCTCGAAAGTTTTCGATTTCATAGAGATAAAAGGCGCGCTCACCCATGCCCGCGCCGGTTAATAGGGTCAAAGCGAACCCCGCTAGCCGATACAGCAGGGTATCGGGGAGCATCAGCATGAATGCACCAACGAGTCCTATGCCAACGGCCCAGAGGCGAGCTTGGATACATACCTGACAAGGATCGTCACCGAGGACGTATTGCCAGTACAAAGCTGCGGCAAGCAGGCTACTTCCCAATGCAAAAATGGCCCACCAAAGGAGCCGTCCCTTGGTGAGCAGCTCTGTGAGCGCTGCTAGCGATTTTGTGGACGGTGCCATGCGCTCAATCTGTCCTCTGATTAGCGGAGTTGTGCGGCAACGCCACGCATAACCCGAGCCGCCGATTCTCCACCGCTGGACGCAACCTTGCTCGCAAGTTTCTCGATATTACGAACGGCGCGCTTATCAGATTGGCCGGCTTCAATGGTCTCCAAAGCGGCCGCCATGGCTTTCGATGCCGCCGCAACATGCTTTGCTTCAGGCGTCTCTCTTGCCAGCTGGTCGAGCAGCGCCAAGGCGACTACAGGATGATCAGGCCAGCTTACAGGGAACTGCTGCTGCGGGTTAAAAACGCCGTCCAAGTCGGCGAGCCCTGCTGCGGCAATTTCGTTTGCAGAGAGGTGCTCACTTTCCTCTAGGGCAAGTACATCGAGACCGCGAATGATCTCTGTGCCGTAGATATGGTTTTTATAAAAATAGGTCGACCAAAAACCACCTGTCACTAATTCCTTATCGTCGATCGGGCCACGGTCAAAATAGGCGATCTCAATGGGGTCAGAGGAGTCGGTAAAGTCGATAACGGAGATGCCGCCTTGGTACCAAGCTTGAACAAAAATATCGCGCCCAGGCACAGGAACAATCGATCCGTTATGGGCTACACAGTTTTCATACTCGCGCTGCGGCGCAGGTATTTTAAAATGACTGCGATACACCAATTTGCCGTCCACGATGTCGTATATGGCGTCTGCACCCCAATCTAAAGGGTCGAATGCACGGCAACGAGCGCGGCCACCGCCACCCCATTCGTCGGTGAAGAGGATCTTGGTGCCGTCGTTGTTGAAGGTGGCGGAGTGCCAGTAAGCAAAGCCATTATCTGAGACGGCATCCAAGCGTTTTGGATCCAAGGGATCGGTAATATCAAACAAGATGCCGTTTCCTGAACAAGCGCCGGCAGCGAGGTTTTTAGAGGGGAATACGGTGATGTCATGGCACTCATCCGTCGTTCGTGTCTCCTGAGTGTCATCGCCATGGTCGCCGCCACGCCAAAGGCCCGCTATTGCACCTGTTTCCTCGTCCGCAAATACCGTAGGGGAGTGAACAATTCGTGAGGCAGATGGGTCCTCCACAGGAATCTCAATAACATCGATTCGGAATAGGGCAGTCCGGGGATCACCCGGCGTATCATCAAAGCAAGAGGCCATCTCCTCACGCTCTCGAATGCTTGAAGTCCCCGAGTTGTATACGACGATTTTGCCATCGTCGCCCGGACCCGATACCACAGAGTGAGTATGTGAGCCCCGGCAAGTTTGAACTGCGCCGACTTGTACCGGGTTTTCCAGGTCCGAAATGTTGAAAATGCGAATGCCGCGGAAGCGCTCATCGCTGACATCTTCAGCAATGCCCTGTAGACCACAATCTAAGCGACTGCGGGTTTCCTGAACAGACATGATCAGAAGGTCGCCCACGATACTGACATCGCCCTGACCACCTGGACAGACGACCGAGCTGAGCAAGTCGGGAACGCCATCTTCCTTGATGTTATAGACATTGAAACCGTGATAGCTACCCGCTACCAAGGTATCGCCCGAGAACGCCATATCTGTATTACTAAAACTCAAAAGCGGCGATCGCTTGCGTGAGCCACCTTCAACCGGCGACTGCTTTTTCGCGTCCTCTGCGGTGTCTTCTTCAGAGTCTTCTTCGGCCGTTTTGGGTTTGTGCTCGGGCCCCTTTGACATCTCAATCGGATTCTTGGGGTCGATAAACCCGGCAGGTTTTGGAAGCGAGGCAACTAGCGTCATATTCTTAATGGCGATGCCCGCATCCATGAGCCCTGCTTTGAGATTCGCTCTGGGGTCATCAGACAGGCTCACCAATAAGCCGTTCATCTGGTCTATCTCGACGGCTTGGTCATTCTTGATATCACCCACAAACTCGTACAAGACGGGGTCGTAGGCAGAGCCGGGTTTATCGAGCAAGTCCTCCACCATGTCTACGGCACCTTCATGGTGGCGAATCATGAGTGTTAAGAACTGACGGTCGAAGTCGACCGACTCAGCGGCAGCGAGAGCCGCCATTTGGTCATCCGTCGCCATCCCCATTTCCATTTTGTGGTGCATGCTCATCATGTGATGCGCGTGTGCCATTGGTGACTCGCCACGATCGGTAAGCCAGCCTTCCATAAAGTCGATTTCGTCGCTCTGTGAGGCTTTGATGCGACCGGCAATATTCAAAAGAGCGGGCTGATTAGTGCGAGCTTCAACCAGATCGGCCATTTCCAATGCTTGAGCATGATGCGGGATCATCATTTGCATGAAGCTCACATCAGCGGGAGAGAAGCTAGTATCGGTAATCTTGACCGCATCCTCAGGGCTGAGCGTTTGGCTGGGTTGACCCGGTGCGCCCGGCAGTACAATAGGTGAGGCCAGTACAGTTGCGCTCAACACACTGGTAAGGGATAGAGCAGCACCTGCGAGGTGCACTATTTTTACGTATCCAGATAACGACGGCATCGTAATTTCCTATGAGTCTCTTGTATTCAATCGGTAACTTGGCTGCGCGTAGCGCAGTCGGACTGGACTCACCTAATTACGTGCCGTTCAAGCAAAAGGCTTTGTGCAACATGGAGCGTCGAGTCGTCTCGTTCTTGAACGCTAACGCATCTTAGTTGGGCTTAACAATACCGGCGCGACATTTGGTCGCAATTTTTAAGCGCAGGCTCCGCTGAGCAGTCGAACATTGATAACACCGGGCAGAGCCCGTAATTGACCTAACAAGTCCGATGTGGGGGACGCGTTTACATCAATTAAGTTATAGGCAATGTCACCACGGCTCTTATTGAGGAGGTCAACCACGTTGACTTTGGCGTCGCTCAATACATTGAGAATGTGACTGAGTGCGCCGGGCGCATTTTCGTTAGTGATCGCAAGTCGGGTATTGGAATTGGGCTCTAGCTCTATCGCCGGGAAATTTACGGAATTTTTGATATTGCCATGATCTAAAAACGCCTTTATCTGGTCAGCGGCCATGACCGCGCAGTTTTCTTCCGCTTCTTGGGTGCTCGCACCGATATGTGGCATGAGTAAGGTGTCTCTGCGTCCTACCAATGCGGGTGCTGGGAAGTCAGTCACGTATTTACGAAGTTGGCCTTTATTGAGCGCATCGACCACAGATGCTGTATCGACGATTTGCTCTCGGGCGAAATTGAGTAGACAGGCGCCTGGCTTGAAGTGGCCCAAGGTGTCGGCGTTTATCAGACCTCGGGTACTGTCGAGCACGGGAATATGCAAAGACACGTAATCTGAGCGAGAGAAGAGCGCCTGCATGTTGTCCATTTTTTTCACAGAACTTGGGAGCCGCCAAGCGGCTTCAATAGAAATAGCTGGGTCATAACCAACCACCTCCATGCCAAGGTCGAGACCAAGCCGTGCAATTAAGCTGCCAATCGCACCAAGTCCGAGAACGCCAAGGGTCTTACCTTGAAGCTCAGCCCCCGCAAATTGCTTTTTACTCGCCTCGAGCAAGGGCGCCATTTCCTCGGCGCCAAGTTGTGGGTCAAGCGACGAGATAAAATTCATCCCTCCGACAATATCCCGCGATGCCAGGAGCATGCCTGCGGCTACGAGTTCTTTTACCGCATTGGCATTAGCGCCCGGGGTATTGAATACAACAATGCCTTTGCCAGTGCAGTGATCGAGGGGGATATTGTTCACGCCCGCGCCCGCTCGCGCGATGGCACTAACAGACTCAGGAATATCACTGGTGCTTAACTTGTGGCTGCGCAGCAAAATCGCATCGGGCTGTGACAGGTCGCTACCGACTTCGAAGCAGTCGGGACTCAGTCGCTCAAGTCCTTTAGTCGAGATTGCATTGTATGTGCGAACTTGATGCATAGCAGAGCCCCGGTGCCTGCACGAAATTGCAGAGCATTCAGTGATAGTCAATTAGGTGAATTCTGGGTACGCCCCAGACGTGTAATTCTAACACAGCCGCGGCGCTGTAAGTCGTGTGAGAAGTCGCGTAATATTCGCGCCCGTCGCGCGATGTGTCGCATTTGTCGATACAGTCCGCGCTTGCTTTGACGAATACGGAGATTTCGAATGTACAACAACGGCGATTTTGCACGGTGGAGACGTCACCCATGGCACGGTATGGCGGCTCACCCAGGAGACGACAAAGGTGTGGTCACTGGTTTCATTGAATCGCTCCCCGGCGACACGATCAAATACGAGCTCGACAAAGACAGCGGTTATCTGATGATTGATCGCGCCCAAAGAACGACGGCTGCGCCACCCTGCCTGTATGGGTTCATCCCCCGCACTTACTGCGCTGAGAATGTTGCGGCACGGTGCGCTGGCACTGAGGAAGCAGACGGCGATCCTTTGGATATTTGTGTCTACTCAGAGCGCGATATCAACCGCACTGACATTATTTTGCAGGCTAAAGTGCTTGGCGGAATACAGATGATCGACGGTGGCGAGGCCGACGACAAGATCATTGCGGTGCTCGACGGTGATAATGTTTGGGGTGATATAGAGGATCTCGCTGAGATGCCCTCCATCATCGTTGAGCGTCTTCAGCATTATTTCTCAACCTACAAGCAAGTGCCGGGTAAAAACCCGAACATCAATGTCGACGTTGTCTATGGGCGCGACCAGGCGCTTGAAGTGATTGCGGCAGCCCAAGCTGACTATGATCATCATTACGGGCACTTACACGCTTAAGTTGTTTGATGCCCTCAGAGCGCTGTGTGTTTTCGGATCGGGGATCCCTGAATGATTGTTAGGCATGCAACGGCTGATGATGCCGACACGATCACAGCGCTTAATGAAGTCTTCGTCTCAGTTACTAGCCCTATGGACGGTGAGCGGTTTCGCGAGCTTTTCAAGCTGAGCAGCTTTTGCCTCGTGGCTGAGGCGCCAAATGAAGTGCTGGGCTTTGTCATAGCCATGACAAACGGTGCGCCATACGATAATGGTAACTACAAGTGGTTCGACGACCGGGTCTCCGACATGGTCTACGTCGATCGGATCGTTTTAGCGAGCGAGGCGAGGGGCCAAGGCATCGGCAGGGAGCTCTACAGATACCTATCTGAGCTTTCTCTGGGTGCCGGCTGCAGTGTGATGACCGCTGAGATGGATATCGATCCACCCAATGCACACTCTGTCCACTTCCACCGAATGCTCGGCTTTGCTGAAATCGGACAGCGGACACTGGACAGTGGAAAGCGTGTTTCGATGCAATCGGTGGCCCTATCAGAAGCGACTTTCGTTTGATCTGAGTCGCTGGGCACGCGTAACAACAGCTCAATTCTTTTTCAGCGAGCTTTTGCTTTATGCGATATGTGCTAACTACCGTACTGACACTTTGCGTTCTGATTACCAGTTGGTCGGCCACAGCTATTGAGGAGCCTGAATATACGGTTGTGCAGTCCTGGGATGATGAGTCAATCGAAATTAGAGACTACGAATCGAGAATTTTGGCATTTACCGATATGTCAGAGGGTTCAAATTCAGGCTTTAGAGTCTTGGCTGGCTACATTTTTGGGGGCAACGAGCGACAACAGGAAATAGCCATGACGGCACCTGTCCAAAGCACCATGCCAACCGAGTCCGATGCTGAAATGGCCTTCGTTGTTCCAAGCGAGTTTGATTTATCTGATCTACCGAATCCAAACGATGCGCGTGTGAATTTTCGTGAGGAGCCCGCCTATCGCGCTGCGGTGATTCGTTTTAGCGGATGGGTCAACGACAAGAAGGCCGAAAAACACTGGCAGATGTTGCGTTCATTTTTAGCCGAGCAGGGTATACAGCCGCTAGGCGAGCCCACGCTCAATCAGTACAACCCGCCTTGGACGCTACCTTTTATGCGTCGAAATGAGATTATTATCGCTGTGGCTCAGTAGCCTTTCGCTTCTGAGTAGAGGCCTTGTAAGGTATCGCCGGCAAGGTATCGGTCAAGGTTTGTTTTCATGGCAACGGCCACCGAGTCGGCGGCCGTTGGCGCTGCAGTGTGGGACGTGACAAATGCGCGTGGATGCTGCCAGAAGGGATGTCGCTCCGGCAGCGGCTCAACATCAAACACGTCGAGCACTGCGGCTTTTAGTAGGTGACTATTGAGCGCGCTTAAAAGTGCATCCTCATCGACCGCATTGCCTCTGCCAACGTTGATGATAACCCCTTCGTTGTTCATTGCCGAAAAAGCCGATGCGCCCAGTATATGATCCGTCTCTGGGGTTTTGGGCAGTACGGAGACAGCGTAGTCTAGGCCCTCAAAGAAATGCTGATCGCCGCTTTTGAAACACTGCTCAAAGCCCGGTCTTGATTCCCCTGTTGAGTTCATGCCCCGGCACCGGATGCCTAGAGGTTCTGCGGCGGCTGCGATGGCGCTTCCTATGCTGCCCGTACCTAAAATCCCCATCACTTTGCCTCGAACACCGGTCTCCGGTCTCGGGTCCCATGTCATCGCTTTCGCGCGTTGCATGATTTGCCGCTCGATGCTCAAAATCCAGCCGAGCACAAATTCAGACATTGCTTGTCCGAATACACCTTTTAAGGGGGTCACTGCGACGCCAACAGGGATGCTCTGTGCCAAAGCGTCGATACCGGCCCAGGTACTTTGAATCCATCTCAAGTTAGGAAAGAGCGGGGCAAAGGCCTTCGCATCCTTAGGGGAGGCCACCATTATCTGCACTGAAGACACATCTAAGCCCTGTGGAATGGACTGGGTTGGGTCGAGCGTCATCATTTCCAAACGATGATCGATTAAGCGCTCAACGGGCCCAAGCCAGGCGTCGTTAGTGCCTGCAATAAACACAATGTCGGGCTTAGGTGTCTTCATGTAAGATAGCGGCCTTCGGCGAATGGCATCCCATGGTAAACAAGCTTCTCGATCCAAGCTATCGAGTAGAGCGAGGCGGCCGTTCGTCCCACCTAACGACTAAGGAATCCGCCACCCTCGCGTGCGCGTAACGCAGTTGCATCCTTTTTTAAATTTCTAGGGCCTTTAGAAGATCAGATGGAAAAATTTCGCCAAGAGTGGCTTTCAAACGTTCGAAATGATGTGCTCGCAGGTCTTGTCGTAGCGCTGGCACTTATTCCTGAGGCGATTGCCTTTTCTATCATAGCCGGCGTAGACCCAAAGGTTGGGCTGTACGCTTCGTTTTCCATTGCGGTCATCATCGCGTTCACCGGCGGACGGCCCGGCATGATTTCGGCTGCAACGGGCGCCATGGCGCTGCTGATGGTGACGTTGGTCAAGGAGCATGGCCTTGAGTATTTATTTGCGGCCACTGTCCTCACCGGTGTCCTGCAAATAATCGCTGGTTGGATTCGGCTCGGAGAGCTTATGCGGTTTGTATCGCGCTCGGTTGTTACCGGGTTCGTCAATGCGCTTGCGATTCTTATTTTCATGGCGCAGCTACCAGAGCTCACAAATGTCGGCTGGCAGGTGTATGCGATGACAGCGGCAGGCCTTGGCATCATATATGGGCTGCCTCGTTTGACTACGGCGGTCCCGTCACCGCTTATTACCATCGTGGTACTCACCATTGTCGCCATCGCACTGGATCTCGACATCCGGACGGTTGGCGATATGGGTGAACTTCCCGATAGCCTTCCCCAGTTTTTGATGCCAGATGTGCCACTGACGCTGGAAACATTGCAAATCATCTTTCCCTATGCCGCTACATTGATGGTTGTTGGACTGCTGGAATCGCTGATGACTGCCACGATCGTAGATGATTTAACGGATACCTCTAGCAACAAAAATCGAGAGTGTGTGGGACAGGGGGTTGCCAACATCGCGACGGGCTTTATTGGTGGCATGGCTGGCTGCGCAATGATTGGACAGTCGGTGATCAACGTGAAATCCGGTGGACGTGGCAGGCTATCGACGCTCGTGGCAGGTCTCTTACTTCTCGTTATGGTCGTTTTTGCGGGTGATTGGGTAAGCCGGATTCCAATGGCTGCGCTTGTCGCTGTGATGATTATGGTGTCTATCGGTACCTTTAATTGGGACTCGATCAGAAACCTTCAGAGCCATCCAAAGAGCTCGAGCGTCGTTATGCTCGCAACGGTAGCGGTGACGGTGGCGACGCACGATTTAGCTCAGGGTGTTTTGACGGGTGTTCTACTGTCAGGCTTTTTCTTTGCGCATAAGGTGGGGCGTATCCTTCGGATCGACTCTGCGTCGTGCGATGAGGGAAAGGCACGTCGTTACACTATTTTTGGTCAGGTTTTCTTTGCGAGCGCCGATAGTTTTTCTCAAGCCTTCGATTATCAAGAGGTTATCGATAAGGTTTACATTGACGTCAGTCGAGCGCATTTCTGGGATATCACGGCAGTCAGCTCACTCGACAAAATTGTTATCAAGTTCCGCCGCGAGGGCACCGAGGTCGAGGTAATCGGTCTAAACGAAGCGAGTGCCACGATGGTTGATCGATTTGGGATCCATGATAAGGACGGTGCTGATGATTTACTCCTCGACCATTAAGGCTCTCTAATGCGTTCTTCGAAAAAAGTTCTCGCCTGTGTGGACCAGTCAGATTACGCCCAACATGTTGCAGACTATGCCGCGTGGGCGGCCGAGCATTTGGCGGCGCCGCTCGAACTACTTCATGTGATCGACCGTCATCAAGAGGTCGCCTCAGGTATTGATCGAAGTGGTTCGCTTGAGATGGATGCGCAAGAGCATCTGTTAGAGCGCTTATCCACAGAAGAAGGCGAAAAAAATCGTGCCGTTCGTGAGCAAGGCCGACTGTTCTTAAATACGTTAAAGGCACGTTGTGAGGAAAATTCTGAGCTCACCATTGATACGCGTCAGCGATACGGTCAGCTACTCACAACCCTAAAAGAACAGGAAGCATCGGTTGCGATGTATGTCTTGGGGCGACGCGGCGAGTCCGCTTCCCGTACACGTCGTGATCTTGGGCGACATGTGGAGTCTATCTGCCGCCAGATTAGGCGGCCCATCCTCACGGTAACCGATGATTTCAGAACACCTCGTAGTTTACTGATCGCGTTCGATGGAGGAAAAATGACGCGCCGCGGTGTGGAATTGATTGCGTCGCGAAGCAGCCTCAAAGACCTACCTGTGCATGTCATCATGTCGGGGCGGCGCACTCAGGAATCCACTAAGCATCTTGAGTGGGCTGACGCGACACTGCGCGCTAAAGGTTTTTCTGTCGATGCATCGCTTATTCCTGGCGACCCCGAGCAGGTTGTCACGCGCGCGATCGAGGAGCGCGAAGCAGATCTGTTGATCATGGGAGCTTATAGCCACTCGCCCTGGCGCAGTTTATTGGTGGGCAGCCGCACAAACGATTTACTGCGAGCATCGCAAGTCGCCACCATTACCCTTCACGATTGAGCCGTTTGTTCGCTCAAACGCGCACAATAAATAGGGCACTCAATACGCTAACGGTGCCCGCTGTTTATGCATCAGTTGTGGGCGGGTCATGGGGCGCATCCGCTGGGCGTGCCGCGCTTTTTCTGACTCAACTTCTCATCCTTAATTTGTAGCGATTACCTGAAGGCGCGACTCTTTTGAGATGTCTGTTGACGTGCTACCTTTTGGCCATCTTCAGGAGGATTGTATGCGTCGGTTTGTCGTTTTAGGTGTGGTGTTTCTGAGCCAGTGGGCGTGGTCCCTTGATGCGGATGGAACAAGTGATAAGGTTGAGTCAGTACGTGCTTCAGCCGAGCACATGCCAGGTTTTATGCCACTGTATTGGGATGGGGAAGAAGGCCGACTTTACGCAGATATTCACGCCATCGAAGGGCCATTTATTTACTACAACGGCTTATCACACGGCGTAGGGTCGAACGATCTAGGTCTTGATCGTGGTCGATTAGGGGATACCTACCTTGTCGAGTTTCGACGGGTTGGGAAAAAGGTGTTTTTGACCGCCGTTAATACCAAATACACGGCTCGATCCGACTCGATGGAGGAGCGTCGGGCTGTCGAGGAGGCGTTTGCCGAGTCGATTATCTGGGGGTTCTCGGTCATCGAGTCTGATACCCAGTCACTTGTTATTGATCTAACCGAGTTCGCCTTAAGCGACGCAACGGGTATATCCGATTTGCTGGCTGCGCGCGGTGAGGGGTCTTACAGCGTCGATGAGAGTCGATCCGGTCTGTACCTCCCCAGGACGAAGTCGTTTCCTGACAATACTGAAATTGATGCAACCCTTACGTTTTCCGGCAAGTCAAAAGGTCAAATTCTACGCACTGTGGCTCCAAACGCGGACGCGATAACCGTTCATGGACATCACTCATTTATCCGCTTGCCGGACGACGGTTACGAGCCACTGCCTTATGACCCGCGCGCCGGTTACATTCACTCTGGTGAGGCGACACTTGTTTATGACTATGCAAGTCCCATCGATGCGCCCATCAAGTCGGCGTTTGCCCGCCGACACAGACTCGAGAAAGTGGACCCGACAGCAACCGTCAGTGAGGCAGTAGAGCCGATCGTATATTGGGTCGACTCCGGTGCCCCCGAGCCAGTGAAATCTGCCCTCATTGAGGGTGCTTCATGGTGGAACCAGGCCTTTGAGGCCGCGGGCTATAAAGACGCTTTTCAAGTGAGAGTGCTGCCGCCTGAAGCTGACCCAATGGATATTCGCTACAACGTGATTCAGTGGGTGCATAGATCAACGCGCGGTTGGTCGTACGGTTCGAGCATCAGAGATCCGCGCACTGAGGAAATTTTGAAAGGTCATGTCACCTTGGGTTCACTGCGTGTACGCCAGGACTACCTAATAGCCGAGGGGCTTATCAGCCCTTACGACGAGACTGGGGGCGTTGTAGATCAGTTAAGTGAGTTTGCGCTAGCTCGGATTCGTCAGCTGTCGGCGCACGAAGTGGGCCACACTTTGGGTATTGCGCACAATTTTTCTTCAAGCGCCGATGGTCGAGCATCGGTTATGGACTACCCCCATCCGCTCGTGACGCTCGACGAGGCTGGGCAGGTAGTACTCAATGAGGCCTACGAGGTGGGTATTGGCGCGTGGGACAAGCGAGCGGTTATTTGGGGTTATCAAGATTTCCCTGACAATGAGTCCGATGCAGCAGGGCGCGCAACGATCATTGCAGAAACACTTGCCTCTGGGTTGAGCTTTGTTGCGGATGAACACGCACGAATCGGACGAAGTGTGAATGCAGGACCTGCACATCCCAAAGGCAGCCTTTGGGATAACGGTGGTGATCCCGTTTCAGAGTTAAACCGGATCATGCAGTTGCGTGCCGTCGTGCTCAGAAACTTTTCAGAGAGGGCTATCCAGCCTGGTCGGGCGATGGCGTCACTCGAGGACGTGTTAGTGCCAGCATTTTTGATGCATCGCTATCAGGTCCAAGCGGCGGCGACGGTGCTGGGCGGACAGAGCTTCACGTATGCAATGCGGGGTGACGGCCAGATTCCGAATGAAAGAGTCCCCGTGGGTGAGCAGCGTGCGGCACTCTCGGCCATGCTCGCCACGCTTGAGCCAGGCGCCCTTAACATTCCCGAGCGAGTCGCCGCGCTCATTCCCCCTCGACCGCCACAGTCGGGTGCGAGTCGAGAACTGTTTCCTCGACACACCGGTTATGTGTTCGACCCTATAGCCGCTGCGGGAACGGCGGCCCTGATTACGCTAGAGCAGCTCACAGACCCTAAGCGTGCGGCGCGACTGAATAACCAGCACCGTGTGGATACATCATTACCCAGCTTTGGCGACGTGCTCAGTATTTTGATTGACGATCGATGGCCTGAAGCAAAGGAGCCTGAACTGCTGAGTATTGAACGTGCCGTTCAGCTCTTATTGGTTGATCAGCTTGTTGATTTGCTCGGCAACGCCGCGGCTGCACCTCAGGTTCGGGCAGACGCGCTCGATGCACTCAATAAGATTCAGCGACGCGCAGAAAGGGCGAGGAAAAAGAGCGCTCAAAGTGGCGCTCATATGAAATTCCTCGCTAGGCGTATTCAGGCTGCCATTGATGACCCTGAGGCCTACACGTCGGATAACCTCACGATCCCTCCCGGCTCGCCTATTTAAGGACGCAGAGTCCTTGAAGGGGGCTGGGGGCGGTTAGCGCGCTAGGATGGGCGCATGCATATAAGGTCATGCTGTCACTTCTTGTAGGGCTCAGGTGTAAGGTCCCAGTGTAGGGTTACGGTGTAGCGTCACTGTGTAAATTCCCGGTGTGAGGCCTTAGGTAAGGCTCCGGTGTGAAGCCCTGGTGTAAAGCCCCGGTGTAAAGCCCCCGCCGTGTGAGGCCCTAGTGCAAGATTCTTGTCTAAAGCCCTTTTTTAATGCGGAAGTGGGATAAGAAGCGCGGGTAAAGACGTACCTGATGTAGCGCAAATCGCGGCCCGTTTTGGGGCGTGCTAGATGGCATTCAAGCGCAGAAGGTCGCACTCACAGAGCGTCATGACAAAGACCGCTTTGTTGAAAACCACCCTGACACAAAGTCATCAGACACCCAGCTGGCTCGATACTGTCAGCAAGGACGAAGCTACAGCCTCTGTGGGGCTATTCGCGCCGGTAAGCCCGCAAGCCACTTTGACGACGTGATCTACCCCAGCGGATAGCGGTAGGGGGCGAGCTTGGGGCTATTCTGATGCCTCGGTAGGGTACTGCTCGCGCAGCACACGTTTTAAGATCTTTCCGCTCGGGTTTCTAGGGATAATATCCGTAAATTCCACCGCTTTGGGTTGTTTGAAGCGAGCGAGCTTATCTTGGCAAAAGGCGAGTATTTCGTCCGCTGTCAGC